>NZ_JBFBJJ010000002.1:0-388073 GCF_040686055.1 Microbacterium sp. NPDC086615
GCATTTGACAAGTGCACGCTGTTGAGTTCTCAAGGAACGGACGCACCCACAGAAACGATCTCTCGACCTACCCGTGAGGCAGTTCACTTCTATATGTGCCACATACGGCAGTCAACACGACGAAAAAGACTTCCAGAGGAAGAGCTTGTGTCGATGACAGGCGCCGAGTGGCAGGATCCCAACTGTAGACCAGAGAATCGAAACTCTCAAGTGCCGTGTTGGGGGTGGTTCACCGCTTGAGAGGACGCGGGGCCTTTCGGCCGCTCCGCTCTCCCCTGTGGGGCGAACAAGTAATAAGTTACGCGGATCCCGCGCACTCGTCCAATCCACACCACCGCCCGGGCGTGTCGCACCCCCGAAACCGCGGAAATCCGCGGTTTTCGCGAGTTCGGGCCGCACAGCCCGAGCTGTGGCCCCGGAGGGTCAGATAAGCGACGGGATCGATGCCAGCGAGGCCGTGGCATCCGTATGTCCGCCGGTGAACTCGATGCCACCGAAGAACATGGCACCGATGACCAGAGCGAAGACGAACGCGATGGACAGGAACAGCACGGCCGAACCGGCGAGGGCGATCAGGAGCGGAAGTCGATTTGCCATGCGACGATCCTCCCCCGACGGCCACGGGGATGACCAGGGGTTGCGCGGGAACGACCGAAGGCCGGCACCCCGAGGGGTACCGGCCTTCGATGAGGAACCGATCAGCGACCGGAGAGCTTCTCGCGAAGCGCAGCCAGCGACTCGTCGTCGGCGAGGGTGCCCTGAGCGGGCGACTCCGACGAGAACGAGCCACCGAACGAACCGGTGTCGGTGGGGTTCGCAGCCTCGGCCTCGAGGGCCTTGGCGACGGCAGCCTTGTGGGCCTCCCAGCGACCCTGGGCAGCGGCGTACTCCTGCTCCCACTGCTCGCGCTGAGCGTCGAAGCCCTCGAGCCAGGCACCCGACTCGGGGTCGAAGCCCTCGGGGTACTTGTACTCGCCACGCTCGTCGTACTCGGTGGCCATGCCGTACAGCGCCGGGTCGAACTCGGTGCCGTTGGGGTCGACAGACTCGTTGGCCTGCTTCAGCGACAGCGAGATGCGACGACGCTCGAGGTCGATGTCGATGATCTTGACGAAGACCTCTTCGCCGACCGACACGACCTGCTCGGCGAGCTCGACGTGCTTGCCGGACAGCTCGGAGATGTGCACGAGGCCCTCGATGCCATCCGCCACGCGGACGAAGGCACCGAACGGGACGAGCTTGGTGACCTTGCCCGGAGCGATCTGACCGATCGCGTGGGTACGGGCGAACACCTGCCACGGGTCTTCCTGGGTGGCCTTGAGCGAGAGCGACACGCGCTCACGGTCGAGGTCGACCTCGAGGATCTCGACGGTGACCTCCTGGCCCACCTCGACGACCTCGGAGGCGTGCTCGATGTGCTTCCAGGAGAGCTCGGAGACGTGCACGAGACCGTCCACGCCGCCCAGGTCGACGAACGCACCGAAGTTGACGATCGACGAAACCGTGCCCTTGCGGACCTGGCCCTTGTGGAGGTTGTTGAGGAACGTGGTGCGCGACTCGGACTGCGTCTGCTCGAGCAGGGCGCGGCGCGACAGAACGACGTTGTTGCGGTTCTTGTCGAGCTCGAGGATCTTCGCCTCGATCTCCTGGCCGAGGTACGGCGTGAGGTCGCGAACACGGCGCAGCTCGATGAGCGAGGCCGGGAGGAAGCCGCGGAGGCCGATGTCGACGATGAGCCCGCCCTTGACGACCTCGATCACGGAGCCGGTGACGACACCGTCGTTCTCCTTGATCTTCTCGACGTCGCCCCACGCGCGCTCGTACTGCGCACGCTTCTTGGACAGGATGAGGCGACCTTCCTTGTCCTCCTTCTGGAGAACGAGGGCCTCGACGTGATCGCCGACGTTGACGACCTCGTTGGGGTCGACGTCGTGCTTGATCGAAAGCTCGCGGGAGGGGATGACACCCTCGGTCTTGTAACCGACGTCGAGGAGGACCTCGTCGCGGTCGATCTTCACCACGGTGCCCTCGATGAGGTCGCCGTCGTTGAAGAACTTGAGGGTCTTCTCGACCGCGGCCAAGAAGTCTTCGGCGGAGCCGATGTCGTTGATCGCGACCTGCTTGGTAGCCGGGGCGGTCGTTGCGGTAGTCATGTAGTGGGTTGTCCTAGTTGGGTTTGGTGTCGGGCTTCGGCTCCTGCGGGACAGCCCCGGATGAGGCCGGACCGGCCGGGCACCACTCGCTGGAGGGCGAACGAGAACCACGAGCCGAAGCGAAGCGGATTGTTTCGTGCGATGCCACCCGCTCACACCCGCGGTGCGGGATAGCCAGACGAGTGACACTCAAGCCTAACGCATCCGCGGCCCCGGATACCGACGAGACCGCGGTCCGCGGGCCGCGCGGTCGGATCGATATGGCCTCTCGAACGGGGCCCGTCGGGGTGTTCTCGCCCAGCTTGCGTCCAGACTGCCGTGCCAGGCTCCCCGTTCCGTGCCCGTCGATCACGGGCAGGACGTGCTGTTTTCCGCCGTCCTCGCGATACGAAACCGGTTTTATGAGTTCTGATTCGACGCCCACACACAACCGCCGTGCCCGCCGACTGGCGGCCCGCCGCTCCACTCGCCGCCCCGCGATCACCGCCGGTGTCGTGGCTCTGGGACTCGCGGCGACGGTGACCCTCACGGGGACCGCTCCCCTCGCTCAGGCCAACGCGGGATCCTCCCTCCTCTCGGCCTCGAGCATGCAGCTCGCCTCCTACAGCGCACCTGTCGCGCCCGGCACGACGTCCGACCCCGATCGCGCAGACGCTCGAGCCGCCGAGCAGACCGCCGCAGCCTCGCTGCAAGCGGCGACGACGGTCCAGAACGACATCGCGGCATCCGGACTGGACATCGGTCAGCCCGCCACCGTCGACACCTCCGCGCTCCAGGCGGCCGCGGATCACCTGACCGCGGCGCAGGTGCTGCCGTCGACCTTCCTCCCCGGCGTGACCGGTGATGTGAGGGCTGAGGCGACGGCCGTCGACCAGCGGGTCAGCGCGCTTCGCGGAAGTCTGGACGCCGCGGTCGCGAAGAAGCAAGAGGAGGAGGCCGCTGAGAAGGCGCGGCAGGAAGCCGAGGCCGCGGCGGCCGCCCAAGCCAAGGCCGACGAGGAGGCCCGGTCGAACGCGTCTTCGGGCAGCTCGTCCGGCGGTGGCGACTGGACTCCCCCGCCGTCGTCGGGCGGAGGCTCGGGTGGCAACAGCCCGGGCGGCGCACAGGCCACCGCACGCGGCATGCTGTCCGGCTACGGCTGGGGCGATGACCAGTTCTCGTGCCTCGTCTCGCTCTGGAACCGCGAGTCGGGCTGGAACTACCAGGCCTACAACGCCGGAAGCGGTGCCTATGGCATCCCGCAGGCTCTCCCCGGAAGCAAGATGAGCTCTGCCGGTGCCGACTGGCAGACAAACGCCGGCACCCAGATCGCCTGGGGTCTCGGGTACATCTCGGGTCGATACGGCAGCCCGTGCGGCGCCTGGGACCACTCGCAGTCGACCGGCTGGTACTGAGCCTCAGCTCCACCGCACCATCGAGCGCGCCGCTCCGGAGAATGCTCCGGCGCGGCGCGCTTCGCTGATCACGGGATCTTCCGCCGAGAGCCCGACTTCGTGCAGGACAGCCGGGCCGATGCGGCGCTGCCATTCCTGCGCGAAGCGGTGAGCGGTCTCGCGACGGCGCCCGATGTCCGCGGGCACCGAGAGGAATCGACGCGGGCGAACCGCCCCGGTGAGTCGGAGAGCCGCGCGGACCGGCGCCGACCGTCCGCCGCGATCGATTTCGAGCACGAACCGCGGTGCGCGCACCGGCGCACACAGCTCGAGGAGCGCCTGTCCGAACACCGCGCGGTCGGCGGAATCGGCGTGCGCAACCGTAACGTCGAGCCGCTGAACCGCGGTGAGAGGATCAGCCGGGTCGACCCGAGGCGTGCCGGACGCGGCGCGGATACGACCGGCGTCACCCAACGCCTCCCACAGCACCTCGGCCATCCGTTGCAGGGTCGCGCCGGCGTCGCGGACGCGACGTCGTCCCTGTCGCCACGCGACACCCAGAGGGAGCGCAGCGAGGGTGCCGGCCAGAAGCGACGCGCCGGCGAGCGGCGGCGCCGCGTCGGGGACGAGCGCGATGGCCCCGGACACCGCCACGCCCGTCGCGCCGACCGTGCCGAGGAACGCCGTGGCTGCGGTTCGCGTGGCCGACACCGAGGTCGGGAACAGCGGGGAGCCTGGTCGGTGCTCGACAACGAAGGTCTCTTCTTCGACGTCGTCGTAGGGTTCGCCTATCCGCCAGAGATCGCGGGTCTCGGCGCGCGACGGGATCGCATGAAGGCTGCCGATCGCCGCCGTGGCGGCTCCCGGGACCTTCGCCAGGACGTCGGTCAGCGCTCGTCGTCGAGCGTGGCCGAGAGCGCCGCCGAGACCTCGGACCACCCGTGCCGGGTCATCGACATCGACCCCCCAGAGCCTCGAGTGCTTGCGGCGGAGACGGGTGGCATCCGGTTGCGCCTCGACGGCGAGATCGGTCGGGATGAGCGCGGTCACGGTCCAGTTGTGGGCGGTCTTCTCAGCCCACGAGGGGTCGAGGCGCAGGGTGCGGCCGCGCAGCTGCTGCATGGCGGCGTCGCCGGCTGCGGCGGCGAGGTCGACGAGGGTGTTCACGCGGGGGCAGTCCCAGCCCTCGCCGAACAGCCCGCGCGTTCCGACGACGACCTGGAGCCTTCCCGCGTCGAGGAGCCGGGCTGCGGCGCTGACGATGCCCGCCCCGGCGATGCCACGCACCTCCAGCACGGACGGATCGTCGTCCACGGGGACCGCCGTCACCTCGACGCCGAGCTCGGAGACGAGAGCGGGCAGGACAGCGGGCGCGTGGCGGCGCGAGAGGCGCACGGTGGACGAGGTCACGAGCATCGCCGGAAGCGCTGCGGTGGCGGCGTCGGTCACCAGCACCGAGAAGGTCCGGACGGCTCCCGCGGCGCCGAGCAGGCCACCGTGCACGTTGCCGTGTCGCGCGAAGTCCGTCACGACGAGAGCGCAGAGACGCTCGCCCATGACGTCACGCTCGGCGGCGATGATGTCGCACGCCCCCTGGTCCTTGGCGAGCGACGACGTCAGAACCGAGTCGATGGGATCGCGCGTGCGACGCACACCCTTGTCGGTGAGGGCGTACCCGAAGTCGGCGAGGAGCGCACGCAGACGCTGCCAT
This sequence comes from Microbacterium sp. NPDC086615, assembly GCF_040686055.1. NCBI lineage: Bacteria > Bacillati > Actinomycetota > Actinomycetes > Micrococcales > Microbacteriaceae > Microbacterium > Microbacterium sp. NPDC086615. Next base: position 5,238 of record NZ_JBFBJJ010000002.1, read on the forward strand.
TCCTGGGTGCGAGCGGGGTCGGGAAGCACCTGGTCGAGGGCGAAACGGCCGAGGAGACGCAGCGTCTCATCGGTGGTCGGCGGGCGACGCGCGAACTCCGGCAGGTGCGCCGTCACCGGGTCGTCCGGGGCGACGAGGAAGAGCATCGCGGCGGCCGCCTCGGCACCCGCGAAATCAGCGGCGAACGCCGCAGCGAGCCCGCCATCGATGTCATCGGCGCCCGCGCCGCCGACCGCCGGTTGCAGGATGCCGAGCAGACTCGCGCGTCCGGAACCGACGGCGAAGCTCGTGCGCAGGGCGACCTCGAGAGCCTCGGCGTGGGCGCTCAGGAACAGCCGCTCCTCGGCGGTGGGCTCGACGACGTGGATGAGCTCGCGATACGGGGCGAGGTCGCCCTCGCGAACCACCGCCGGCACAGGCACCTCGAGATCGACCTCGCCGAGCAGGGATGAGGTAATTGTCGTACTCGTCGGCGTCGTCGGGAGTCGGCAGAGTCGCGGTCAGACCGATGACCAACGGCTCGCGGCCCGCGGCCCGGAGCCGCGCGATCAGGGCTGCGACGACGAGCGCCCAATGGTCGAGGAGATGGTGGCACTCGTCGAGCACGATCGTCTCGACGCCTTCTGCCACGAGACGATCGATGAGGTCGCGCGCGTTGGGGTGGAGCGCAGCGGCGAGGACCGTGGCATCCTGTCGCGACAGGGTCCGGCGGACGGCTCGGGCACGGGCGCGGATGCCTCGCCGGTACGCGGCGGGATTGCTCTCGGCCAGCGCGTCGAGCCAGGCTGTCGCGGCATCGGGCGACCGGTCGTCGGCCTCGAGCTCCTCGAGCCACCTGCTCCGCGCAAGACCCGCGAACGGCGAAACGGAGTCGAGCACGCTGATCGACTGGTAGGTCAGCGCGGTGAGGTCGGCCGGAGCGGTCGGATCGCCCGAGACCGCCGCGTCGTCGTGCGCGAGCGCTCGCGCCGCGGTGACCCATTGGTCTCTGATCGCGAGCGTCGGCGCGAAGACCACCGTCTTTTTGCCCCGTCGGGCGGCCAGCAGCAGCCCCACGAGGGTCTTGCCGGACCCGGGCGGTGCGACGAGGTGCAGCGGCTCCCCCGCGTCGACATCGACCCGCCGCAACGCCGCCGCCTGGTAGGCACGAAGCGTTCCGTCGAAGGTCCACCCCGCGAGCGGGCGTGCAGGATCGGGGCGCACCGGGACAGTCTAAGGAGGACCGCTGCCCGTTCAGCCGCCGTTGCGGCGGGCGACGAATCCCGCGAGCAGAGCGTGCGACAGCGGCGCGACCGAGGCGACCACGAGGGTCGTCCCCCAGAAACCCTGCTCGGGTTGGAGCAGGATTCCGCCGATCAGGAGCCCGGTGAACAGGACCGCCGAGACGACGCGACGGATCATCCGCTCGAGATCGCGCAATCGGCGCTCGATGCGCGGCGTCTGTACCGAGACGGCTCCCTCTTCGAACCGCGAGATCAACGTGTCGAGACGGCGCGGGAGACGCGCCGTGACGGCGGCGACCGCTCCGACCTCGCGCACGAGCGCTTGGGCGGTGTTGCCGCTCTCTTCGCGGATGAGGCGTTGCGCGTAGGGCTCGACGGCATCCCAGATGTTGAAAGCAGGGTCGAGAGCACTGCACATGCCGCTCGTGAGCGACATCGCACGGACGATCAGGAGGAAGTTCTCGGGCAGCTGGAACGGGAGCGTGCGCACCACGTCGCCGAACTCGACGGCGAAGGCGCGGAACTCCCGCGGGTCGACCTCTTGCAGCTCGGCGAAGCCCATGCCGCCGAAGCGGGAGAAAAGCTGGGTCATCGCCCGCTCGAGCTGCACGGTGTCGGCGGAGGGAAGGAGGACGCCGATGTCACGGATGCCGTCGACCAGGCCCTTGCCGTCGCGGGAGGCCGCGGCGATCAGGACGCGCCGAAGACCACGCCGGAGTCCGGGCGGGACCTCGCCCATCATGCCGAAGTCGATGAACGTGAACCGCCAGTCCGAAGTGGCGGCATCCGGAGTCGACAGCGGGGTCACGAACACGTTGCCGGGATGCGGATCGGCGTGGAAGAACCCGTCCTCGAAGAGCTGGTCGAACATCACCGAGGCGAACCGTGCGGCCACCTCGGAGGGATCGATCCCGGCGGCGCGGAGCGCCTCGACGTCGTTGACCTTGATCGCCGACACGTCCTCGAGCGTCAGCACGCGTCGTGTCGTGCGTTCCCACGCCACGGCGGGAACGGCGACGCCCCCGTCACGGGCGAAATCGGCGGCGAAGCGCTCGGAGTTCGCCGCCTCGTGGAGGTAGTCGATCTCTTCGAGGCTCGTGACGGCGAACTCCTCGACGAGGGCCGGCATGTCGACGCGATCCGACACGATCGAGACCTTGCTGAGCCACCGCCCGACCTTGCGGAGGGCGCGGAGGTCGACGTCGACGATGCGGTCGATTCCGGGGCGCTGGACCTTGACGACGACGTCGCGGAGTCCGCTCTCTTCCGCCATCGCCTCGGTGAGCGTCGCCCGGTGCGCCTGCCCGAGCGACGCCGCCGCGAGCGGTCGCTCATCGACGAAGGCGAAGGCGCGGGTCAGCGGCATCCCGAGCTCTTCTTCGATGCGCTCGCGCATCTCCGCGAAAGGCACGGCGGGCACCTCGTCCTGCAGGCCCTCGAGTTCTTTCGTGATGATCGGCGGAAGCACGTCGAGGCGCGACGACATGAACTGCCCGACCTTGATCATGAGTCCGCCGAGATCGACCGCGAGGACGTGGAAGCGCTGGGCGATGCGCAGGAGCCGCCGGGTTCGGCCTCGGGCGGAGATCCACCCGAGACCGAACCGCGGAAGGAACAGCTCGTACCACCACGCCTGGACGAGATAGCGCGCGGCGAACCGCGTGATGCGCCGGTAGCGCGCACGCATGAGGGCGTCGTCGGTCAACGGGACTCCTGGATGCCGACGTGCCGAGGGCACGCGCCGGGGACGGGCAACCTCAGCCCTGGGCGAGGATGGAGTAGAGCTTGCGACGGGCTTCGTCGAGGATCTCGACGGCCTGCGCGACCTGCTCCTTGTCGCCCGTGCGTGCCACCTGGGCGGCAGCCTGAGCGAGCTCGACGCCGGCCTTGGGGAGCGCCGTCATGCGACCTCCCTCACGCGAGCCCGCGGACTCCCACGGGGCGGTGCGCTCCGTGGTCTCTTCTCCGGCGGCCTCGCGGCCTTCGGCGGTGAGCGAGTAGGTCTTGCGACCGTTCGACTCCTCGGACTGCACGAGGCCTTCGTCGGTCAGCAGCTGGAGCGTCGGGTACACCGAACCCGGGCTCGGCTTCCACGACCCGCCGCTGCGATCCTCGATCTCGCGGATGATCTGGTAGCCGTGCATCGGCTGCTCGAGCAGGAGCGAGAGCACGGCCGAGCGCACGTCACCCTTGTTCATACGGGGTGCGGACGCGGTCTTCTGCTCGAACTGCGCCCGCAGCTGCTCCAGGCCCTCGACGATGCTGGACACCGGCCAGCCGGGGGCGTTGCTTCCGCCGCGTCCGCCGAACGCGTCTCCCAGGAATGAACCACTCATGACGACCTCCTTCGCGCGGACCCGATCTGAGTCAGCGATACATAACGATATATCGTTATGGCGCGGTCGAGGTCGATCGCGGAGGTTTTTCTCAGTACCAGTTGGTCGCCTGCGAATGACCCCACGCGGCACACGGAGTGCCGTAACCGCGGGAGATGTAGTCCAGGCCCCACTTGATCTGGGTCGCCGCGTTGGTCTGCCAGTCGTCGCCGAAGGTCGCCATCTTGTCACCGGGGAGCGACTGCGGGATACCCGTCGCGCCACTGGGGTTGTAGGCCTGGTAGTTCCAGCCCGACTCCTTGGTCCACAGGGAGGAGAGGCAGGAGAACTGATCGTCGCCCCACCCGTACTGCTGAGCGGCGAGCTGGGCGGCGTACTCCTTGGCACCGTCGGGCGTGTTGACGCGCGCAAGGGCCGCGGCCTCATCCGCCTTCCGCTGGGCTTCGGCGGCAGCCGCGGCCTCCGCCTGGCGCTGCGCCTCAGCCGCGGCATCCGCCGCCGCCTTGGCCGCGACGGCGCCGTTCAAGCTGCCACGCAGAACGGCGACGCGATCGTTCACGCGCTGCGTCTCGACCTCGGCGTTCTGACTGAGCGCCGGCAGGAGCACCGTGGGAAGCAGGTCCGAGGTCGACAGACGATCGACCGCATCGTTCAGCGCGGCGGTGTCGATGCCCGTGTCGCCGACCGCCAGCGGCAGACCCGCCGCCGCGATGTCGGCCTGCACGGACGCGGCACCGGAGAGCGCCGACTGCGCGTCGGCAGCGGCGGTGTCGGCGGATGCCGAGACCGCCTGCAGCGTCGGCGTCGAGCCGAGCGTCGCCACCGGCATCGTCGCGGGTGAGGCCGTCGCCTCGGGGGCGCTGAACGCGGACGCCGAGGCGTCCGGCAGGGAGAGCGGTGCCGCGACGGCGAGACCGGTGGTGGCGATCATGCCGAGGGCGAGGCCCGCACAGGTCGCCGCGGTGGCGAGAGTACGACGGGCGCGATGGACGGGAACGAGCTTGAGGTCGGAACGCAGCAAAAGAGCACTTTCGTCGGGGGCGCGCTCTCGGGGGGAGCGCGGGTGTTGTGCCGTCGGGTCGACACAAGTCCCCGAGTGTGGGTGGCCGTTCTGAGCGTTATCTCTTCGTTACCTGGGAGGGTCGTGGGAGGGGGCAGGCGGGAGAGACCACGCCTCGTCGAAGATCGAGGCGTCGCGAGGCTTCTCGGGTCACGCGCGCGGCGTCGAAAATTTCGCGCCCTTGACCTGGCATTTCTTCACAAACCTTCGAGTGCGGGTTGAACGGCTCGTCAGCGACGCGACTCGAGCCCCCGCGACGCGGGGAAAGCGGGCTGATCCGCGACGGAAAAAATCGCGGATCAGCCCGAATTCTCAGGCGCGGTGGTCGCGGTAGTACGCGAGGAGCGCGGCCGTCGAGGCATCCTGGGCAGCGAGAGCGTCGTCGTCGCCCTCGATCGCCGGGGCGATCTGCAGGGCGAGCTGCTTGCCGAGCTCCACGCCCCACTGGTCGAACGAGTTGATACCCCAGATCGTGCCCTGCGTGAAGGTGATGTGCTCGTACAGGGCGATCAATTGACCGAGAACGGCAGGGGTGAGCGAGGGCGCGAAGATCGACGTGGTCGGCCGGTTGCCCGGGAAGGTCCGAGCGGCGACGAGGGCACCCGTCGTCCCCTCGGCCTCGACCTCTTCAGCCGTCTTCCCGAACGCCAACGCCTTGGTCTGGGCGAGGAAGTTCGCGAGGAACAGGCCGTGCACATCTCGGCCGTCGTCGGCCAGGGGGTAGGCCGGGTTGACGAAGGCGATGAAGTCGGCGGGGATGAGACGCGTGCCCTGGTGGATCAGCTGGTAGAACGCGTGCTGGCCGTTGGTGCCGGGCTCGCCCCAGAACACTTCGCCGGTGTCGGTGGTCACCGGGGTGCCGTCCCAGCGCACGGACTTACCGTTCGACTCCATCGTGAGCTGCTGGAGGTACGCGGCGAAACGGTGCAGTTGCTGCGCGTACGGCAGCACGGCGTGCGACTGCGCGCCGAGGAAGTTCGTGTACCAGACGTTGAGCAGTCCCATGAGGACGGGCACGTTCTGCTCGACCGGGGTGGATGCCACGTGCTCGTCGACCGTGTGGAAACCGGCGAGGAGATCCCGGAAGGCGTCGGGGCCGAGTGTGATCGCCAGCGACAGACCGATCGCGGAGTCGACCGAGTAGCGGCCGCCGACCCAGTCCCAGAAGCCGAAGGCGTTCGCGGGATCGATCCCGAAGGCCGCCACCTTGTCGAGCGCGGTCGAAACGGCGACGAAGTGGTGCGCCACAGCGTCGGTGCGTGCGGCGTCGGTGTCGTCGATCGCCCCCGCCGCGGCGAGCTTCTCCCACAACCAATCGCGAGCGAGCCGAGCGTTCGTCAGCGTCTCGAGGGTGGTGAAGGTCTTGGAGGCGACGATGAAGAGCGTCGTCTCGGGGTCGAGGTCGGCGGTCTTTTGAGCGATGTCGGTCGGATCGATGTTGGAGACGAAGCGGGCGTGCACACCGGCGTCGGCGTAGGGAAGGAGCGCCTCGTAGACCATGACGGGTCCGAGGTCGCTGCCGCCGATGCCGATGTTGACGACGGTCGTGACCTTCTTGCCGGTCACGCCGCGCCACTCCCCCGAGCGCACGCGGTCGGCGAAGGCGCTGAGACGATCGAGCACCTCGTGCACATCGTGGTCGACCTGCTGCCCGTCGACGACCAGCGCCGGTTCGGCGCCGGCGGGGCGACGGAGCGCCGTGTGCAGGACCGCGCGGTCCTCGCTGGTGTTCAGGTGTGCACCCCGGAGCATCTCGGCGAAGCGTTCGCGCACGCCGGTCTCACCGGCGAGGTCGATGAGGGCGTCGAGCACTTCGGGGGTCACGAGGTTCTTCGACAGGTCGACGTGCAGGTCGCCGACCGTGCGGGTGAGGTCGCGGACCCGGTCGGCGTCGGCGGAGAACCAGCCGCGGAGGTCGGGCTGGAACGAGTCGCGCAACGCGGAGAGGCGGGACCAGGCGGCGGTGGTGGTGGGGTCGATAGGCGCAGTCACGGTGTCCACGCTAGCGATCCCCGCGCCCGTACACATCGCGGATGACGAAGCGCGTGGAAGACGCTAAAGATCTGCGGGATGGGGAGGAGACGTCGGCGCCTGCTCGGGCAGCGCGATCTCGCGAGCGGCATCCCACGGTTCGGTCCAGCCGAGCAGATCGAACAGTCCGTCCAGCACCATCGCGGTGAAGCCCCAGACCGTCTGCGGCCCGCCGGCCGTCTCGAGCGCGAACGCCGGCCCCCGCCACACCCGTCCCTCGCGTCGGATGACCGTCGACCCGCGACGGTCCGGATCGAGAAGGTCCGCCACGGGGGCGCGGAACACCTCGGCCGACTCTGCCCTGTCGACCGCGCGAACCGATGTCGGGCGCGACCACCAGCCGATCACCGGGGTTACCTCGTGCCGTGAGAACGCGAGCGGCACGGCCGGGAGCGTCCCCAGCACATCGACCCCGTCGGGATCGAGCCCCGTCTCCTCGCGGGCTTCGCGCAACGCCGCGGCCACGGCATCCGCGTCTCCGGGGTCGACACGGCCGCCCGGGAACGCGACCTGGCCCGGGTGCGCCCGCAGGGTGGAGGCACGCGCCAGGAGGAGGACGTCCAGGTCGCTCGGCACGTGCGCCGCCTCGCGGAGGCTCGGGATGCCGTCGAGGACACCGAACAGGATGAGCACCGCGGCGGCTCGCGCCTCGCCCTCGACGGGCAGAGCGTGCAGGGCGGCGAAGTCGCCGGCGTGCGGGCGACGGACGAGGTTCTCCAGTTGCGCGCGGGGGGAGGACATGGGTCGAGGCTACCGAGCGCGTCGTCCGTTCGATCCTCCTCTCCTGCCTCGCCTGCCACCGATCCTCGATCGGGACGTCGACACAGGCACCGGCGGGCGCGGTCGCGGAAGCGGCCCTCTCCGCGCCCGAAGACTCCTTCTCCGCGGCATCGGAGGCCTTCCTGGCGGATTCGGGTCAGCGCCGCCCGGGTGCGGCACCCGCGGCCGGGGTCGTGGCCGTGTCGACGCGGACGCCCAGGGAGACGGTCCAGCCGGAGGAGTTGTCGCCCGTGGCGGTGGCGAGCTCGAGTGCTCCCCCGTCGTCGCCGAAGACGTTGTCGCTGTCGAGCGAGACTCGGGAGAGATTGGATGCCGACGACGGGTACGCCGCGTCCGCGTACACCACGTCGCACGCGGCCTGCGGCAGGGCGACCTGCGACGTCGCGATCGCGTTGGACGCATCGGTGATGGCATCCACGTTCGGGTAGACCTCGAAGTGGATGTGGGGCCAGCGGCCGTCGTAGCAGCCGGGGAAGATCGATGTGAAGGACACGATGCCGTCGTCCCCGACGACTCGGGCCCCGCGCAGGTAGCTCTCGTCCTCGATCCCGGACGAGTACAGCGAGGAGCGTCCCTCGGTGTCGCAATGCCAGACGTACACGGCGGCACCGGCGAAAGGCACGTCGCCGTTCGCGGTGTCGAAGATGGTCAGATTCAGGGTCATCGGCACGCCCGCTGCGGTCGCCCCTCCACCGGGGATCGTGCGCAGGTCGCTGCGCACGATCCCCGACTGCTCGAGGATGTCGGGGCCGTTCGACCCGTCTCCCGGGTACGGTCCCGCAGTCTCGTCGGGGATCTCGCCGGCGGGGAGGGCGGCGACCGCGTCGGCTGCCGAGGCGCTCGGGGTCGCACTCGGTGTGGCGGTGGGCGACGCGGTGGGCGTCGCCGAGGCGGCCCCCGTCGTCCCGGTCGCGGCCGGAGTGCACGCCGCGAGCGTGGCCGCGCCCGCACCCAGGACGACGAGCCCCAGGATGCCGCGGCGTGAGACGAGCGTGCGGATGTCGAACGGTGCACCCTGATCGACGACGGGCTCATCGGCGCGGTCGAGCAACCGCCCTTCGTAGGCGGGGCCGTCCGGGGTCATCTGCGTCTCGGGAATCCTGCTCATGGTCGCCTCCGGGGTCGGGGTGGGGTCGGTCCACCGACTGTGCGGGACGCACCCTGCGGGAGACTTGACCGATCCTGTGCGTCGGCTATGCGCCGTGTCGGCATCGTCATGCCGTCCCGACGAACCCGACCCGGGAGACGATCCCCGTGTGAGGATGAGGGGACGGGAGGTACGCCATGTCGGACACGCTGCACGCGGTCACGCTCGTCGTGGACATGCCCATCACCAAGCTCGACGCGCTCGACGTCATCGCCTTCGCCGCCGACGGGGGCATCGAGGATGCGGGCACCTCCCGCCCCCGTGTCTGGCTCGCCCCGCACGCCTGGGCCGAAGTCGAGATCCCGAAGTTCGCCGACCCGCCGCCTTTCGCGATCGACGTCTACTCCGACGTGTCGAGGGAGGTCGCGTGGGCGCAGGCACGACGCCTGCACGACGCGCTCGAACGCCTCGGGTGGGAGGTCGAACCCCCGCGGGGGCTCACGCGCTGACCCTTCGGCCCCATGTGGTCGGCGATGACGACGTCAGTCCGACAGATCGGTCAGAACGGCACTGCGCTCCCAGAGCTGTCGCGCGATCACCGGGTCGTCGGCGATGCGGTTCGTCTTGGCGGGCTTGTTGTTCGCGTAGAAGCCGCCCGGCTCCCAGTCGACACCGGGCTTGCCGAGGGCGAGCCACGTCAACCGCGCTCCGCCGACCGAGGTCGAGGTCATCAACCGCTTCGCGAGCGGACCGGAATACAAGAACTTCCACGGCCCGTCGCTCGTCGATCCGAAGTTCGAGGCGATCACGCCGGGGTGGAAGGCGACAGCCGAGAGGCCCTGTTCCCCGAATCGACGGTTCAGCTCCTTCGTGAAGAGAACGTTCGCGAGCTTCGCATTGCCGTAGGCCGTCGTGGAGGAGAAGTGATTCGCTCCCTGAAGGTCGTTGAGATCGAAGCGCGGGAAGAGCTTGGCCGCGGCGCTCGAGGTCTGGATCACCGAGGCACCGGATTCGATGAGGCGCTCCCGTAGCAGGTTCGTGAGCAGGAACGGAGCGAGGTGGTTCACCTGGAACGTCGTCTCGTACCCGTCGGTCGTGAGGGTACGCCGGCCGAACACTCCCCCGGCGTTGTTCGCCAGCACGTCGATGCGCGGGTATCGCTCGAGAAGGGATGCCGCGAGCTCGCGCACCTGCGCCAGGTCGGTGAAGTCCGCGACGAAGGAATCGACACCGAGGGTCCGCGCGACCCGAGCGGTCTTCTCGGGATTGCGGCCGACGACCACCACCTCTTCACCGAGATCGTTCAGCTGCTTCGCCGACGCGGCACCGATGCCGTCGCTGGCGCCGGTGATGACGATGGTGCGGGTCATGCGTACCTCCTGGTCGATGAGCGCCACGCTAATGCGCGCGCCAATGAGAACCACGGGGCTTGCCCTCGGCATCCGGGACTCCTGAGAACTCACAGCCCGCTCCCAGCCCCGAGGGACCAAGAAGCGCGGGCGCCGCGTTCTCTTGTGTGACGCCCGCTCCCGGGCGTCGAGACGAGAGGATACGAACCGTGAGCACGGAGTACCGGAAGACGTCGGAGGCGCTGGGCCGCCTCACCGACCGCCAGTTCGCCGTCACGCAGGACGACGCCACCGAGCCGCCGTTCCGCAACGAGTACTGGGACAACCACGAGGACGGCATCTACGTCGATGTCGTGTCAGGACAGCCGCTGTTCTCCTCGACCGACAAGTTCGAGAGCGGCTCGGGCTGGCCGAGCTTCACCAAGCCGATCGATGACGACGCCGTCGTGACCAAGACGGATCGGAGTCTGTGGATGACGCGCACCGAGGTGCGCTCGGCGGGAGCCGACAGCCACCTGGGCCACCTCTTCGACGACGGCCCTCGCCAGGCCGGCGGGCTGAGATACTGCATGAACTCGGCCGCCCTCCGATTCGTGCCCGTCGCCGAGCTCGAGGCGCAGGGATACGGCGCCTACCGCGCGCTGTTCCCGGAGAGCCGCGTCTCATGAACCTCTTCTCTTTCCGCAACCGCAAAAGGAGCCACACCATGACCAGCGGACCCACCGACACCGGCGAGATCACCCGCCGCCCCGGCACCGAGACCGCCGTCCTCGCCGGCGGCTGCTTCTGGGGCGTCGAAGACCTCATCCGCCGGCAGCCCGGCGTGCTCGACACACGCGTCGGCTACACCGGCGGCCAGAACGACCACGCCACCTACCGCAACCACCCCGGTCACGCGGAGGCCGTCGAGATCGTCTTCGACCCGACCCGGACGTCGTACCGCGACATCCTGGCGTTCTTCTTCCAGATCCACGACCCCTCGACGCTGAACCGTCAGGGCAACGACATCGGCACGAGCTACCGTTCCGCGATCTTCCCGCTCTCCCCCGAGCAGGAGAAGGTCGCCCGCGACACGATCGCCGACGTCGACGCGTCCGGCATCTGGCCCGCCAAGGTCGTCACGACGATCGAGCCCGAGGCGCCCTTCTGGGAGGCCGAGCCCGAGCACCAGGACTACCTCGTGCGCATCCCGAACGGGTACACGTGCCACTTCGTGCGCCCCGGTTGGGTGCTGCCCAAGCGTGAGGAAGCCTCCGCGTAAGCGTTTCCGGGGCCCGGATGCCATGGCATCCGGGCCCTTGTCATACCCGGTGGCTGCGCCTCTCGATGAGCACGGTGTCGCGCCAGCGGCCGGCCACGTCTCGTCCGATCCGCTCGCGCGTTCCGACCGTGCGGAAGCCGTGGCGGGCGTAAAGAGCGAGCGACGCGGTGTCCTCAGGAAAGATCGACGCCTGGATCGTCCAGATACCGTCGGCCTCGGTCGAATCGATGACCGCGTCGAGCAGTGCATGCCCGATTCCCTGTCCTCGACCGTCGGCCTCGACATAGACGGAGTGCTCGACGACCCCGCGGTAGACCGGCCGTGACGACACAGCCGACACAGCCGCCCAGCCCGTGATTCGACCGTCGATGACCGCGACGAAGCGGTGCGCGTCGAGCTTCCCCGTCGCGAAGTCGACCCAGGTCGCCGGGGGTGCCGCTTCGAACGTGGCGTGACCGGTCGCGATGCCCTCCGCATAGATGCGATGCACCTCCGGCCAATCCGCCTCGGCCAACGGGCGCACCGTCGTGCTCACGCGCAGCAGGACCCCGCGTCGGTCGTGCACACGCCCGTCTCGGGCAGCACGAGATCGACCTGCCGCGCCGCCACCCGGTCACCTGCGAGCTCGGCGGCTATCGATCGCACCTGCTCGTACCCGGTGAGCAGCAGGAATGTGGGCGCTCGACCGTACGACTTCATGCCTGCGAGGTAGAAGTCGGGCTCGGGGTGGGTGAGCTCGGCGACGCCGTACGGCGGCACCGACCCGCACGAGTGCACGTTCGGGTCGATGAGCGGGGCGAGGGCACGCGGCGCCTCCACAATCTCGTCGAGACCGAGGCGGATCTCGGCCAGCATCGACAGGTCGGGGCGAAATCCGGTGGCATTGACGATCACGTCCACCGCGACCGCGAACGCCTCGCCTGCGCGTCGACCGCTCACGCGAACTCCGGCGTCGGACAGCCGAACATCATCGATCTCGAACGAGGCGATCTGCTCGACACGCCCGTCGACGACCAGACGGTGCACCGCCGTGCCGAGGCGTCCGCGCGCGGCGAGGTCGTCGGCCGCGTCGGCGGCGAGCCGCGCCGTGGCTTCGGTGCGCACGGCCCACGACACGCGCGTCGCGGGGTCTTCGTCGGCGAGTGCGGCGAGCGCGATCAGGGTGTTCGCCGCCGAGTGGCCGGCGCCGACGACGAGCACACGGCGGCCGATGAAGCGGACACGGTCGCGTCCCCGTACGTCGGGAAGCGCCGTCGTCACCCGGTCGCCGAGGTCACCTTCGGGGGCGAGACCCGACGCCAACAGCGAATGCGGAGAGCTCGTCGTGCCCGAGGTGTCGATGACGGCCCGAGCCGTGGCATCCGTCACGCCGTCGTTCGTCCGCAGTCGCAGCGTGAACGGCGCAGCAGCGCGTCCGGCGGACCGCGTGCGGTCCATGCCCTGCCTCGACACGGCCTCCACGCGCGTTCGGTAGTGGACGACGGATGCCAGGGCGGCGGTGCGCGCGAGGGGTTCGAGGTAACGGTCGACCAGCTCATCGCCGGTGGGGAGGCCCTCGGCATCCGGAGCCGTCCACCCCTCGGCCTCGAGCAGCCGCTGCGCTGCCGAGTCGACGACGTAGCGCCACGGCGAGAAGAGGCGCGTGTGGCCCCATTCGCGAACGGCCGCGCCGGCGGCGTCGCCCGCCTCGAAGACGACCACTGGCAGCCCGCGCTCGATCAGGTGAGCGGCGGCAGCCAAGCCGACCGGCCCTGCGCCGATGACCGCGACGGGAAGACCCGCGCGACGGTCGACCTCGGGCCGCGGCGGGACCGTGAGGGTGAGGCTCACGCCTCGACCCCCAGCTCACGCAGCAGCGTGGTGACACGCGCCTTGATGTCATCGCGGATCGGGCGAACTTCGTCGAGGCCCTTGCCCGCCGGATCGGTCAGTTCCCAGTCCTCGTAGCGCTTGCCGGGGAAGATCGGGCACGCGTCCCCGCAGCCCATCGTGATGACCGCGTCGGACGCGCGCACGTCGTCGGTGAGCAGGAGCTGCGGCACTTCCGCGCTGATATCGATGCCCTCCTCGGCCATGGCCGCGACCGCCATCGGGTTGAGGGCGTCACCCGGTGCGCTCCCGCCCGACAGCACGCGGACGCGCTCGCCGCCTAGGGCGCGGGCGTAGCCGGCGGCCATCTGCGAACGGCCGGCGTTGTGCACGCAGACGAAGAGGATGGTGGCAATGTCGGACATCACGCTTCCTTCGGGTCGGGGCGAACGGGAACAGCATGACGCAGAACATCGACACACGTCAATATTGACGTTCCTCGATATTCTGAGAATGATGGATGCCATGACTCCCGGTACCGCCCTGCCTCTGCTCGACGCCCCGTGCTGCGTGTCGTCGGGCGATGCCGCGATGGCACCGGCAGAGGCGGAGACCCTCGCGAAGACGCTCAAGGCGCTGGCCGATCCCGCCCGCCTGCGGATCGTGTCGATCATCGCCGCTCAGGATGCCGGCGCCACGTGCGCGTGCGACCTGCAGGAGCCGCTCGGCCTGTCGCAGCCGACGGTGTCTCACCACACCAAGGTGCTGGTGGATGCCGGCATCCTGACCCGCGAAAAGCGCGGCACCTGGGCGTACTTCTCCCTCGTGCCGGGTGCCCTCGACCGCGTCGCCGCGGCCATCGCGCCCCGGCCCTGAGGCGCGCAACCCCCGCTTCCGCCGGCAGGGCGATGCCTAGGCTCGCCCCATGAGCGCGTACGACGCCATCGTCATCGGCGCGGGGCTCGCGGGGCTGCGCTGCGCGACCCGCCTCGCCCACGCCGGCCACGATGTCGTGGTCCTCGAGGCGGGCGAGACCGTCGGCGGACGTGAGCGGACCGACATCGTGGACGGCTTCCGCCTCGACCTCGGCTTCCACGTGCTCAATCCGGCGTACCCGGCCATCCGGCGATGGGTCGATGTCGACGCGCTCGCGCTGCGGTGCTTCCCCGTCGCGGTCGGCGTACGGCTCGAGGACCGGGTCGTCCGTCTGGCCCATCCCGTGCGACACCCCTTCTCGCTCCCCGAGACGCTGGCCAGCGGGCTCGTGCGGCCCGCCGATCTCGCCGCGCTCGCCCGTTGGGCGGCGCCGACCGTGGTCTCGGCCCGCGCGGCGAAGGACGGCACCGACCGCACGCTCGAAGAAGCGTGGGATCGCGCGGGTCTACGCGGGCCCCTCCGCGAAAGCGTGCTCGAACCGTTCCTCGCCGGCGTCCTCGCCGACAACCGGCAACAGACCTCCGACGCCTTCGTCCGGCTGCTCGTGCGCAGCTTCGCGCTCGGCCGTCCGGGGGTCCCCGCCGCGGGGATCGGCGCTCTTCCCGCGCAGCTCGCCGACACGGCGCGCCGCGCCGGGGCCGGCATCCGGGTCGGTCATCGGGTGGTTTCCACCCGGCCCCGGGGGTCCGGTTGGCACGTGGGCATCGAGGGACGGGATGCCGTCACCGCCCGCGCCGTGGTGATCGCGACCGGGCTCGACCCGGCGCTCGACGTCCCGCTCCCCCGGCCCCGAGGGCTGCAGACGTGGTGGTTCGCCACCGACGACGCACCGAGCGAGGACGCTGCGCTCCGCGTCGACGGGCGACGACGCGGCCCGATCGTGAACACCGCGATCATGACGAACACCGCCCCGACCTACGCTCCGCGGGGACAGCACCTCGTCCAGGCGACCTGCGTGATGCCCTCCGCGGCGACGGAGGATGGCATCCGGAGCCAGCTCGCCGAGATCTGGGAGACCGACACCCGACCGTGGCGACTCCTCCGGCGAGACGACGTCGCCCGCGCTCTGCCGGCGCAGGACCCGCCGCTGCGCCTGCGACGGCCCGTTCGCCTGGGTGACGGGCGCTACATCGCCGGCGATCACCGAGACACCGCGTCGATCCAGGGTGCCCTGGTCTCGGGCCAGCGCGCCGCGGAAGCGGTGCTCGCCGACCTCGCGCGCTGAGCCAGACTGGACGAATGCCCGGCCTCCACCACCTCGACATCTGGATCGCCCACCCCGACGACCTGACCGACTGGATCTGGCTCTTCACCCGCCTCGGATGGACGACGGATGCCGAGTGGCCCGGTGGGGCGACCTTTACCGCCGCCGGCGCGTACATCTCGGTGACGACGACACCGAACACGGTCGACGCCCCGCATGATCGCCGACGGCCCGGCGTGAACCATCTCGCTTTCGAGGGCGGGAGGCCCGCCGAGGTGGACGCCGTGATGGTCGACGCCCCCGCGCACGGGTGGAATCCCCTGTACGCCGACCGCTATCCGCACGCCGGCGGACCGCAGCACTACGCGGGGTGGATCGAGAACGCGGCCGGCTTCAAGGTCGAGATCGTCGCGGACTAGCGGCTCGCGCCGCGAGCGGCGAGCGCGGTCAGGGCGTCGCCGGTCACGCGCCTCGTCGTCCACTCGTCCATCGCCTCGGCGCCGAGCGCGCGATAGAAGCCGATCGCAGGCTCGTTCCAGTCGAGCACCGTCCACTCCAGGCGCGAGTAGTCCTTGTCGATGCATTCGGCGGCGAGCGCGGCCAACAGGGCCACGCCGTAGCCGGACGACCGGTACTGCTCGTGCACGTAGAGGTCTTCGAGCCAGATGCCGTGACGGCCGGTCCAGGTGGAGTACGTGAGGAACCAGATGGCGATCGCGCGGATCTCCCCGTCCCGCTCCACGACGAAGGCGAAAGCGCGGGGATCGTCGCCGAACAGCGTCGCCCGGATCATTTCGGCCGTGTTGTCCACGGCATCCGGTTCTTTCTCGTAGTCGGCGAGCGCCTGGATGCACGCGAGGATGCCGTCTTCGTCGCCCGCACGGGCGGGACGCAGCACGGCGCCGTCTCTCAGACCGGTCATGTCAGGGGCTCCCAGCTCTCGGCCGCCACGCGGCGGAAGTTGCCGCCGAGCACGGCGGCGGTGTCGGCGTCGGTCCATCCTCGCGCGGCGAGCGCGGAGCCGAGGCCGACGAAGGTCTCGGGCGGCATCCACTCCATGGGTCCCCACCGCGTGTAGCTGTCGTCGTACAGCTCCGGCGACTCGACGATCGTGTCGCGGAACGTCCGCCAGTCGAACGAGAAGTCGGTGCTGACGCCGACGTGGCGGATGCCGACGACCTCGACGGCGTACTCGAGGTGGCGGACCAGGGCATCCAGGGTGGCGGTGTTCGGTCCGAGGAAGATACCGACACCGGTGATGCCGACGACTCCCCCGGTGTCGGCGACCGCTCGCGCCTGGTCGTCGGTGATGTTGCGGGGGTGGTCCCAGACCGCGCGCATGTTGGAGTGGCTGAACACCACGGGACGGGCCGAGACCCGGCACATGTCGAGAGTCGTGCGGGCGCCGACGTGCGAGCCGTCCGGCACCATCCCGCGACGGTTCATCTCGGCGACGAGGTCGCGGCCCCACGCGGTGAGGCCGTCGTCGACCGCGTCGAGGCAGCCCCCGCCGGCGCGGTTGGCGTGGTTGTACGTCGGCCCGAGCGTCCGCACGCCCTGCGCGACGAGCAGGCCGACGGCATCCAGATCTCCTCCGAGAGGCGCGCAATCCTCGAGGTCGAAGGCGACGGCGGTGTCGCCGCGGGCGGCGATGCGGTCGATGTCCGCGACCGTCGAGGCCAGCTCGACGCCCTCGATCGCGTCCACCTGAGCGCGGAAGGAACGCAGAAGGGATGCCGTGAGCTCAGGCCCGTGCGGGGCGTAGCCGACGTTGAGCGACACGAAGCCGCCTCCGGCATCGCGATAGCGACGCAGGTCGCCGATGTCGGCGGTCTCGACGAGCTCGACGCACGCGTGCTGGTCCCAGAGCATCAGGCACCCGCAGCGGAGCCCGCCGGCGCGAGCCCCGCGTCGAGCGCTTCGCGCCCGTCGAACACGAAACAGTCGCCCTGCCAATGCGCGTCGCCCTAGGCCGCGAACCACCCGAGGATCCCCCCGTCGAGCTGGTACGCGTCGAGACCCTCGTCGCGCAGATACAGCGCCGCCTTCTCGCAGCGGATACCGCCGGTGCAGAAACTCACCACCGTCTTGCCGGCGAGTTCGTCGCGATGCGAGCTCGCGGCATCCGGGAACTGCGTGAAGCGCTCGATGCGCCAGTCTTTCGCCCCGGCGAAGGTGCCGTAGTCGACCTCGAAAGCGTTGCGGGTGTCGACGAGCACGACCTCGCGACCCTCGTCGTCCGCGCCCCGATCGAGCCAGCGGCGGAGGGTCGCGGGCGACACGGCAGGCGCCCGTCCGTCCTGCGGGCGCACCTCGGGCCGGTCCATGCGGATGATCTCGCGCTTCACCTTCACCAGGAGCTTGCCGAAGGGCACGGCATCCGACCAGCTGTCCTTCGTTTCGAGCGAGGCGAAACGCGGGTCGGCACGCAGCTCGTCCACGAAGCCGCACACGGCGTCGGCGGCCCCCGCGAGGAAGAGGTTGATGCCCTCCTCGGCGAGCAGGATCGTCCCCCGCAGTCCTGCCTCGACCGCTCCCCCGCGCAGTGTGTCGCGGAGCGCCGCGGGGTCGTCGATGCGCGTGAACAGATACGCCGAGACGTTGAGGACGGATGCCATGTCTCCAGCGTACGAAAGCGTCAAGCCTCCGAGTGCCGGGGAAGCGATCGCCTAGCGTGGAGGATCACTCGTCGTCTGGAGTTCGTCGTGCCCGCAAGACCCCCTCATCCGGTCGTCGGCGTGTCGGTCGTCATCCCGGTGCGGAACGACGGACCGCACCTGTGGCGCTGCCTGCGGGCCCTGGCCACGCAGACGCTCACCGCCGACGAGATCGTCGTCGTCGACAACGGCTCCACCGACGACAGCGCCGACATCGCCCGAGCCGCCGGAGCGCGCGTGGTGTTCTGCGGCGAGCGCGGCATTCCCGCCGCGGCCTCGACCGGCTACGACGCCGCGCGCGGGGAGCTCATCCTGCGTCTCGACGCCGACAGTCTTCCGGCGCCCACCTGGATCGCGAGCATGGTCGAAGCCCTCGCCGATCCGGACGTGGATGCCGTGACCGGCGGTGCGGTGTTCCATGACGGTCCCGCCTCCCAGCGTGTGCTGATGGCCCGCGTGTTCCTCGGCACGTACAACACGTTCGCGTTCCCCGCGCTCGGACACACCCCGCTGTGGGGGTCGAACATGGCGTTCCGCCGCGCGGCATGGGAAGCGGTGCGCGACCGGGTCCACCTCGACCCGGAGCTGCACGACGACCTCGATCTCGCGTACCACCTCGGGCTCCGTCATCGCATCCGGTACGTGCGGGGGCGGCACATGCGGGTCTCGTCCCGCACGGTGGAGCCGCGGCGGTTCGCGCGCTGCTTCCGCCGCGGGGCGGGGACCGTCTTCGCGCACTGGCCGCGAGACATCCCGCCCGTGCGGTGGGCGCGGGTGGCCCGAGCGCGGCGCCGCGCGGCTCGAGCCGAGGCCGGGCGCTGATGGCCGGCATCCTCTTCCCCGACGTCGAAGCGCCGGATCTGCACGTGATGAGCTTCAACATCCGGCGGCGCTTCGACCGGATCACCTGGCCGCCCGCCGATCGGTGGCCGATGCGGAAGCAACGCCTGCGCACCTTCCTCGGCGCCCGTCGGCCGCATCTGCTCGGATCGCAGGAGGCGATGCCCGATCAGGCCTCCTGGGTGCAGGTCTCCCTCGGGTCGCCGTACGGGCGGATCGGACTCGGACGCGGGAAGAATCGCGAGGGCGAGGGGACTCCCCTGTTCTACGACCGGGACCGGATCGAGGTCGAGGACTGGGAGCAGGTCATGCTGTCGGACACTCCCGACGTCCCGGGGTCGACGGGCTGGGGCAATACGATCCCCCGCGTCGCGGTCGTCGCCCGACTGCGCGATCGGGCGACGGACGCGCGATTCACGTTCGTCAACACGCACTTCGACGCCTTCTCCCGGCGGGCGCGGCGCCGCTCGGCGACCTGGCTGCACGACCTCGTTGCGCGGCGCGAACTCCCTCTCGTCTTCACCGCCGACGTCAACGCGCACATCCGCTCGGCCGAGCTCGCGGGCATGTTCGCCGACGGCCTCCTGGTGGACACCTGGTCGTACGCCCCGGCGCGCCGGACCGCCGAGTGGGGGACGTTCAACAACTACGCGGCCCCTCGTGTCGGCGCACGGCGCATCGACGCGCTCCTGGTCACCCCCGACGTGGGCGTCCGTGCGGTCGGCATCGACCCCCGCCCGACGGGCACGCAGTGGCCGAGCGACCATCTGCCCGTGGAGGCCGTCCTACGTATCCACCCGTCGGGGGGCCCGCGATGATCCGGGCCATGTACGCGAATCTTCAGCGTCCCCCGCGCAGCGTGACCGATTGGCTGGCCGACCTCGTGCGGGCGGTCGCGATCGTCGTCGTCATCGTGTCCCTGTTCACCCTGCCGTTCACCGACTTCGCGGTGCTGTCGATGTCGCTGCCCGCGGTCATGCTGTCGCGGATGATCGGGCTGCGCTCGGGTCTCGACCTCATCACCTGCGTCACGGTGTTCGTGGCCGCGGGCAGCAACGTCATCGACCTGTACCGCGCGTGGACGGGCTGGGACCTCGTCGTGCACCTCGCATGCACGGGCGTCCTCGCGGCTGTCGCGCTCGTGCTGCTCGATGACGCGCGCGTGATCTCCCCCACGGGTCGTCGCCGTACACCGATCGTCCTTGCGACGATCACCGGGCTCGCACTGAGCGCCGTGTGGGAGATGGTCGAGTGGTTCGGTTACCGCTTCATCACGGATGCCATCTTCGTGACCTACGACGACACGATCGGCGACATGATGGCCGGCGGCGCGGGAGCACTCGTGGCCGGGGTGCTGGCCTCCCGATTCCGCCTGACCCGGCCCGACCGCGCACGGCTGTAGACCCGCGACGCGTTCCCCGTCGAGGCGGACGCGTTCCCCGTCAAGGCGCCCCGACGGGGCGGGAGTGCCGGAAACCGGCACCCCCGAGTCCGCGGGGCAGCCGTCAGATCTTGCCCGCGACGTCGCGGCCCACGAGGTCGCCGTCGGGATTCGGCTCGCTGAGCTGATCGCCGGGAGCTGTCGTGTCCTCGAGTGGCGGAAGTCCGGCTTCGACGCGGGAGCCGATCTCAGCATCCACGTTCTTCCAGTACTGCACGGCACGATCGCGGACGTCTCTGCGCGTCACGCCGCCCACGTGCCCGGTGATGGTCTCGACGAGACGATCGCGCTCCTCGGCCGACATCACCTCGCGCACCAGAGCACCCGCCTGACCCCAGTCGTCGTCCTCGGGGTGCAGGGTCGCCGCCGACCGCACGAGCTCGCCGTCGCTCTGCCATCCGCCGTCACCGGCACGACGAGGATCGGCCGCGGGGCCACCCGCCGAGTTGGGAGCGTAGACGGGCACCTCGGGCGGGTTGTACTCGTAGCGCATCGCGCCCTCCTTCGAGTACGAGTGCACCTCGGTGTGCGGACGGTTGACCGGCAGCTGCTGGTAGTTCGTGCCCACGCGGTACCGGTGCGCGTCGGCGTAGCTGAAGATGCGCGCCTGCAGCATCTTGTCGGGGCTGCCGTCGATGCCGGGCACGAAGTTCGACGGTTCGAACGCGGCCTGCTCGATCTCGGCGAAGTAGTTGCCCGGGTTGCGGTTGAGCTCCATCGTGCCGACCTCGATCTCGGGGTAATCGCTGTGCGGCCACACCTTGGTCAGGTCGAAGGGATTGAAGCGGTAGGTCTTCGCATCGTCGTAGGGCATGATCTGCACCTTGAGCGTCCACGTCGGGAACTCGCCCCGCTCGATCGCCGCGTACAGGTCGCGGATGTGGAAGTCGGCGTCCTGACCCGCGATCTGGTCGGCTTCGTCCTGCGTGAGGGTCTTGTGACCGAGGTCGGTGTGGAAGTGGTACTTCACCCAGAAGCGCTCGCCCTCGGCGTTGATCCACTGGTAGGTGTGCGAGCCGTAGCCGTTCATGTGACGCCAGGAGGCCGGGATGCCACGGTCGCCCATGAGCCAGGTCACCTGGTGGGCGCTCTCGGGCGACAGCGTCCAGAAGTCCCACTGCATCGTGTTGTCGCGCAGGTGACTGCCGGGCAGGCGCTTCTGCGAGCGGATGAAGTCGGGGAACTTGATGCCGTCCTTGACGAAGAAGACGGGGGTGTTGTTGCCGACGAGGTCGTAGTTTCCCTCGGTCGTGTAGAACTTCAGCGAGAATCCGCGCGGGTCGCGCCAGGTGTCGGGGCTCCCCTGCTCACCCGCGACCGACGAGAAACGTGCGAGCATCTCGGTCTCGACCCCCGGCTGGAACAGCGCCGCGCGGGTGTACGCCGACACGTCGCCGGTCGTGCGGAACGTGCCGAAGGCGCCGCCGCCCTTGGCGTGCACCACGCGCTCGGGCACACGCTCGCGGTTGAACTGCGCGAGCTTCTCGATCAGGTAGTGGTCGGTCAGAGCGATCGAGCCGTCGGCTCCGACGCTCTGGGAGTGCTCGTCGCTGGCGACGGGCGCTCCGCCGTTCGTGGTGGTCGGCTCGGTCATGGCTCTCCTCACGTCGTGGGCCGGGAAACGAAAGGCCCAGGGACGACGCTACGCACGGGCTCCGACATCGCCGAGGCATTGCGGTTCGTCCTCGGACCACGTAGGGGCCAGAGCCTGTCAATCCCCCGATCCCCGGCCGGCCGGGTCGGGAGCATGGCGGGACCGAACGAGAGGAACCGCACATGTCGAAGGATCTGTCGAAGGGCGACCGCGTCAGCTGGGACACCCCGCAGGGGCGCACGCAGGGCGAAGTCGTCGAGAAGAAGACGAAGGACTTCCAGCACGACGGCCAGAAGTTCACCGCATCCGACGACGACCCGGCCTACATCGTGAAGTCGGAGAAGTCGGGGTCGACCGCGGCTCACAAGGGGTCGGCGCTGAACAAGCTGAAGAGCTGACCGCGGACGCTTCGACGGGCTCAGCGGCCGCTCGCGCAGAACTCGCTGAGCCTGCCCAGGTCCCTGAGCCTGTCGAAGGGACCGGAACCAACCGGAGACCGGTGACTTCGACAGGCTCAGCCACCTCTGTTCGTGCTACCCCTTCGCGTCGCGCCGCTTCCGCATCTGCGCCAGGGCCAGCCCCAGCCGGTGGTTGCCCGCCAGCACGTCCTCGTGCCGCTCGAGGAACTCCCAGTAGGCGTCGGTGAACACCGAGTCCTTGGCATCCTGAGCCGAGGGCCACCACGACCCCATCTTCTGCAGGTACGCCCCACCCGAGACGTAGGGCTTCGTCGCCACGAACCCGCCGTCGGCGAACTGGCTCATGCCCATGACGTTGGGCACCATCACCCAGTCGTAGGCGTCGACGAACAGCGCCAGGAACCACGCGTTGACCTGCCGCGGCGCGTATCCCTGCAGCAGGAACCAGTTGCCCAGCACCATGAGCCGCTCGATGTGGTGCGCGTAACCCCAGCGGTGCACCCGCTCCAGGACTGTGCGGACCGGCACGGGCAGGTCACTCGGCATCCGTTCTCCGGAGTACCAGTACTTCTGGATCCTCTGCTCGAGGTGCAGCGCGTTCACGTGCTCGAGCTTCGGATGCGCGCGATACATCCCGCGCATGTACTCGCGCCAGCCGATCACCTGCCGGATGAATCCCTCGACGGATGCCAGGGGCGCATCGGTCCGCGTGGCGGCGGCGACCACCTCCTCGACGGTGAGAAGGCCGATGTTCAGCATCGGCGAGATGATCGCGTGGAAGAGGAAGGGTTCGTCGGCCTTCATCGCGTCCTCGTAGCGCCCGAAATCGTGCAGGCGCTCGGCGACGAACACGTCGAGCCAATCGAGCGAGTCCTCGGGCGTGACCGGGAGCCAGAACTCCTCCGCCTTCCCCGGGTGCTCGGGGAACAGCTCGTCGACCTCGGCGATGACCGTGCGCGTGATGTCGTCGGGTTCGAGCTGAGGGAGGGGCGGGATCTCGACGCCCTTCTTCGGCAACGGCTTGCGGTTGTCGGCGTCGAAGTTCCAGCGTCGACCGGCAGGCTTGCCACCGTCCATCAGGATGCCGGTGCGCTGGCGCTGCCAGTGGTAGAAGTCCTCCATGAGCGGCGTCGGGTGCTCGGCGAACCAGGCGTCGACCTCTTGTTCGGGGGTGAGGAAGAGCCCGTCCGGGAGCACATCGGTCTCGACATCGTGATCGGCGCAGATACCGGCGATCCGTTCGTCGACGGGGCGGTTCGGATCGCTCATCCACGTCAGCTCGGTGACGCGGTGCTCCCGCAGCAGGCGTTCCAGCCCCGCCTTGAAGCCGAGGTCGTCGGCGAGGGTGATCCGGCGGACCGTCCGTCCCTCGGCCTCGAGCCGGGCCGCGGTGTGCCGCATCGCCGAGATCAACAGCACGATCTTGTGCCGGTGGTACGGGAGCTTGCGGAACCGCGGCGCCGACTCGATGAAGAAGAACTCCTCGACCTCGTCGTCGGCGTAGACGGGATGCTCGGCGAACTGCTGCGTCGCCAGGATCAGTGCCGCCCTCACGCGCGCCGCCTCCGCTTCGCGGCGTTCGCCCGGCACCCGCGCGAGCAGTAGAGGACCTCGTCCCACTGGTCACGTCCGCTCCACCTCTTGCGATCGGTGAACGGGCGTCCGCAGTAAGCGCACGGCTTGGAGCGCACCTCGGGTCGTGACATGGCGTCATCGTCGCAAAACGCGACTCCGAACTGCGGGGGCTTGCGCTGACACAGACGTGGTGTGCGCGCAAGGCCCGCGCGCGCCCACCGCGGTTCGTGATCGGGTGCCCCCATGGACACGACACCGGACCGCACGAACGACACCGCCGACGAGCCCGACGAGTTGGAGACCGCCGACGCGCCGCAGATCCCGGACACGACCGACGACGACGGCGAGCCCGTCGACAACCCCTCCGGAGGATGACGCACACGAAGGGCCCCGCGCGCGGGGCCCTTCGTCGCATCAGTCGGTCAGATCGAACTTCTCGTTCTCGCCGCCCTTCGGACGCTCGCCGGTCACTCTCGAGGTCACCAGCGCGATCGCCGTCGCGAGCCGCCCGCCCGCGCTCCCCCAGTATTCACCGGTGAGCGCAGAGACCTTCAGCATCGTGACCCCCGGGGACTCGGGGCCGTCCGGGAACCATGCCTCGACACTGGTCGACCACAGCTCCTTCAGCTTCGCCAGGTCGTCGACGATCTCGGCGTGACCGGCGAGCGACAGCCACGTGCTGTCCGAGCTGAACGACAGACCGACCTTCGGATCCCGCCGCACGTGCTCGACGGCCGAGGCGTGCGTTCCGACGATGAACCACAGGTCGCCGTCGGACTCCCGCTCCTGGACGGTCAACGGGTGAGCGTGGAGCGCGCCGTCCTCCGCCCGCGTGGTGACCATGGCGAAGCGGAACTTCTTCAGCAGGTCGTTGAGCGTGTCCAGCTCGGTGTCGGTGGATGTCATGACACTCCCTCTTTCTGACGAAGCCCCAGCCCACCGGGTCACCGCTGCGAGCGCTACGCGTTGACGTCGGGCCCGACGTCTGCTCTCGGCGGGGCGAGCCGATCGAGCTCTTCGAGTGCCTCCTCAGCGCGGCCGAGGCGGGAGGCCACGTCCTCTTCCCACCACCGCGGTCCTCGCTCGCCGAGCCCCGTCTTGGCGAGTCCGACGCGGCGACGGGCGTCAGCCGTTCCGCCGGCGTCCCCCGCGCGTTTCGTCGTCCGCACCGAGGAGCGTGCCCGCCCGAGGTGCGATCTCAGACGGTCGGCGAGTTCCGGTGGGAGCGCCGGATCCGTGCGTCGCCACCGGCGACCGTCGATGACGAGCCACCGCTCGTCGTCCGTGGAGTCATCGGTTCCGGATGCCATGCCCCCAGTCCACCGTCTGACGGCATCGGCGGAAATCTCCCGGGTGTCCCGAGGGCATCCGTGCTACCGTGGAAGCATCAATTCCGGGATTTGCTTCATGGACGCCCGCCTCATCGATGAGATGTCGGGCGCACGGCACCGAGCCGTTCACCATCAGAATCCCCCTCTATCTCGTCGCGCGGCACGCTCGATGACATCGGTCATCGCCTGCCTCCCGCGGAAAGTTCTTGTGTCCTCGCTTCACCCTTCGCCACTGTCGTGGCGCCAGGCCGATCTCGACGTCTTCGTCGCGACGGCCGGATCCGACTATGCCGGTTTCGTCGGCGCGGCCACCTCGGGCTACGAAGCCCAGGGTCCGCTCGGCGAGAACCTCGGCATCCACACGTCCGTCGGGGCGGCTCAGGCCGCCGTCGACGGGCATCGCGTACGCGGCACCGCCTCGGTGTCGCGGCGTCCCCGTCCGCTCCGCATTCGTCGGAACGGCGCCCACGGTCGCTCATGCGGCCCAACATGAATAAAGGAAGAACACGATGGCCACTGGCACCGTGAAATGGTTCAACTCCGAAAAGGGCTACGGCTTCATCGCTCCCGATGACGGCTCCGCCGACCTGTTCGCGCACTTCAGCGCGATCCAGGGCAACGGCTTCAAGGAGCTGACGGAAGCGCAGAAGGTCGAATTCGACGCCGAGCAGGGCCCCAAGGGCATGCAGGCGGCGAACATCCGCCCCCTCTAAGCTCCGCATCACCCCCGAAAGCCGGGTCTGCCGCACGTGCGGCGGCCCGGCTTTCGTTGTGCTCGCAGGTGAACGGAGAGGGTCCGGCAGATGTGCATTCCCCGTGAGGCTCCTGCACATGTGGACGTATACCGGAGCCCCCATACATCGGCACGTATGGTGGGCCGGACCCGGGAAAGCCGCCCGGGATCCCGACTCCGGTCACCCCAACCGAGGAGCACTTCATCGCTTCCACCATCGTCGAGTCCCGTCTCGGCCCCGTTCGTCAGACCTACTCCGGCACCACCGAATTCCCCCCGATCGCGAAGGCCTACACAGAGCTGTCCCAGGTCGTTCGCGAGAGCGGACTCCTCGTCCGCACCCGCGTGTTCTACGCTCTCGTCGGCTCCGCCCTCGTCCTGGCCTTCGCCGGCTGCATCGCCGGATTCGTGCTCCTCGGCGACAGCTGGTTCCAGCTGCTGATCGCCGCGGCCCTCGGCATCCTGTTCACGCAGGTGGCGTTCCTCGCCCACGAGGCGAACCACCGTCAGATCTTCGCCTCGGGCCCCGCGAACGATCGTCTGGCGCTGTGGATCGGCAACGGCGTCGTCGGCATGAGCCAGTCGTGGTGGGCCTCGAAGCACACCCGTCACCACGCCAACCCCAACCGCGTCGGCAAAGACCCCGACATCGAGATCGACACCATCTCGTTCCTCGACGAGGACGCGGCCAAGGCCCGCGGCATCCAGCGCTGGATCACCCAGCGACAGGGCTGGCTCTTCTTCCCCCTGCTGACGCTGGAGGGCCTCAACCTGCACGTCCTGGCGATCCGCCATCTGCTCTCGCGCGGCGAGGTCAAGGGTCGCTGGACCGAGCTCGGACTCATCGCCCTGCGCTTCGCCGTGTTCGTGGCCCCGGTCTTCGTGTTCCTCCCCCTCGGCATGGCCTTCGCCTTCCTCGGCGTTCAGCTGGCGGTGTTCGGCGTGTACATGGGCGCCTCGTTCGCCCCCAACCACAAGGGCATGGCGGTGATCGCCCCCGGCGCGAAGCTCGACTTCTTCAGCAAGCAGGTGCGTACGTCGCGCAACATTTCGGGCGGCTGGTGGGCCACCTGGCTGATGGGCGGGCTGAACTACCAGATCGAGCACCACCTGTTCCCGAACATGCCGCGGCCGCACCTGAGCCGCGCGCGCGAGATCGTCATCGAGCACTGCCAGACCCTCGGCGTGCCCTACGTCGAGACGACGCTGCTGCAGTCGTACGGCATCGTCATCCAGTACCTGAACCGCGTGGGCCTCGCCGCCCGCGACCCGTTCGAGTGCCCGCTGACGTCGGCGGCCCGCCGGGTCTGAGCCCGCACGCACGGGGAAGGGCGTCGCACCGGGAGACCGGTTGCGGCGCCCTTCCTCTGTCCGTCACCCGTGCGTGCAGCCTCTGCTACGGACACTCGCCCCGGCCGTCTCCCCGCCCTATCGGGTCACGCATACGCGGACGATACGCCGTCAGTCGCGGACGACCTCGTGCAGGGCGAGATCGCGGATCGTCCCCTCGGCCAGCGTGAGAGTCATCATCGTGCACCGCGGCTGTCGTCGGCGGTCCGTCGGCGATC
Organism: Microbacterium sp. NPDC086615; assembly: GCF_040686055.1. Classification (NCBI taxonomy): domain Bacteria; kingdom Bacillati; phylum Actinomycetota; class Actinomycetes; order Micrococcales; family Microbacteriaceae; genus Microbacterium; species Microbacterium sp. NPDC086615. The sequence goes on from NZ_JBFBJJ010000002.1 coordinate 32,472, forward strand.
CGGGGTTCAGCAGACGCACACCCGCCGGTGTCGAGGTGTCCCACGGGATGTGGCTGTGCCCGAACACGAGCAGGTCGGTGTCCGGGAACGCGGCATCCATCCGTCTCTCCCGACCGGTCGCGGCACCGGTCTCGTGGACCACGGCGACGCGGACCCCCTCGATCTCGGCGCGCGCGATCTCAGGCAGCCGAGCGCGCAGGTCGGCACCGTCGTTGTTCCCCCACACCCCCAGCACGGGCCCGAGGGAGAGGAGCTCGTCCAGCACCGCCTCGGTCACCCAATCTCCCGCGTGCACGATCAGATCGGCCTCGGATGCCGCTCGCCGCACGGCATCCGGAATCGACCGGGCTCTCTTCGGGACGTGCGTATCGGCCACGAGCAGCAGTCGGGTCGCCATCACTCCACGCTACATACGCTCGCGATACGCCGGCACGCCTACGATGACGGGATGCGCGTGCTGATCGTCGAGGACGAGCCCTATCTCGCCGAGGCGATCCGCGACGGACTCCGGTTGGAGGCGATCGCAGCGGACATCGCGGGCGACGGCGATTCCGCGCTCGAGCAGCTCGGCTACACCGCGTACGACGTCGTCGTCCTCGACCGCGACATCCCCGGACCCAACGGCGACGAGATCGCCCGCCACCTCGCCGTCCAACCGACCGCCCCGCGCGTGCTCATGCTCACCGCCGCCGACCGCCTCGACGACAAGGCCTCGGGGTTCGAGAGCGGTGCGGACGACTACCTGACCAAGCCGTTCGTCTTGAGGGAGCTCGTGCTGCGACTGCGTGCGCTCGCGCGGCGGCCCGCGACCGGGGCTCCCCCGATCCTCGAGCTCGACGGCATCCGTCTCGATCCGTTCCGGCGCGAGGTGTACCGCGACGGCCGATACGTCTCGCTGACCCGCAAGCAGTTCGCCGTGCTCGAGGTACTCATGTCCGCGGGCGGCGGCGTGGTGAGCGCCGAGGTCCTCCTCGAGCGCGCGTGGGACGAGAACGCCGACCCCTTCACCAATGCCGTCCGCATCACGATCTCGACGCTACGCAAGCGCCTCGGCGAGCCGTGGCTGATCCAGACCGTCGCCGGCGTCGGATACCGCATCGGTCCCGCGGATGCGTGAACGTCCGCCCGGACTCTCGGTCCGGATCAAACTGACGCTCAGCTACGCGGTCTTCGTCGTGATCGTCGGGATCGCCCTGTTCACGGTGGGGTTCCTCGTCCTGCGGTTCCTGCCCGAGGGCACCCTCTACGCCACGAGCGGCCTCTTCACTCCCGCGCGCCGCGACCTCGCCGACGTCTTCGTGAAATACGCATGGTTCACCGTCGCCGGGCTCGCCGTCATCGGCTTGGGCGGAGGCTGGATCGTCGCGGGTCTCATGCTCCGGCCGCTGACGCGCATCACCGACGCCGCGCGGGCGGTGCGCGACGGGAGCCTGGACCGTCGCGTGGACCTCCCCGGCCGGCGGGACGAGTTGACCGACCTCGCCGACACCTTCGACGCGATGCTCGCGCGCATCGCCGAGACCGTGCAGGAGCAGCGGCGTTTCGCCGCGAACGCCTCGCACGAGCTGCGCACTCCGCACGTGACGATGCGCACGATGCTCGAGGTGGCGAAGGCCGACCCCGCGAGCGTCGACGTCGAGCGGCTGATCGCCCGCCTCGACGACACGAACGAGCGGGCGATCCGGCTGACGGAGGCGATCCTCGCCCTCTCGCGCGCCTCGAGCGGCGGCGTGGTGGCGCGTACCGAGGTGGAGATCGACGCCCTCGCCGCCGAAGTGTGCGGCGAGCTCGCTCCGCTCGCGACGAGGACGTCGGCACGGCTGACCACACGCATCGCGTCGCCCTCCGTCGCGATCGCGGACGAGACGCTAGCCCGCCAGATGCTCACGAACCTCGTGCACAACGCGATCGTCCACAGCACACCCGACGGTGAGGTCGCACGCGAGGTGCAGATCGCCGTGCGGACGGATGCGCGCAGCGTCGTGATCGACGTCGCGAACACCGGCGCCGTGCTGTCCCCTGAAACGGTGGCCACGCTCCCCGAGCCGTTCGTTCGCGCGGCGGGGCGCGCCCGCCCCGCGGAAGGCGGCACGGGCCTCGGTCTCGCCATCGCCGTCGCGATCGTGCGCGTGCACGAGGGTTCGCTCGAACTCTGGCCGCGCGAGGGCGGCGGACTTCACGCGCGCGTGCGCCTCCCCCGGCCGACGACCGATCGCGATCGGTGACCCGTCTCGCGGGCGGCTCCTCACCCGCACGCTGCCATCTCCCCCGCGCGGACAGCCGCACGCGCCACCAACCGCGACACGATCACGATCACCGTGCCCACGCCCGCGCCGATGGTGTTGTGGAGAACGTCGTCCATGTCGGGTACCCGACCCGGGATGAACGACTGAGCGGTCTCGACCGCGAGTGAGACGGCGGCCCCGAAGAGCACGGCGGCGGGTGCGAACCGCAGGGGAAGCAGCGCCGCCACCGCGATCCCGAGCGGCACGAACAGGGCGACGTTCATCACGACATCGCTGTCGTACGCCGGCGCGAAGCCGCCCCATCGCTCGGTCACGAGGAAGAACGCGTCGATCGCCCTCTCCTGGAACGGACGGATGAGCGCCCGCGGCGCGAGCGTGAGCGTCCCGACGACGGTGAGCGCTGCGGCGGCGACGAGGACACGGGCGGGGGTGAGGACCGGGGCGTTCGGCATGGAGTCTCCTGGGTGATCGGGCTCCCAGCCCACACGCCGAGGTGTTGCCGGCGCGTCTGTGCCTTCCGATACACGGACGATATGCCGCGCCCGGACGAGGACAATGGATGCCGTGACCTCCTCCCGCATCCACCCCGCGCTCGTCCTGCTCGTCGACCTCGTCTTCGTCGTCGTCTTCGCCGCGATCGGGCGCGCGACCCACGACGGTGACGTCCTCGGCCCCGCCGGATCGGGGCTGGCGACCACGGCGTGGCCGTTCGTCGTCGCGCTGGGCCTCGGGTGGTTGATCAGCCGCGGGTGGCGCGCTCCCCTCGCTCCGGTGCGCACGGGACTCGTCGTGTGGGCGGTGACCGTCGCCGTCGGCATGCTGTTGCGGGCCGTGAGCGGTCAGGGCGTCGCGGTCGCTTTCGTGATCGTCGCGGCGATCACGCTCTCGCTCTTCCTCGTGGGCTGGCGCGCGATCGCGCGGCTGGCGTCACGTCGCCGCCGGGCCGCCTGAGGCGCGGCGCCGCGCGCGGACGCGGGACTCAGTCCGCGAGCGAGACGTCGACCTGGATCTCCGCCGCCAGTCGCTCCAGCTCGTCGACGAGATCGTCGATCTCGACGCCCGCGACGAGCGTGACCGTGATGGACGCCTCGAACAGACGGCCGCCCGCCATCGCGGCATCCGTCGTCTGCGTCGACATGCGCTCGATGCTCACTCCGCGTGCGCTGAGGGCCGACGTGATCTCGCGCACGATGCCCGAGCGGTCGTTGCCGATGACGTCGAGGGTGACACTGTGCGGAGCGGATGCCGTGCCCTCGGGTGAACCGACGTGAACCGTGACCGCGAGGGTACCCGCCAGCCCCTCGAGGGCGGCGCGGAGGGCATCGGCCCGATCAGCGGCGACCGACACCTCGACGATGCCGGCGAAGGCTCCCGCGAGTTCGGCGAGCTCGCTGTTCTCCCAGTTGCCGCCGTGGGCGTCGACGATGTCGGCGACGGACGACACCAGGCCCGCGCGGTCGTCGCCGACGATGGTCAGAACGAGGGTGGTCATCGCCCCAGCGTAGCGAGCGGCCCCTGCTAGCGTGGGAGAGACGTCGAGAGGAGACCGCACGTGATCGCATCGCTGATCGCCCTGCTGAACCTGCTCCTCGCGACCGCCGAGCTCGCTCTCACGCCCGGCACCGGGGCTCCCCTGCTCGCGGTGGTCCTCGCCGCGGCCGTCGTCGCCACCGTCGCGATCGTCCTCGTCGTCCTGCCGGCTCTGCTCGCCGGCGCATCGCCGCGCGCTCCGCGGCCGATCGATCCCTCCGCTCCGCTCACGCAGAGCGACCCCGACGCTGCGGGGCACCCCCGCCCTCGAGCGCCGGGATTCGTGGCCCGCGCCGCCTAGCCCCCGCCCCCACCGTCCCGTGACGGTGGCCGTGGCATCCGTTCCGGAGGGGCGGTGGCGCAGTGATCCCTCGATCACCGATCCCTCGATCACCGCCACGAACGGAACCCTCATGGACCTCTTCGCTCTGCCCCCACTCGCCTTTCTCCTCGATCTCACCACCCAAGGCCTGCTCTCCCTCACGGACGCTCTCACGCCCCTGGCCGGGGGTCTCGCCGCCGCTCTCGCCGTCGTGGCCGTCACCCTCGTCGTGCGGCTCATCCTCATCCCGGTGGGGATCTCCCAGGCCCGCGCCGAGCAGACGCGCGCCCGTCTGGCGCCGCGTCTGCGCGTGCTGCAGGAGCGCTGGCGCAAGAACCCCGAACGCCTCCAACGCGAGACGATGCAGCTCTACCGCGACGAGAACACCTCCCCCGCCGCCGGCTGCCTCCCGCTGCTCGCGCAGGCGCCGATCGTCGGGCTGCTCTACGCCGTCTTCCTGCACCCGACCGTCGCAGGGCACGCCAACACGCTCCTGACGCACGACTTGTTCGGCGTCCCCCTCGGGCGCAGTCTGATCGGGGCGTTGACCTCAGGAACGATGGATGCCACGACCCTCGTCGTCTTCGCCGGCATCGTCGTCGTGATCGCCGGCGTGGCCGAACTCACCCGACGGCTCCTGCGGCCGGCGACCGATCCGTCGTCGCCAGCGTGGATGACGGGAATGGTCGGAGTGCTGCAGTTCACCACCGCGGTCGTGGCGCTGTTCGTTCCCCTGGCGGCGGCGCTGTATCTCACCGTGACGACGGTGTGGACGCTCGGACAGCGGCTTCTGCTCCGGCGGCGCTACCCGCTGCCGGCGTGAGGCTCAGAGCGACCGGCCGTCCCACCGCGAGCTGCGCGAGGCGTTCGCCCAGGCCATGGCCAGCACCAGGAGGGCGGCCACCGCCGGGAAGAGCATCGCCGTCTCCACCGAGACCTGCTCGGCGACCGCACCGGTCACCGCCGACGAGAGTGCCTGCGCGAGCGTCAGCGCCGAGGCGAGGACGGTCATCGTCGAGGCCGTGCGTCCGCGCGGCGCGCGGTGCCCGGCGAGGCTGAAGAGCGTGACGAGCGAGGGGCCGACGCCGATCCCCATGAGACACATCACGAGGGTGACGGTGGGGACGGAGCCGCCGACGGTGTACGCGCCCGCCGAGGCGGTGAGGATGCTCGCGAAGGCGACGAGACGCCAGCGCAGCGAGAAGCGCGCGGGAAGCACAGCGACGGCGAGGGCGAGCACCGCCGACCCGACGCCCATCACGCCGTACAGCAGGGCACCGGCCTCGGGCGCGCCCTGCGCCTCCATGAACGCCGTCAGCGAAGTGAGCGTCGAGCCGAAGAAGAGGCCCACGCCGAACACCGAGGCCACGAGCACGAGGAGCCGCGGATGCAGAAGCTCTCGCGCCGGCGCCATCGCCGCGCGCTCGGACCGCTCGGGCACCGCGCGGCCGGTCGGGTGCAGGGCGAACGCCGTGACGAAGACGAAGCTCAGCACCGCCGCGCCCGCGATCGGCGCCCACGGCGCGATCAGTGCGGCGAGCAGCCCCACCACGAAGGGGCCGATGACGAACGCCGTCTCGTCCGCGGCCGACTCGTAAGCCATCGCGCGTGAGAAGGTGCGCTCGCGCCGCGTCGGATCCACCCGCTCGCCGATGAGCGCCATGACGCGACTGCGCGACATCGCCGCGGTCTGCGGACCGGTGAGCCCGATCGCCGCGGCCGAAGCCAGCAGCAGTGCGTCCGAGTCCGACGCGGCGACCACCAGCGGGAAGAGCGAGAGCAGGATGCCGTTGGCCAGGCCCACCGGCACCAGCACGCGCCGCTGCCCGAAACGGTCGGCGAGATCGCCCAGGACGGGTCCCGCGACGACGACACCGAGGCCCACCGCCGCCGAGGTGAGGCCACCGAGCGCCACCGACCCGCGGACAGCGACGACGAGCGCCAGGACGCCCACCGTCATCATCGCGAACGGAAGTCGGGCCACGAACGCCACGGGGAAGTACGACAGGCCCGTGTGGTGGATCAGCGATCGGTGGGTGGTGGCGGGCAGAGTCATAGAGCGGTCTCCGGGGGCGAGGGAACGTGCCGCCTTGCCGAGCCGGTAGGTAGGTGCACTGCGTGCGGCGGGCGAACCCGCCGACCCATTCTACCGAAGCGTCAGGAGACGAGCGCGGCGATCGCCGCGATCAGCGACGCGAGGGCCAACACCAGCGCCAGGCCGATGAGCACCGTGTGCACGATGAGGAACGGCGTCGCCTTGCCCGCGGCGTTCTTCGCGCGCGGGTCCTTCGCGACCCGCAGGTAGAACCGCGGCCACACGACCGCGTTGAACACGGCGTTGGCGAACAGCAGCGCGATGAGGACCGGTTCCATCCCCCCAGCCTACGTTCCGCCCGTGCGCGTCACGTCGCACACGAGATGCATCGCCGGGCGAACGGCCGCGCCTCCAACCGCGCGTCGCCGATCGCACGGCCGCAGTTCTCGCACACCCCGTAGGTCCCGGATGCCACCCGCTCCCGCGCCGCGTCGATCTCGAGCCGCTCCGCCTCGGCACCCCGGCGCAGAGCGTCGACCTGCGCCCACTCGCCCGACAGCGTCGACCCCTCGGGGTCGTGCTCGTCGTCGGCCGTGGCATCCGCTCGGTCGTGGCGGAGGCTCGCCTCGTCTTCGCTCAGGCGCAAGAGCCGGTGGTCGACCTCGCGCCGACGTTCGTCGAGCATCTGCTCGGCCCGTGCGGCATCCATCCTTCGACGCTAGCCCCCACGTCCGACATCGGCTCTGCGGCAGGATCGGGGCCATGAGCGAGCTTCGACGTCACTGGACTCCGACCGCTGTGCTGTTCCTCGTCCTGGCCATCGGGGGGCTCGCGGGCACATGGACCTTCAACGCCCTCGCGATCGTGCAGATGAGGGACTTCCTCGGCGACCTCGTCTCGAGTGGACCCGCGGTGTCGTCGATCACGGTCGACCTGCTCGTCGTGGCGGTGGCCGGGAGCGTCTTCATCATCGTCGAGGCGCGCCGTATCGGGATGCGATTCGCGTGGATCTACGTCGTGCTCTCCGGCCTCACGGCGTTCGCCTTCACGTTCCCGCTGTTCCTCGCGATGCGGCAGCGCCACCTGACCGCACGGAGTCATGCCGCCGATCCGGCGTGAGGTGCCGATGATCACGGCACCCCACGCGGTTCGGTCAGCGCGCGGCGAGGCCCGCGCGAAGGCCGTCGACGAGCGGCGTGGTCGGGCGACCGATGACGCGCGACAGGGTCCCGTCGACCTGCTCGAGGGCGCCACGCGCGATGGCGAGATCCATACCCGCGACGAACGCCGCCGTTCCGGCATTCAGTCCCGCCGCTTCGAGGCCCGCGGTGAGCTGCTCGACGGTCACCGCCGTGTAGGTCACGGGACGACCCACGACCTCCGACGCCGCCTCTGCGAGCTCGTCGTAGTTCCAGGCGACGTCGCCCGACAGCTCGAGGGTCTGCCCGCGCAGCTCGTCGCCGGTGAGCGCGATCGCGGCCGCCTCGGCGTAGTCACGACGACTCGCGCTGGCCACACGGGCATCGCCGACCGCGGCGACGATCTCACCGGTCTCGGCGGCGCGCGCCACGGTGTCGAGGTAGTTCTCGGTGTACCAGTTGTTCCGCAGGATCGTGGCGTCCAGTCCCGAGGCGGCGATGAGCGCCTCGGTGGCCTTGTGGTCGGCGCCGAGCGCGTAGTCGATGACGTCGTTCCGCGGCGCGCTCGTGTAGACGAGACGCTCGACGCCCGCGGCGCGCGCGGCGTCCACGACGTTGCCGTGACCTGCGACGCGGTCGGCGTCGGTGCCCGAGATCAGCAGGACGCGGCTGACCCCGTCGAAAGCGGGAGCGAGGGTTTCCGGACGCGAGTAGTCGAACTCGACGACGCGGATGCCGCGCTCGGCGAGATCGCTCGCCTTGGCGGGGGTGCGGACACCGGCGACGATGTCGGATGCCGCGGCGCCGCGCTCGAGCAGAGCATCGACGACGAGACGGCCGAGGTGTCCGGAAGCGGCGGTGACGAGGAGAGTCATGGGAGTGTCCTTTCGATCGGTACGCCGACCTCAACGCGACGCGCCCGGGTGCATTCCGGAATGCCGGTACCCACTTTCTGGTTAGGTACTCACATGAGCGTGAGTCTTGCGGAAATCCGCGCGGAGCATCCCGAGGTTTTTGCCGATGGGTGTCCGACGCGCACGGTGCTCGACCATGTCATGGGCAAGTGGGGCATCCTCGTGCTCATGGCTCTGTCCGACGGCACGCAGCGCTGGGGCGTTCTGCGGCGGAACGTGTCGGGGATCAGCGAAAAGATGCTCGCGAGCACCCTCAAGACCTTCGAGGCCGACGGGCTCGTCGTGCGCACCGCTTATCCCGAGGTCCCGCCGCGGGTGGAGTACGGACTGACCGACCGCGGCCGCGACCTCATGACGTTCGTCCTCCCCCTCCTGGGGTGGGTGGCCGAGAACGCTCCGGCCATCGTGGCCCGACCGGAGTGACCGTGCTCTCGATCCCCTCCCGACTCATGCGCGAGAGCCTGTCGTTCCGGACGAAACGCCGGGCGCCGTTCCTGCAGGTGGCGAAGTCCGCGATCGCCACTGTCGCCGCGTGGCTCGTCGCGGGGTGGCTGGTCCAGGGGCCGCCGCCGATCTTCGCCGCGATCGCCGCGCTGCTCGTCGTCCAACCCAGCATCAATCAGTCACTCACGCGCGCCGTCGAACGCAGCGTCGGCGTGGTCGTCGGTGTCGTGATCGCCTCGCTCCTGGGCATTGCGCTCGGCAGCCCCACCTGGGTGATCCTCCTCTCGGCCGGCGTGGCGCTGGTGATCGCCTGGGCTCTGCGCATGTCGCCCGGAGCGACCAATCAGGTCGCGATCAGCGCGATCCTCGTGCTCGCGCTGGGGACGGCGACGCCCAACTACGCCCTCGACCGCGTGCTCGAGACGCTGATCGGTGCGCTGGTCGGCATCGTCGTGAATGTCGCGCTGGTCCCCCCGGTGCTCGTGCCGCCCGCCCGCGAGAAGCTCGAGGTCCTGGGGAGGGAGCTCGCGGAGGCCCTGGAGCGACTCGCGAGAGCACTCGAGACACCGCAGACGCCGGCATCCCTGGAAGAGCTCCTTCTCGAGGCACGTCTGCTGCGCCCCGTCCGGGATGCCGCGGCCACCGCCATCGAGGACGGCGCCGACTCGCTCTCGCTCAACCCGCGTAGCGGTCGCCACCGGAAGGATCTGAGGGCGATGCAGGATCTCCTCGACCGATTCACGCCCGTCGTGACGCAGACGATCGGCATGACCCGGGCCGTCTACGACGGCTACGACGAGACGATCGCCGAGGAACCCTCGGTCCGCGCCATCGCCGAGCAGCTGCATCGCGCGGCGCACGACGTCCGTCGCTCCTTCGCGGTCGACACGGGCGCCGACCTTCCGATCGCCGCCGAGGAGCCGGCCCTCACCCGACCGCTGCAGATCCGCGCGCCCTCGGCCTCGCACTGGGTTCTGGTGGGGTCGCTCCTCATGGACCTGCACCGCGTGCACGAGACGCTCCGCGACGACGAAACCTGATCGGCGAGTTCGCCGCCGGCGACCCCAACGCTCTCGAGCCCTGGTTGACTGGGGCGATGGGTACCGCGATGTTCCCTCTCGGGGCCGTCCTCTTTCCGCACACTCCCTTGGCGTTGCGGATCTTCGAGGAGCGCTACCTCGTCATGCTCGGCCGACTCCTCGACGAGTCCGACCCGGCGTTCGGCGTGGTGCTCATCGAGCGCGGCACCGAGACCGGCGGCGGCGACCAGCGATTCGCGATCGGCACCATGGCGCGTCTGAGCCACGTCCTCCCCGAAGCCGACCAGCTCCAGATCGTCGCCCGCGGCACCGAACGCTTCGAGATCGTCGCGTGGCTCGACGATGACCCCTACCCGCGCGCCGACCTCCGCCCCCTCCCCGACCTCGAGTGGAACGACGCCCTCACCCCCCTGCTCGACGAGGCCGAGCGCATCGTGCGGCGCGTGCTCGGGCGGGCGGCCCAGTTCGGCGGGAGCCGGTGGGATCCCGAGGTCGAACTGTCCGAGGAGCCGCTCGAGCGGACATGGCAGCTCGCGGCGATCGCTCCCCTGGGTGAGCTCGACCAGATCGAGCTGCTGCGCTCCGCCACCGCGGGAGGCCTGCTCCGCGCCACGATCGACCTCACGCTCGCCGCGGAACCATTGCTGAGCGAGCCCATCCCCGACGGCGTCATCGTGATCGACGACGACACCGACGGGGAAGAGGACTGAGGACCGACCGCTACTTCGTGCCGGCCTCGGTGTCGGCGGAGGGATCCTTGACGATCGCCTCCGCGATGAGCGTGTCGCCCGCACCGAACCGGATGAAGCGACCGATGGTCGCGGACTGCACGAGGACGGCCGCGGCGACCGCGGCGACATCCGCACGCCCGACCTCGGCGGACCCCTGCGGCGCCGTGGTGATGCGTCCGGTGGGCGGGTCGAGCGTCAGCGTGCCGGGGCCGAGGATCGTCCAATCCAGATCGCTCGCGCGCAGGTAGTCGTCCGCGGCGAGCTTGGCGTCGGCGTAGGCGAAGAACGCGTCGTCGGGCGAGATGCCGTGATCGGGCACGGAGCCAATCCACGACACCATGACGAAACGCCGGACTCCGGCCGCACCTGCCGCGTCGACCGCCCGCTGCGCGGCATCCCGATCGACCGCGTAGGTCCGGTCGGCGTCGCCGCCCCCGGCACCCGCCGACCAGACGATCGCGTCGGCTCCGGCGAAGGCCTTCGCGAGGGCCTCGACATCGGCGTCCTCGACGTCGAGGACGAGAGGCGTTCCGCCCGCCTTCTCGACATCCGCCGATTGGTCGGGATTGCGGATGATGGACACCGCTTCGTCTCCGCGCTCGGACAGGAGCCCCGCCAGGTGCAGGGCGACCTTGCCGTGGCCGCCGATGATCACGATGCGTTCCATGTCACTGTCCTCCGACCTTCTCGACCGACATCTTCAGGATCACGCGATTCGCCTTGTCGGCCGGTGCCTGCTGTTCCGGATTGCCGTAGCGCTGGCCGAGCCGCACGTAGAAGAGGCCTTCCGGGTCGGCTTCCTCGTCGACCAGACGGCCGCGCACCTCGATGTATCGGTACGGCTCCGCGGGGTCATAGACCATGAAGCTCATCGAGGGATTTCTCTGCAGGTTGCGGTACTTCTGCCGTGTCACCGTGTGCGTGAACAGGATGTGCTCGCCGTCGAACTCGAACCACATCGGGTTCACCTGCACCGTGCCGTCGGGGCGGACCGTGCCGAGCGCGCCGTAGTACGGCCCCTCGAGCAGGTCGCGCAATCTTTCCGGGATCATGCGGCTCCTCTCATCGAGCGATCGGGTCGACCCTACGCGTGGCCTCCGACACGCCGCCGCGGGGTTGACGGCCTCATGTCACGTCGCCGTCCACGTACACCCACCGCCCACCTCGGCGGACGAACCGGCTGCGCTCGGACATCACCTGCCGTTCGGTGCCGCGGCGCCACGCCGCGTGGAACACGACGACGGCGGTGTCGTCGCGCTCGTCCGCTTCGTCGATCGAGAGCCCCTCCCAGACGGTGTCGCCGTCCAGCTCGAGGTCGTCGGGACGGGTTCGCGGATGCCACGACCGCACGAGATGCGTGAGGTCACCGACGACGTAGGCGGTGTAGCGGGAGCGCATCAGTCGCTCCGCCGACGGTGCCACCGCCCCGTCGAGGATCGGGCCGCAGCACCGGCCGAACTCACCTCCCCCGCACGGGCAGGCCGAGGTCGATGACGGGCGCACGCGAGGGGAGCCGAACGACATCCCGCCACTCTAGGTCGAGTCGGCGCACCGACTTTGCGCAGCGGTCGCCGCGACTCCCGCGGCCTTCATACGATGGAGTGGGGAGGCGACATGACGAATCACACCACCACCGGTGGGCGCCCGCCGTTCGCCGCGTACGGTCCGGCGTCCGCCGGTTACGGTCCGAGCGCTCCCGCTATCGCGCCTCCCGTTGCTGTCCCCTCCGCCGCCGGCGCACCCGCCGCGTGGCCCGGCCCGGCCGTTCTCGCGCGTGGCTCCGCCTCGACCACGGGTCCCGGCGGAGCACGGCCTCCGCGGCGCGGACTCGGCATCGCCGCCCTCGTGATCGCGTGCGTGGGAACGATCGCCGCGTTCACGGCCTCGCCGCTCGCCTGGCTGCTGCTGGTCACCGCGCTCGTGCTCGCGATCGTGCACCTGGCGCGCCGCGGCGGCGCCCGCGTGCCCGCGGTGATCGCGATCGTGATCGTCGGCTTCGGCGTCTTCATCGCCCTGATCGCCGCGGTCGTGTCCGGTTTCACCTCCGCGGGCTCGGGTGTCGACTCCGCTCCCGATCCCGAGACCGACACGTACACGCTCGCGCAGCGGCTTTCCCTCCCGCCCGGCCGCGGATCCGAGTCCGAACTGGCGTGGGGCACGGCCCAGACCGTCATCGACTCCGACACCGGCGACGACGTGTGGTCGATTCGCACCCTCGCGCCGATCGACATCACCTCCGAGACGGCCACCGCCAGTCCCGCTCCGTTCTCGGCATCCGGTTCACTCGTCGCGACCCCGGTCGAGATCACCAACCTCACCGATGAGACCATCGACTCCGACGCGTGGCAGCTGCGGTTCTCGACGAGCTACCGCCTCTCCGACGGCACCTACGCGGACGCGGCCTACGACCCGGCGGTGACCGACCTATATCCCAGCCGGTACGACATCACCGACGTCGCTCCCGGCGCCACCGTCACCTTCTACGTCGTTCACGACGGCTCCATCGCCGAGGCCGACGAGGGCAGCGTCGAGGTCGGGCTCTACTCCGGTGACATCATCACGTGGACGGCGACCGGCGGCTGAGGCCACCCCGTGTCAGGATGAACGCCGTGACCGATCGCCTGATGCTCCTCGACACCGCGTCCCTGTACTTCCGCGCGTTCTACGGGGTACCCGACAAGGTCCGCGCCTCCGACGGCACTTCGGTCAACGCGGTGCGGGGACTTCTCGACATGATCGCGAAGCTCGTCACGACCTATCGCCCCACCCGCGTCGTGGCGTGCTGGGACGACGACTGGCGACCCGCGTGGCGCGTCGACCTCCTCCCGAGCTACAAGGCGCACCGTGTCGTCGAGGCGGTCGCCTCGGGTCCCGATCGAGAAGAGGCTCCCGACCCTCTCGTCGCCCAGATCCCCCTCATCCGCGAAGCGCTCGCCGTTCTCGGCATCCCCGTGGTGGGAGCGGCCGAGCACGAGGCCGACGACGTCATCGGCACGCTCGCGACCATCGCCGAGGTGCCGGTCGACATCGTGACCGGCGACCGCGACCTCTTCCAGCTCATCGACGACGAGCGCGACGTGCGCATCGTCTACACCGCTCGCGGCATGAGCAACCTCGAGGTCGTCGACGACGCCGCGGTGTTCGCCAAGTACGGCATCCACGCGGCCCAGTACGCCGACTTCGCGGTCCTGCGCGGCGACCCCTCGGACGGGCTGCCCGGCGTCGCCGGCATCGGCGAGAAGTCGGCCGCGGCCCTGCTGACCGCGCACACCGACCTCGCGGGCATCGTCGCGGCCGCCGAGGCCGGCACGGGCGGGACGCCGGCGCAGCGCGCCAAGATCCTCGCCGCGGCCGACTACCTGGCCGTGGCACCCACGGTGGTGCGCGTCGTACGCGACCTCGACCTCGGGGTCATCGACGACGCCCTTCGCCCGCGCGACGACGACCGCACCGCAGCCGCCGAGGCCCTCGCCGAGCGGTGGAACCTCGGCTCGTCGATGACGCGCGCCCTGGCCGCCCTCCCCCGGTGACATCGCCCCGCACATCACGCAGCCACGCCGGAACGCGACCCCCGCAGACGAACGCGGGGACCGCGCTCCTGTACGGCGGTCATGTTCGGGCGCGCATCGCGGCGGTCATCGTGTGCGGTCGAGCCACGACCGCAGCCGCTCGAGCGACCACGTCGTGACGATGCGATCATGTGGAACGCCCGCGGCCTCCGCGCGCGCCGCACCGTAGTCGAGCAGAGACAACTGCCCGGGCGCGTGGGCGTCCGAGTCGATCGAGAACAGGCACCCCTCATCGAGGGCGATCGCGATCAACTCATCGGGCGGATCCTGCCGCTCCGGACGCGAGTTGATCTCGACCGCCACGCCCGACGCCGCACACGCGGCGAAGACGGCGCGAGCGTCGAAGTCGGATGGCGGGCGGGTCCCCCGCGCCCCCTCCACGAGACGCCCCGTCACATGCCCCAGCACGTCGACGCGGGGATCGCTCGCCGCCGCGACGAGCCGACGCGTCATGGGCTCGCGCTCCATGCGGAGCTTGGAATGAGCGGATGCCACGACCACATCGAGCTCGCGCAGAAGAGCATCCTCCTGGTCGAGGTCACCGTCGTCGAGGATGTCGACCTCGATGCCCGAAAGCAGCGTGAATCCCCCGCCGCTCATGCCCCGCACGACCTCGAGCTGTCGGCGTAGTCGCTCGGGAGACAGCCCGTTCGCGACGGTCAGGCGCGGCGAGTGGTCGGTCAGGGCCAGGTACTCGTGTCCGAGCGCGCGACCCGCCTCCACCATCGCCTCGATCGGGGTCACCCCGTCCGACCACTCGCTGTGGCTGTGCAGATCGCCGCGCAGCGCGGCTCGGAGTTCTTCACCGCCGACGGCACCCGCGGTCGCCCGCAGCGCGGCGAGGCGTTCGGGAACCTCCCCGGCCAGAGCCTGCTGGATCACCGCGAACGTCGAGTCGCCGATCCCGGGCCTCCGCCGGAGCCCCGGGTCGCGCAGCTCCGCGTCACTGAGGCCGTCGATCGCCGCCGCCGCCGTCCGGAACGCCTTCGACTTGTACCGCGACGCACGCTCCCTCTCGAGCAGGTACGCGATCTCGTTCAGCGCGTCCAGCGGCCGCATGCGTTACTCCGCGAGTTCCCGCGTCGTCGAGATCCAGGCCTCGAGCTTCGCGGACGCCCGCCCGTCGTCGATCGCCGCGGCGGCATCCGCCATCGCCTCGGCCAGACGCTCGAGGATCGGACGTTGCACCTGCGCGGCATCCTGGAACAACCGGTACGACACGAGTCCGGCCGCGGCGTTCAGCAGGACGATGTCGCGCACCGCCCCGGTCTCGCCGGCGAGCGTGCGCCGCACGACCTCGGCGTTGTGATCGGGCGATCCGCCGAGCAGGGCATCGATCTCGACGAGCGGGATGCCGAGATCCCGAGGATCCAGATCGTGCTCGTGGACATCGCCTCGGCTGATCTCCCAGAGCCGGCTGTGTCCGGTGGTCGTCAGCTCGTCGAGACCGTCGTCGCCGCGGAACACGAGCGCCGTCGCCCCGCGTGTGCGGAAGACGCCGGTGATGAGCGGGACCCGATCGAGGTGGGCGACGCCGACCGCGTTCGCCTCCGCACGGGCCGGGTTGCACAGCGGGCCGAGGAAGTTGAACACCGTCGGCACTCCGAGCTCCGACCGGGTCGGCCCCGCGTGACGGAATCCGGGATGGAACGCCGCGGCGAACGCGAAGGTGATCCCCGTGCGATCGAGGGTCTCGGCGACGTGGGCCGGATCGAGAGTGAGAGCGATACCGAGCGACGACAGGACGTCGGAGGATCCGGATGCCGAGCTCGCGGCGCGATTGCCGTGCTTGACCACGGGGACTCCGGATGCCGCCGCCACCACCGCCGCCATCGTCGAGACGTTGACGGTGCCGAAGCGGTCTCCGCCGGTCCCCACGATGTCGAGGACTTCGGCGCGCACCGGGAGCGGCACAGCCGCCTCGAGGATGGCGTCGCGGAAGCCCACGATCTCTTCGACCGTCTCGCCCTTGGCGCGCAACGCAATGAGGAACCCGGCGAGCTGCGACGGGGTCGCCTCGCCCGCCATGACACGCCGCATGGCCCACGTGGATTCCGACACGCTGAGGTCGCGCCCGTCGAGGAGAGACGTGAGGACATCGGGCCAGGAGAAGCGTTCCGCCATGCCATGATCCTTCCACACCGCCCTGCCGCTCTCCGAGCCGCGAGAGACGCGGCAGAAGTCCCACTACACCGGGGATTCCCCGTGGATTCTTAGGTTTCCCTAAGTCTCGACCGTGGAATATCTCCAGCTCGAGATGGGAATATCGGCCCGTCGGATCGCGCATAATGGGATGGTGACGACCTCAGCGACGTATTCCCAGGCCGTGCGTGCCGTGAAGCGGCCCGACCCGGTCGCGGTGGGCACCATCGTGTGGCTGGGCAGCGAGGTCATGTTCTTCGCCGGCCTCTTCGCCATCTACTTCACTCTGCGCAGCACCTCCGCGTCCCTCTGGGCGCAGGAGACCGAGCTGCTCAACGTCCCCTTCGCGACCGTCAACACGATCATCCTCGTGCTGTCGTCGGTCACGTGCCAGATGGGCGTGTTCGCTGCCGAGCGGTACCAGCCGTACCGCACCGGCAAGCCGTTCCGCTTCGTTCAGTGGGGAATGGTGGAGTGGTTCTACCTCACGTTCATCCTCGGCGCCGTCTTCGTGTCGGGCCAGGTGTGGGAGTACGCGACGCTGGTTGCCGAAGGCATGCCCATCAGCGCCAACCCCTACGCGTCGGCCTTCTACCTGACCACCGGCTTCCACGCCCTGCACGTGACGGGCGGGCTCATCGCCTTCCTCCTCGTCATCGGCCGTGCCTACGCCGTAAAGAACTTCGGGCGCAAAGAGATGACCACCTCGATCGTCGTGTCCTACTACTGGCACTTCGTCGACGTCGTCTGGATCGCCCTGTTCTTCGTCATCTACTTCCTGAAGTAAGAGAGCAGTACCTCACATGGCACGAGAGAAGAAGCCGCGTCGCGCCTCCGGGCGCCGCAGTCCCCTGGCCGCCGCCGCGCTGATCGGCATCGGCCTCCTCCTCACCGGTGGCGTGTACGCCGGTGCGTCCGCCGCGATGGCCGCGACCGACACCCCGACGAGCAGCGCCTCCTCCGCGACCGCGGTCGAAGAGGGCAAGAAGCTCTTCCAGGCGAACTGCGCGACCTGCCACGGCCTCGATCTCGAGGGCAGCCAGCAGGGTCCCTCCCTGTTCGGCGTCGGCGAGCTGTCGGTGCACTTCCAGGTGTCCACCGGACGCATGCCGCTTCAGGCCCAGGGCCCGCAGGCCCCGCAGAAGCCCGTGCAGTTCACCGAAGAGCAGATCGACGCGATCGCCGCCTTCGTGCAGTCGTCGGCCCCCGGCCCGACCTACCCGAGCGCCGACATCACCGACGGCGAGGGCGACCTCTCCCACGGTGCCGAGCTGTTCCGCATCAACTGCGCGATGTGCCACAACGTCGCCGGCGCCGGCGGTGCGCTGACCGAAGGCAAGTGGGCCCCGGATCTGCACACCGTCACGCCCGTCAACATGTACGCGGCCATGGTCACCGGCCCGCAGAACATGCCGGTCTTCAACGACCTCAACCTCACCCCCGAAGACAAGCGCGACGTCATCTCGTACCTGATGTTCCTTCAGAAGTCCGAGTCCCCCGGCGGATTCTCGCTCGGTTCGCTCGGTCCGGTCTCCGAGGGTCTGTTCATCTGGATCTTCGGAATCGGGGCGCTCATCGCGCTCACCGTGTGGATCACGGCCAAGTCCAACTGACCGTCGTCATCGACATTACGTAAACGCACGAGGAGCACCATGGCACACGAGGAAGACGCACTCGAGCACGAGAGGGCTTCATGGAAGCCCTCCGCCGGGCTCGCCGTCGCGGTTCCCGACCCCGTGGAGAACCCGGGTCTTCCCGGACACCGCCACCGCATGACCGATCAAGACCCGCAGGCGATGAAGCGGGCGGTCCGCACGGTCTACACGCTGTTCTACTTCTCGGTCGCCGCGAGCATCTGGGCGAGCATCGCCTACATGATCTTCCCGATCGAGTCGGGCGCGCTGATCGACATCCGGTACAACAACCTCTTCATCGGACTCGGCATCGGCTTCGCCCTGCTGTCGATCGGTATCGGCACCATTCACTGGGGCAAGTCGGTCATGTCCGACAAGGAGTACATCGAGGACCGCCACGCCACGCGCGGCCGCGACGAGACCCGCGAGGGTGCCGTCAACGTCTTCGTCGAGGCGAACGAGGACTCCGGCTTCGGTCGCCGCGAGATCATCCGCAACTCGCTGTTCGCCGCTCTCGCCGCCTCGATCATCCCGGGTATCACCCTGTTCCGTGGTCTCGCACCTCAGGACGAAGATCCGGTGAAGCTCCTCAGCCACACCATGTGGAAGGAGGGCTCGCGCCTGTCGCACGACCCCTCCGGTCGGCCGATCCGCGCAGCCGACGTCACGCTCGGCTCCGCCTTCCACGTGATCCCGGAAGAGCTTGCGGGCCTCGGCCACGACGAGGGCTATCTCGAAGAGAAGGCCAAGGCCATCGTGCTGCTGATGCGTCTGCAGCCCGAGCAGCTGAACCCCGAGACCAACAAGATGGACTGGACGTACGACGGCATCGTCGCGTACTCGAAGGTCTGCACGCACGTCGGCTGCCCCGTGGCGCTCTACGAGCAGCAGACCCACCACCTCCTGTGCCCTTGCCACCAGTCGCAGTTCGACGTCGCCAACGGTGCGGCCGTCATCTTCGGCCCGGCCGCCCGTCCCCTGCCGCAGCTCCCCATCACCGTCGACGCCGAGGGTTACCTCGTCGCGAAGAGTGACTTCCACGAGCCCGTCGGCCCCAGCTTCTGGGAGCGCAAATGAGCATCGGTACTCATCCCACCGAGAACGTCACGACCGAACCCGCCGTCTCCTCCGGCCCGCAGCCGGGGGGACGCGACGGTAAGCCGCTCGGCGGCCGTTTCGTCGGCGCTGCGGCGAACTACCTCGACGAGCGCACGAGCATGTCGGGCATCGTCAAAGAGCTCGGTCGCAAGATCTTCCCCGACCACTGGTCCTTCATGCTGGGCGAGATCGCCCTGTGGAGCTTCGTGGTCGTGCTGCTGTCCGGCACCTTCCTGACGTTCTTCTTCCAGGCGTCGATGGTCGAGACGCACTACAACGGCGCCTACGAGCCCATGCGCGGTATCGCGATGTCCGCGGCGATGGAGTCCGCGCTGCACATCTCGTTCGACCTGCGCGGTGGACTCCTGGTCCGTCAGATCCACCACTGGGCCGCCCTTGTCTTCGTGGCCGGCATCGGCGTGCACATGCTGCGCGTCTTCTTCACCGGCGCGTTCCGCAAGCCGCGCGAGCTCAACTGGGTCGTCGGCTTCATCCTCTTCATCCTCGCGATGGCCGAGGGCTTCACGGGCTACTCCCTCCCCGACGACCTGCTCTCGGGTAACGGCCTCCGCATCATCGACGGCATGATCAAGGGCCTGCCGATCATCGGCACCTGGACCTCGTTCCTGCTGTTCGGCGGCGAATTCCCCGGCACCGCGATCGTCGGCCGCCTGTACACGCTGCACATCCTGCTGCTGCCGGCCATCCTGGTCGCGCTGCTCGCGGTGCACCTCATGCTGATGATCATCAACAAGCACACGCAGTTCGCCGGCCCCGCCCGCTCGAACAGCAACGTCGTGGGCTACCCGATGCTCCCGGTGTACGCGTCGAAGATGGGTGGATTCTTCTTCATCACGTTCGGTGTGATCGTCCTGATCGCCGCGCTCGTGACGATCAACCCGATCTGGAACTACGGCCCGTACGACCCCTCTCCCGTCTCGGCCGGTACACAGCCCGACTGGTACATCGGCTTCGCGGACGGCATGCTGCGCCTCATCCCGCCGCACCTCGAGTTCGTGCTCTGGGACCACACCTGGTCGTGGAACATCATCATCCCCGTCGGCGTGCTGGGACTGTTCATCGTCCTCGTGCTCGTCTACCCCTTCATCGAGGCGTGGATCACCGGCGACACCCGCGAGCACCACATCGCACAGCGCCCCCGCAACGCGGCGACACGTACGGCCATCGGCGCCGCTGGGGTCACGTTCTACGCGGTCATGTGGGCGGCAGCTTCGTCCGACATCATGGCCACGCACTTCCACCTCACGATGGAAGGCGTCATCCACGCGCTCCAAGCGCTGCTCATCCTCGGCCCGATCCTGGCCTACTTCGTCACCAAGCGCATGTGCATCGCTCTGCAGAAGAAGGACCGCGAGATCGCGCTGCACGGGTACGAGTCGGGTCGCATCGTCCGTCTCCCCGGCGGCGAGTACATCGAGGTCCACCAGCCCGTCGACGAGTACGAGCGCTGGAAGCTGATCGACAACGAGACCTACGAGCCGCTCGTGGTCCGGCCCAACGACAAGGGCGAGATCCCCTGGTACTCGAACTTCCGTGCCGGCGTCTCGCGCTGGTTCTTCGAGGACCGTCTCGCTCCGCTGACGCAGGCCGAGGTCGACGCGGCGGTGGCACACCAGCACCACGAGCTCGACCACATCGACCACGAAGAGGCCGACGAGATCGCAGGTGCGAACGCCCGGGCCGACGAGGATGGTCGTCCGCACATGGCGATCGGTGAGCGCGCCGAAGTCGAGCTCCCCGCTCCGAAGGGTCTCGAGGAGAAGAACCGCCCTCACGACGACAAGAGCGAGTAATCTCCCCCGCGAAACCCCGGTGCTTCGGCACCGGGGTTTCGTCGTTTCTCTGGCAGACAGGCTCCCTTCGGCGCTGCGTACGAGCGTCTGACGCACCTCGGAGGACCGAGGCGCTGCCCGCGGGTGAGCGCAATGGCAGGATGCCATGGGTGAGTGGCATCCCACCCCTCTCGGCGTGCGGGCCCGCCGTCGTACCGTGTGCGTATGACCAGCATCCAGGAGTATTTCGCCGCCCGGCTCGCCGCGGAGACCGACCCCTCCGACGTATACGCGGCGCAGAAGGCCGGAGATCGTTTCGTCCTCGTCGACGTCCGCGGCGAGGATGCATGGCGGCAGGGACGCGTCACCGGGGCCGTGCACCTCCCCTACCGCGACATCGCCGACCGCGCGCCCTCGGAGATCCCGCTCGACATGCCCGTCGTCGTGTACTGCTGGAGCCCCGGATGCAACGCGGGCCAGAAGGGGGCGCTCGCGTTCGCGTCACTCGGCTACACCGTTCGCGAGATGATCGGGGGCTACGAGTACTGGGTCCGCGAGGGCCAGCCCTTCGAGAACGACGAGGGGCCCTGCGAGCGGGTGTTCGATCCCACAGTCATGGTCGTACGCGCGAACTGAGCGGCGCGAGCCGTGTGGCAGCCCGCGCCGTCCTGAGCATCGACGAGCCCGTCCGGGGGCCGCGTGCCCCACTCCCCCGGCTCGCCGCGCCGAGACTGCATGCGGCTGACGAATCTGTAGCAGCGCGCACGGGAGTTGCCGGCGAGATGCCGTCTCGGGAAACGCCCAGCCCAGCGTCGTAACCCCGACATCAGGATGCCGAGCGGCCCAGCCTCTTCCGAACCCTCGACGCTGGCACCGCGGAGGACCGTCTGGCGCGGCCATGGGCCGCGAGGAATGGCCATCGATGACCTCGGAAGAGTCGGCGGTCGAGCACGAGACGGGGCTCTGCCGCGCGAAGTGTCAAGCTCTCCAGCACGCCCAGCAGCTCAGATCTCAGGCCGTCTCGACGTCCTCGGCGAACCACCGCGCCGCAGACCCCGAGAACACCGGCTCGCTCGCAATGGGCTGCTCGTCATCGACGACATCGCAGACGACGACCGTCACGTTGTCGCGCGTTCCCGCCTCGAGCGCGAGCGCCACGGCGGCTGCTGCTGCGGAGCGCGGATCAGCCGCCTCCGCGATCAGACGCGCGACATCGGCCTCGGGGACGTAGTCAGTGAGGCCGTCGCTGCAGAGAACCCAGCGATCTCCGACCACCGGCGGCCGCTCGGCGACCGATACGACGTCACCCTCGGCTCCACCCAGCGAGGCGGTGATGATGTTGCGGCGAGGATGAGCGGCTGCCGCCTCGGGTGGGATGATCCCGTGGTCGACCAACGCCTGCACGTAGGAGTCGTCGCGCGTCTCACGTGTGAACTCACCGTCGCGCAACAGGTAGGCGCGGGAATCACCGGTGTGGGCGAGGAGGAGCTGACCATCGGCACCAAGGAACAAGCCGGTGAAGGTCGTCGCCATGCCGCGCAGCGCCGGGTCGCGTTCGACGTGAGCGCGGATGTCCCAGTTCGCCTCGCGTATCCGTACGAGGAGCCCGTCCGCGTCGATCGCGCTTCCCCGCGTCGCCACTAGGCGATGGATGAGCGCCGCCGAGGCGAGGTCGCCCGAAGGGCCACCGCCGACTCCGTCAGCAACCGCCGCACCCCAGGACGCCACGAACGCGGCGTCCTGGTTGGTGGGGCGGTGGGCGCCGGGGTCGGAGACGGCGGCGGTGTTCAGCCGAAGGGGCACAGGATCAGCGAGCGAAGTACCCGCGGTAGTACTCGTACACCCAGCCGACGATGGCGACAGCGAACACGAGGAAACCGATCGGCACGAGCCAGCTGCCGACGGCAAGACCGATGACGGCGATGGCTGCCGATGCAGCGAGAACGATGGGCCACCACGACCAGGGGCTGAACTCGCCCAGCTCGGGGTCACCGTCGTCAATGTCGGCGGTCAGGGTGTCTTCTGGCAACTCACCGTTCTGCGCCTTGAGAACGCGACCGATGTAGAACGCGACCATCGACGACATGAGGCCGAGGAAGACGAGCGCGACAGTTCCGACCCACTCGACGCCGCCGTGCTGAATGAGGCTCCAAGCGGTGTAGACCGCGGCGATGAAGAATCCGAAGCCCGCGAGGAGCCACCAGAGTCCGACATTGGTACGCATCGTTTACTTGACCTCTCCAGCCGCCGCGTCGACGACGGGCGTGTCGGGGGCGTCCTTCGCCGGGCCCACGCCGACCGGGATGCCGGCCTCGGGGTGGTTCAGGTCGAAGGCGGGGCGCTCGCTACGGATGCGCGGGATCGAGGTGAAGTTGTGACGCGGCGGCGGGCACGACGTCGCCCACTCGAGCGAAGCGCCGTAACCCCAGGGGTCGTCAACCGTCACGCGAGGAGCCTTGCGGGCCGTGATCCAGACGTTCAGCAGGAACGGGATCATCGACGCACCGAGGATCATCGAGCCGATGGTCGAGAGCTGGTTCTCCCAGGTCCACCCGTCGGCCGCGGCGTAGTCCGCGTAGCGACGCACCATGCCGTCGACGCCCAGCCAGTGCTGGATGAGGAAGGTCATGTGGAAACCGATGAACAGCATCCAGAAGTGCACCATGCCGAGACGCTCGTTGAGCATCTTGCCGGTCCACTTGGGCCACCAGAAGTAGAAGCCCGCGAACATCGCGAAGACGACCGTGCCGAAGACGACGTAGTGGAAGTGCGCCACGACGAAGTACGAGTCGGAGAGGTGGAAGTCGAGCGGGGGCGACGCGAGGATGACACCGGTCAGACCACCGAAGACGAACGACACCAGGAAGCCGAGCGCGAACACCATCGGTGTCTCGAATGTGACGGACCCTCGCCAGAGCGTGCCGATCCAGTTGAAGATCTTCACGCCGGTCGGCACCGCGATCAGCATGGTCATCAAGGCGAAGAAGGGCAGGAGCACGCCACCCGTGACGTACATGTGGTGCGCCCACACGGCCACCGAAAGAGCGGCGATCGCGATCGTCGCGTACACGAGGGTCTTGTATCCGAAGATCGGCTTGCGGCTGAAGACCGGGAAGATCTCGGACACGATGCCGAAGAACGGCAGCGCGATGATGTACACCTCGGGGTGACCGAAGAACCAGAAGAGGTGCTGCCACAGGAGCACGCCGCCGTTCTCGGGGCTGTAGATGTGAGCACCGAGCACGCGGTCGGCGGCGGCGGCGAAGATGGCCGCTGCGAGCACGGGGAACGCGAGAAGGATCAGGATGCTCGTGATCAGCGTGTTCCACGAGAAGATCGGCATGCGCCACATGGTCATACCGGGGGCGCGCATCGTCAGGATCGTGGTGATGAAGTTGACCGCACCGAGGATCGTGCCGAAGCCGCTGATGCCGAGGCCCAGCATCCAGAGGTTACCGCCGACACCCGGCGAGAAACTCGCGTTGGCGAGCGGCTGATAGGCGAACCAGCCGAACCCGGCCGCACCCTGCGGGGTGAGGAAGCCGGAGACGGCAATCGTGGAGCCGAAGAGGAACAGCCAGAAGGCGAAGGCGTTCAGACGCGGGAAGGCCACGTCGGGCGCGCCGATCTGCAGCGGCAGAAGAGCGTTGGCGAAGCCCGCGAACAGCGGCGTCGCGAACATGAGCAGCATGATCGTGCCGTGCATGGTGAACAGCTGGTTGTACTGCTCTTTGGTCGGGATGATCTGCATGCCGGGCTCGAAGAGCTCCGCACGAATGATCAGCGCCATCACGCCACCGAGCATGAAGAAGATCACCGAGGCGATCAGGTACATGTAGCCGATGGTCTTGTGGTCGGTGGAGGTGATCCACTTGACGACCAGGTTGCCCTTCTGCTCGACACGCGAGGTGCTGAGCAGAGCGGCTTGACGCGGAGGGAGAGTCGTCGGGCGGGAAGCGCCCTCCTCCTGAAGCGGAAGCGTCGTGGCCATGATCACTTGTTCCCTTCGGCGCCGGCCGTCGTGAGGTTCTGCAGGCGCGACAGATCACTGATGTCGCCGACGTCACCGGCGCTGCGGAGCGAGGCGAGGTAGTCCTCGTACTCCGCGTCGCTGACGACCTTGACGTTGAAGAGCATGGCGGAGTGGTACTCACCGCACAGCTCGGCGCACTTGCCTTCGTACGTGCCCTCGCGGGTCGGGGTGAAGGACCACTCGTTGTCGCGGCCGATGTACATGTCTTTCTTGTACAGGAAGTCGATGATCCAGAACGAGTGGATCACGTCGCGCGAGCGGAGGTCGATCTTGACCTTCTTGTTCACCGGGAGGTAGAGCGTCGGCACGTCCTCGAGGTCATAACCGTCGGCCGTGGCCTTCGCCTGGACGCCCATCGAGTACACGGCGTCGGAGTTGTCTTCCTTCGTGCCGTTGTACTGGAAGTCCCAGGCCCACTGCTTGCCGTACGCGGTGATCGAGACGTCGGGGTCGTCGTACTGCGTCTCGAGCGTGTTCTGGTCACGCGCCGTGAAGGCGAAGAAGCCGACGACGAGGATCAGCGGGACGATCGTGTAGAAGATCTCGACCGGCATGTTGTAGCGCAGCTGCACCGGGAGGCCCGACTGCCCCTTGCGGCGGCGGTAGGCGATGACCGCCCAGAGCATGAGACCCCACGTGATCACGCCGACTGCGAGCAGCACGATCCAGGAGTTGACCCACAGACCGGCGACCATGTCGGTGTGGTTGGTGGCAGGCGTGCCGTCATCGACGAAGCCGGGGAGGAAACCGTGCAGCTGGGTCGTGGTGCAACCGGACAGAAGCGCGACGGACGCGATCCCGAGGGGAAGCGCAGCCCAGCGGAGGCGACGTTTGGAGGGCACAGTGCACCTTTCCGGGTCGTGGATGAAGCTTTGACAGTCTACGGCAACCTCTCACCGTTCTCAGGCCATTCGTCCAGTGCCGAGACATCGAGAACCCCCGGATTCCACGGTGTGATCCGTGGTTCCGGGGGTCCTCGAAAGACGCTCGCGGACGGCGCGCCGAGCTCAGTGGAAGCTGTCGCCGCACGCGCAGGAGCCCTGCGCATTGGGGTTGTCGATCGTGAAGCCCTGCTCCGAGATCGTGTCCTTGAAGTCGATGCTCGCGCCGTCGAGATACGGCACGCTCATGTCGTCGACGATGACCTCGACACCGCCGAAGTCGACGACCTTGTCGCCGTCGAGGTAACGCTCGTCGAAGTAGAGCTGGTAGATGAGGCCGGAGCAACCGCCCGGCTGAACGGCGACACGGAGACGCAGGTCGTCGCGGCCTTCCTGCGACAGCAGGCTCTTGACCTTGTCGGAGGCGGCCGCGGTCAGGCCCACGCCGTGCTCGCGGGTGTCGGCGGCGGACGACAGTGTGGTGTCGGTCATGGCGATGCCCTTCGGTTGATCGGTCGCGGGGACGAGACGATTCTACGCCCGTCACGCCCCCGCGGCCTCGTTCAGACGGTGCGCGCGTTCAGGCGCGTCAACAGGAGCGCTTCCGACACCACCGCGTTGCGGAACGTGTCCAGGTGCAACGACTCGTTGGGGCTGTGCGCGCGGGCGTGCGGGTCCTCCACCCCCGTGACGAGGATCTGCGCCGCGGGGAACTCTCGGACGAGGTCGGCGATGAAGGGAATCGAGCCCCCGATCCCGACATCGACGGACTCGACGCCGTACCCCTCGGCGAACGACGCGCGGGCGTCCTCAACGGCCCAGCCGCTCGTGTCGACGAGGAACGCGTCGCCGCAGTCGACGTCGCTGAACTCCAGGTGGGCACCGAACGGCGCATGCGCGCGGAGGTGCGCTTCGATCGCGGCGTAGGCGTCCTCGGCGCTCTGGCCGGGAGCGACGCGAGCGCTGATCACGACGCTCGTCGCGGGTGCCAGGGTGTTCGACGCCGACGCCACGGGCGTGGCATCCCATCCGGTGATCGTCACCGAGGGCTTGTTCCAGATGCGGCTCAGGATCGAGTCGCGCCCGATGGGGCTGACTCCCTCGAGCAGGCCCGACTCCGCGCGTAGGGTGGACTCGTCGTACGCAGGGGTCTCCGCCTCGCGGACGTGGAGGCCCTCGACCGCGACGGCACCGTCGTCGTCCCAGAGCGTCGCCAGGAGCTTCACGGTGGCGAGCATGGCATCCGGGACCGCTCCCCCGAGCATCCCCGAGTGGGAGGCGTGCTCCAGGGTCCGCACCGTCAGCGTGAAACGGGCGTTGCCGCGGAGCGACACGGTGAGGCCGGGCGTGCGGTCGTCCCAGTTGCCCGAGTCGGCGACGACGATGACGTCGGAGCGCAGCACGTCGGCGTTGTCGGCCAGGAACTGGGCGAAGGAGCGGGACCCGTACTCCTCCTCGCCCTCGATGAAGACGGCGATCCCAAGGTCGAGGTCGTCGCCGACCACGTCGGCCAGCGCGCGGATGGCGGCGACGTGGGCCATGACGCCGGCCTTGTCGTCCGCCGCGCCTCGACCGTACAGACGTCCGTCGCGCACGGTCGGCTCGAAGGGCGGCGAATCCCACAGCGCGTCGTCACCGGGGGGCTGCACGTCGTGGTGCGCGTACAGCAGCACCGTCGGGCGGCCGTTCCTCGCCGGACGAGAGGCGAGCACCGCGGGCTGGCCGAGTTCGTCGGTGCCCGGGATCGCGGCACGCTTCACCTCGACCCGATCGAACATGCCCGTTCCGCGGAACAGGTCGGCCACGGCATCCGCGCTCTTCTCGAGGGCGGACTGATCGAAAGCCGGCCAGGCGATCGAGGGGATGCGCACGAGGGCTCCCAGATCGGCGAGGGCGGAAGGGATGCCGGCGGCCGCGGCGTCGCGCACGGCATTCTGCAAGGACAGGTCGGGGGTCATGCGGGTAATCTTAAATCTCCCGATCAGCGAGCTCTCGAGGTTTTCCGTGGCAAAGTCCCCCGCCCCCGCCCCCAACGACACCCCCGTCGACCCGACGGAGACCGGTTCGGGCAAGGGGCGCGCGACGCCCTCGCGGGCAGAGCAGGAAGCCGCGCGCAAGCGCCCGCTCGTCCCCGACACCAAAGAGGCCAAGGCTCGCGCCCGCGCCGAGCTGGCCGCTCAGCGCGAGAAGGCCCGTGTCGGCATGGCCGCCGGTGAGGAGCGCTACCTCCCCGTCCGCGACAAGGGGCCGCAGCGCCGCTTCGCGCGCGATTTCGTGGATGCCGGCTGGCACCTCGGCGAGGGCGTCATGCCGTTCATGCTCATCGTCATCCTGCTGACGGTGCTTCCGGTGCAGTTCTTCCAGTACTGGGCGTTCGTCGCCCTTTGGATCTTCATCCTCTTCGTCATCGGCGACATGATCATCACGTCGATCCGCGTGAAGCGCGCCGCGAAGGACAAGTTCGGCGAGAGCAAGCTCGAGAAGGGCCTCGGATGGTACGCGGCGATGCGCACCGTGCAGATGCGCTTCATGCGCCTGCCCAAGGCCCAGGTCAAGCGCGGGCAGTACCCCGCCTGACACGCGGGATTCTTCACGAAGCGGCGTGCCCTCGGGCGCGCCGCTTCGTCGTTCCCGCCGCGACGTCGTTCCCGCCGCGGCCTCGGAAGCCGGAGCGAGATCGACGGTCAGCGGTGGCGCGTGAGACCGCGGTTGATCTGCCGGCCCCACAGAGGACCCCGGTAGAGGAAGCCCGTATAGCCCTGGACGAGGTTCGCGCCGGCCGCGAGGCGCTCGCGCACGTCTTCGGCGGTTTCCACTCCCCCGGCCGAGATCACGACGAACTCGGCGGGGACGGCCGCTCGCACCAGGCGCAGCACCTCGGCGGCGCGCGCCTTCAGCGGGGCGCCCGAGAGGCCACCCGCTCCCGCGGCCTCGACCGTGGCGGCATCCGTCGAGAGTCCGATCCGCGCGATCGTCGTGTTCGTCGCGATGAGGCCGGCCAGGCCCGCGTCGACCGCGAGTCGGGCGATGTCCTGCACCTCGTCGTCATCGAGATCGGGGGCGATCTTCACCAGGAGAGGCGTCGAGCCCGCGGCATCCCGAACCGCCGTCAGCAACGGCCGCAGCGTTTCGACGGCCTGCAGACCGCGCAGCCCCGGGGTGTTCGGCGATGAGACGTTGACGACGAGGTAGTCGGCCAGCGGCGCGAGCAGGCGTGCGCTGCGCACGTAGTCGGTGGTCGCGTCTTCGACGGCCACGACGCGGCTCTTGCCGATGTTGACGCCGATGACGGGGCGTCGCCGAGCCCGGCGCAATCGCCGGAGCTTCGCGGCCGCCGCAGCGGCGCCGTCGTTGTTGAAGCCCATGCGGTTGATGACCGCGCGATCGGCCACGAGGCGGAACAGACGCGGCTTGGGGTTGCCCGGCTGAGCGAGCGCCGTGACCGTCCCCACCTCGACGTGCCCGAAGCCGAGCGCACCGAGCCCGCGGACCATGGTGACGTTCTTGTCGAACCCCGCCGCCACGCCGAACGACGAGTCGAAGTGAAGTCCGAGCGCATCGACCCCCTGGTCGGGCGCCGGCGCGGTCACACGACGGACGACGGATGCCACGGGCTCGACGCCCGCGACACGGATCACGAGCGCAGCGAGGTGATGGGCGAACTCGGGGTCGAGACGCGTGAGGACCGTGCGGAAGAGAAGGGGATACATCCCCGCCAGGCTACTGGACGTCGTCCGTGGTACTGCTCGCAGAGACCTGACGGTGGGCGTGGTCGGCGCGCAGCTGCGCGATGGCGGCGTCGAAGTCCTCGAGAGACTCGAACGCCTGGTAGACGCTCGCGAACCGAAGGTAGGCGACCTCGTCGAGCTCGCGGAGCGGACCGAGGATCGACAGCCCGATCTCGTTCGCGTCGATCTGCGACGACCCGGTCTGCCGAATGGCCTCCTCGACCTGCTGCGCGAGCACGGCGAGGTCGGCGTCGGTGACGGGTCGTCCCTGGCAGGCCTTGCGCACCCCCGACATCACTTTTTCGCGGCTGAACGGCTCGACGACCCCCGAACGCTTGATGACGTTGAGGCTCGCGGTCTCGACGGTCGAGAAGCGCCCGCCGCACTTCGGGCATTGCCGACGACGGCGGATGCTGAGACCGTCATCGCTCGTGCGCGAGTCGATGACGCGAGAATCGGGGTTCCGACAGAAAGGACAGTGCATGCTCTCGCCGATCTATGCGGGGAAGCGGGCCGTGACGGCCTCGCCGTGTGCGGGCAGAGCCTCGGCCTCCGCGAGGGTGACGATCGCGTCGTGCACCGAGCGGAGCGCTTCGCGGTCGTACTCGATCACCTGCTGCGGGCGGAGGAATGTCGCGGCCGACAGCCCCGCGCCGTAGCGCGACTGCCCGCCCGTCGGAAGCACGTGGTTGCTTCCCGCCAGATAGTCACCCAGGCTGACCGGGGTGTAGGGGCCGACGAACACCGCACCGGCGTTGACGAAGTCCTGCGGCCGGGGATCGGCGAGGTGGAGTTCGAGGTGCTCCGGGGCGTACGCGTTGCTGAAGGCGGTCGCCTGCGCGAGGTCGTCGACGAGCACGACCGCGGACTGCGGCCCCTCGAACGCGGCGGCGACCCGCTCGCTGTGCCGGGTCGCGGCGACGCGTTCGGGAAGGGCCGCGCGGACGGCGTCGGCGAGAGCGGTCGAGTCGGTGACCAGCACGGCCGAGGCCTGCTCGTCGTGCTCGGCCTGGCTCACGAGGTCGGCCGCCACGAGCACGGGGTCCGCACCGGAGTCGGCGACCACCAGGATCTCGGTCGCGCCGGCCTCGGAGTCGGTGCCCACGCGTCCGGCGACGGCACGCTTCGCCGAGGCGACGAAGTTGTTCCCGGGACCGGTGACGACGTCGACCGGGTCGAGACCGAGGCTGGCCACGCCGGAGGCGAAGGCGCCGATCGCTCCGGCACCGCCCATCGCGTAGACCTCGGTGACGCCGAGCAGGCGGGCCGCCGCGAGGATCACGGGGTGCACACGCCCCCCGAACTCGCGCTGCGGCGGGGAGGCCAGAGCGATCTCTCGGACCCCCGCCACCTGGGCCGGGACGGTGTTCATCACGACGCTCGAGGGGTAGACCGCCTTGCCGCCCGGGACGTAGAGCCCGACGCGGCGCACGGGCTGCCAGCGCTGGGTGACGCGCGCTCCGGGACCGAGCTCGGTCACCACGGGCGCCGGGACCTGAGCGGCCGAGGCCGCGCGCACGCGCGTGATCGCTTCTTCGAGGGCCGCGCGCACGCCCGGGTCGAGGGAGTCGAGGGCTTCGTCGAGGTGCGCCGCGGGGACGGCGATCGCGTGGTCGGTCACGTGGTCGAACTGCGCCGCCTGCTCGCGCAGGGCCTCTTCACCGCGAACGGCGACGTCGTCGACGATGCGGGCCGCGATGACGAGAGCTTCGTCACGCGCGCTGTCGGCGCGCGGAACGACCGCGAGGAGCTCGGCGGGCGAGAGAACACGGCCACGGAGATCGATGGTACGGAGCATGAGACCAGGCTACCGGCCGCCTGGGAGCCCCCTTCCGCGAGAGGGGGCGCTCTCAGACTGTCGTCAGGCTTTCAGCCGCGGGTGATGCCCGACACGTCGTGCAGGTAGCCGATCCGGCCGTCGTCGTGGCGGATCACGAACGTCTCGCCGCGATCCTCGATCACGAGTGCCCACGCGGACGGTCCGATACGGAAGATCGGCGTGCCGTAGTCGTCCACGACCTCGCGTTCGACGGGCGCGAGGGCCCAGAAAGCCTGGGTCGCCGGGTGCGCGGATTCGGCGGGCGAGTCGTGGATGCCGGTGATCACATCGGTCGGGTGGTCGTCGGACGGGTTCGCGTGATCCGAAGCGACCGCGGCATCCTCTCCCTCGTGGGAGTGGTCCACGGCCGGCAGGACCGAGGTGGGCGGATCAGTCGGCGCGGGGTGGGGCCCTTCGGTCGATCGCACATAGTCGCCGGGGGTGGCAGCGGCCTCCGCGTGCGGGGCCGACGCGGCGTCGGGCGCCCGACGAACGGTCGAACGGCGAGCCGGGCGCGCCGTGGCCGGCCGCGGGACGACGGGACGAACGGGGCGCGCGTTCCGATGGGCGGGCACCTCCTCGCGATCGGCGAAGTCACCGGCGAAGGGAGGAAGGAACGGAGCGGCGACGGTCAGCACGACACCGGCGACCATCAGCACCGCCTCGACCCACACGACCCAGGAACGAACCCATCCGCCGGTGTCGATCGCGATCGACACCGTCTCCCAGAGCCACGCAACCCACACCAACGCCGCCACGGAGAAGGCGACGGACGCGAACTGGTCGATCCCGAGGGAGCCGACACGGCGGATTCCCTGCGGCGACAACCGACGGAGGACGAGAAGTCCCACGGCGAGCGTCGGCAACGCCACGGCGGGAATCCACCAGAGTCCCGAGAGCCAGACATTGCTGCCGCCGACGAGCAGTCGAGCGGCTCCGGTGACGTTGTTGTCGGGGAAGAAGGACACGAAGAACGCGACGGCCCAGATCCCCAGGAGCGAGACCTCGCGGACCGAGAAAGGGCCCACCGCGTACGACACCGCACCCCGTGCGGCGCCGGACGTGGAGGACGTGGACGGCAGTGACACGTTGTGCGTGTTGACGTGCGAACGCGCCGACATCTGTCCGGCGGCATCGCCGTGGCCCGCTTCGCGGTGACCGGTGTCGTCGCCCAGGTCGGCGTCCTCGTCGTCGACGTCACGCGAGTCCGCGCGGTCGTTCACGTCCGGGACGTCCCCGGTGGGCCCATCGGATACGGGCGTGTCGGTCTCTCCCTCGTCGACGGCGGAGGAGGGGGATGCCATGGACGAGCGCGCGAGGCGCGGACCGGACACCTCCCGGGCACCGGCCGATTGCGGTTCGTCGCCCGAGGGGCCCATGTGCGCGACGGATTCGTCAGTGCGGTCGGTCACGATCTTCCTTTCCGAGGGCACGAGAGCGCCCCGTACGGTTTTCGAGCGTGTCGCGCCGGCACCTCACGGACACCGGTGCGCGACCTCGCGCGTGTCAGCCCAGGCAGTTGGGCCCGAGCAGTCCCTTCAACTCACCGAAGAGGTCGGCGGTCACGCGAACGGGCAAAGGCACCTCGAAGACCTTTGCCGTCCCACCTTTGTGAAGCTTGAGAAGCACCTCCGTATCGCCCGCATGCCGCTGCAGCGTCTGAGCGAGCTCCCCGATCAGGGCTTCGTTGGCGCGCTGCTCCGGGACGACGAGCGTCAGGCCGCTCGCCGCGTCCATTCCCTCGAGGTCGGGGGCGAAGGCGGACTGCGCGTGCAGGTTCAGCCCGTCGTCTCGGCGGGACACGCGGCCGCGCACGACGAGGATCGAGTCGCCCTGGAGGATCGGAGCGAACTCGGCGTAGGTCTTGCCCATGAACATCACGGTGACCTCGCCGTTGAAATCCTCGACGGTCACCATGCCGTAGGGATTTCCGCTCTGTTTGGCCACGCGGTGCTGCACGCTGGTCAGCAGACCCGCGACCGTCACCTGATCGCCGTCCTGCACGTCTTCCGACGAGAGCAGATCGTGGATCGAGGTCGACGCGTGCTTCGCGAGCGGGACCTCGAGGCCCGCCAGAGGATGATCCGAGACGTAGAGCCCCAACATCTCGCGCTCGAACGCGAGCTTGTCCTTCTTCGTCCATTCGGGCCGGTCCGGGACCTTCGACACCTGCTGCGGCTCGTCCCACAGCGAGTCGAAGTCGAAACCCACCTCGCCGTTGGCTTCGCGCCTCTTGTCGCTCACGGCCCCTTCGCACGCGTCCTCGTGGATCTCGAGGAGTGCCCGACGAGTGGAGCCGAGCGAGTCGAAGGCGCCGGCCTTGATCAGCGACTCGACCGTGCGCTTGTTGGCGACGTGCATGGGCACCTTCGCGAGGAAGTCGTGGAACGAGGCGTACTTGGCATCCTGCCGGGCTGCGACGATCCCGTCAACGACGTTGGCGCCGACGTTGCGCACCGCTCCGAGGCCGAAGCGGATGTCTTCGCCGACGGCGGCGAAGAAACGGATCGACTCGTTGACGTCGGGGGGCAGCACCCTGATGCCCATGCGGCGGCACTCGTTGAGGTAGACGGCCATCTTGTCTTTGGAGTCGCCGACGCTCGTCAGCAGTGCGGCCATGTATTCGGCGGGATAGTGCGCCTTGAGGTACGCCGTCCAGTACGACACGAGCCCGTAGGCGGCTGTGTGCGCCTTGTTGAACGCGTAGTCGGCGAACGA
Source organism: Microbacterium sp. NPDC086615 (assembly GCF_040686055.1). Taxonomy (NCBI): domain Bacteria; kingdom Bacillati; phylum Actinomycetota; class Actinomycetes; order Micrococcales; family Microbacteriaceae; genus Microbacterium; species Microbacterium sp. NPDC086615. The sequence goes on from NZ_JBFBJJ010000002.1 coordinate 66,288, forward strand.
CTCGAGCACTTTCCACAGCGTCTGCTGAGCGACCTCGCCGTAGCCGCGCTCGGTCATCCCGCCGAAGAAGATCTCTTTCTGCTTGTCGAGCTCGCTCTTCTTCTTCTTGCCCATCGCACGGCGCAGCAGGTCGGCCTGACCGAGCGTGTACCCGGCGACGCGCTGGGCGACGGCCATCACCTGCTCCTGATAGACGATCAGGCCGTAGGTGGTGTCGAGGATGTCGGCCAGCGGCTCTTCGAGCTCGGGATGGATCGGCTCGATCTCCTGCTGCTTGTTCTTTCGCAGTGCGTAGTTGATGTGCGAGTTCACGCCCATCGGACCCGGGCGATAAAGGGCCAGCACGGCCGAGATGTCCTCGAAGTTGTCGGGGCGCATGAGGCGCAGCAGAGAGCGCATGGGCCCGCCGTCGAGCTGGAACACGCCGAGCGTGTCGCCCCGCGCGAGCAGCTCGTAGGATGCCGCATCGTCGAGCTCGAGGTCTTCCAGCACGAGTGGATGACCCCGGTTGGCCTCGATGTTGTCGAGCGCGTCGTTGATGATCGTGAGGTTGCGCAGCCCCAGGAAGTCCATCTTGATCAGGCCGAGCGACTCGCACGCGGGGTAGTCGAACTGCGTGACGATCTGGCCGTCCTGCTCGCGACGCATGATCGGGATGATGTCGATGAGCGGCTCGCTCGACATGATCACACCGGCCGCGTGCACGCCCCACTGGCGCTTGAGGTTCTCGAGCCCGAGGGCCGTGTCGAACACGGTCTTCGCCTCGGCGTCGGTCTCGATGAGGGTGCGGAACTCGCTCGCCTCTTTGTAGCGCGGGTGCTCGGGGTTGAACATGCCGTCCAGCGGCATGTCTTTGCCCATCACGGCGGGGGGCATGGCCTTCGTGAGCTTGTCGCCCATGCTGAAGGGGAAACCGAGCACACGCCCGGCGTCTTTCAGCGCCTGCTTGGCCTTGATCGTGCCGTACGTGACGATCTGCGCGACGCGCTCGTCGCCGTACTTCTCGGTCACGTACTGGATGACCTCGCCACGGCGACGGTCGTCGAAGTCGACGTCGAAGTCGGGCATCGAGACGCGGTCGGGGTTGAGGAACCGCTCGAAGATGAGGCCGTGCTGCAGCGGATCGAGATCGGTGATCTTCATCGCGTAGGCGACCATCGAGCCGGCGCCCGAACCGCGACCGGGACCGACGCGGATGCCGTTGTTCTTGGCCCAGTTGATGAAGTCGGCGACGACGAGGAAGTAGCCGGGGAACCCCATCTGCAGGATGACGTCGGTCTCGTACTCGGCCTGCTTGCGCACCGCGTCGGGAATGCCGCCCGGGTAGCGGTCCTGCAGGCCGTTCTCGACCTCTTTGATCATCCAACTGCCCTCGGTCTCGCCGGGCGGCACCGGGAAGCGCGGCATGTAGTTGGCCGAAGTGTCGAACTCGACGTTGCACCGCTCCGCGATGAGCAGCGTGCTGTCGCACGCCTCGGGGTGGTCGCGGAAGACCTGGCGCATCTCGGCGGGCGACTTGACGTAGTAGCCGTCGCCGTCGAACCTGAAGCGCTTGGGGTCGTCGAGCGTCGAGCCCGACTGCACGCAGAGGAGGGCGGCATGGCTCGTCGCGTCGTGCTGGTGCGTGTAGTGCAGGTCGTTGGTACCGACGAGGGGGATGCCGAGGTCTTTCGAGATCTTCAACAGGTCGCCCATGACCCGGCGCTCGATCGACAACCCGTGGTCCATGATCTCGGCGAAGTAGTTGTCTTTGCCGAAGATGTCTTGGAACTCTGCCGCCGCGGCACGGGCCGCCTCGTACTGGCCCAGGCGCAGACGCGTCTGCACCTCTCCGGACGGACACCCGGTCGTCGCGATCAGTCCCTTGCTGTAGGTCTGCAGCAGCTCGCGGTCCATGCGCGGCTTGAAGTAGTAGCCCTCCATGCTCGCCTTGGACGAAAGCCGGAAGAGATTGTGCATTCCCTCGGTCGTCTCGGACAGCAGGGTCATGTGCGTGTATGCACCCGAACCCGAGACGTCGTCGCTCTGCTGCTCGGGCGTGCCCCAGCGCACGCGCGTCTTGTCGGAGCGGTGTGTTCCCGGCGTGACGTAGGCCTCGATACCGATGATCGGCTTGATGCCCGCGTCTCTCGCGGTCTTGTAGAACTCGAACGCGGCGAAGGTGTTGCCGTGGTCGGTGACGGCGATCGCGGGCATGCCCTGTTTGACGGCCTCTTGCACCATCGGACCGATGCGCGCGGCTCCGTCGAGCATCGAATACTCGCTGTGCACGTGAAGGTGAACGAAGGAGTCTGCTGCCACGTGACGAGTCTACGTTCGGCCTCCGACATCGCGTCCGGAAGTTCAGAGCGGACCCCCAGGTGCCACCCGCGCGTCGCGCACGTGACGCTCACGCTCACTGCCGAGGTCGAATCGACTCGGCTACGGTGGGCGCGTGCCCACGCCAGACTTCGTCCTCGAACTCCGCCGCCTCGTCGGCACCCGCCCCCTGCCGCTGGTCGGCGTGACCGCCGTGGTCGTGCGCGACGACGTCGTCCTGCTCGGACGGCGCAGTGACAACGGCCGCCTGACCCCGATCACCGGGATCGTCGACCCCGGAGAAGAGCCCGCGGATGCCGCTGTCCGCGAGGCCGCGGAGGAAGCCGGTGTGCGCATCCGTGCCGACCGACTCGCCTGGGTGCACCAGATTCCCCGCGTGACCTACGCCAACGGCGACCAGAGCGACTACCTCGACCTCGTCTTCGCCTGCACGTGGCTATCCGGTGAGCCCGAGCCCGTCGACGGCGAGATGACCGAGGTCGGATGGCATCCGATCGCCGGCCTCGACGAGCTTCTGGACGACGAGATGCACGCTCGCGTCCGCGCGGGCCTCACCGGCGGGCCGGCGCGATTCGAGCAGAACTCCTCGCCCGCGTGACCGGAGTCAGAATCCGTCGCGGAGGATCTCGAGCGCGTGCGCAAGGTCGGCGGGGTACGCCGACTCGAAGCTGACCCACTCCCCCGTCGCCGGGTGGGTGAAGGCGAGCCGGTGGGCGTGGAGCCACTGACGCTCGAGTCCCAGACGGACGGAGAGCGTGGGGTCGGCGCCATACAGGGGGTCGCCGACACAGGGATGCCGATGAGCCGCCATGTGCACGCGGATCTGATGCGTGCGCCCGGTCTCGAGATGGATCTCGAGGAGCGACGCGCGAGGGAACGCCTCGAGCGTCTCGTAGTGGGTCACCGAGTCCTTCCCGTCGGGAACGACCGCGAACTTCCACGAGTGGTGCGGATGACGCCCGATCGGTGCGTCGATGGTTCCCGACAGCGGATCGGTGTGCCCCTGAACGACCGCGTGATAGATCTTGTCGACTTCGCGCTCCTTGAACGCGCTCTTCAGGAGCGTGTAGGCGCGTTCGGTCTTGGCCACGACCATCAGACCGCTCGTCCCGGCATCGAGCCGGTGGACCACGCCGCGGCGCTCGGCCGGCCCGCTCGTGGCGATGCGGAACCCCGCCGCGGCGAGGGCTCCGAGCACGGTCGGCCCCTCCCATCCCACGGAGGGATGAGCGGCCACACCCGCGGGCTTGTCGACGACGACGATGTCATCGTCGTCCCAGACGATGCCGAGGTCGGCGACTTCGACGGGCACGATCTCGGGCTCGCGCTTCGGTTCCCACTCCACGCTCAACCACCCGCCGCCGCGGAGACGGTCGGAGCGAGCGACGGAGCGCCCGTCGACGCTCACCCCGCCCGCGTCGGCGATCTCGGCAGCGAAGGTCCGCGAGAATCCGAGCATCTTGGCCAGCGCCTGGTCGACGCGCGTTCCATCGAGCCCGTCGGGAACGGGAAGGTGTCGCGACTCCATGTCAGCGAGAACCGGGGTCGGTCGCGGCGTCGACGCTGTCGTCGGGCGCGGCGGCATCGGCGGCGCGGGATGCCCGCGTCTCGCGCGTTCCGTCGAGACGGAGGCCGAAGAGCACCAGCAGCGCGACGGAGATCATCATCGAGACGATGAACACATCGGCGACGTTGTAGATCGCCGGCATCATCCACGGGGTCGAGATGAAGTCGACGACGTGGCCGACGGGGAAGCCCGGTTCGCGGAAGAGCCTGTCGCTCAGGTTGCCCAGCACTCCGCCGAGCAGGAGACCCAGCACGACCGCCCACAGCCGCGAGCGGACCCGCGTGACCGCGAGGAAGAGGATGACGCACGCCACGACCGCCAGGGCGATCGTGAAGATCCAGGTGACACCCTCGCCGAGCGAGAAAGCCGCCCCGGGGTTCCGCACGAGGTACAGCTGGAGCGCCTCGCCGATGACGGGGACGACGCGCTCGGGAGGGAGGTTCTCGATGGCGATCATCTTCGCCAACTGGTCGGCGGCCAGCACCACCACCGCGAGGATCGCGATGAGGATGCTGGCCGCCGCCGAACGCAGGGGAGGTCGACTGCGCAAAGAGTCGGCCTACAGACCGATCGCCGACACGGGCGTCGAGCCAGAGGACGACGCGGTGGTGTCGAGGTCGCGGAGCTGACCCTCGATGTAGGAGCGGAGCTGCGAGCGGTAGTCGCGCTCGAAGTTGCGCAGCTCGGTGATACGGCCCTCGAGGGTGACGCGCTCCTTCTCGAGACGGGCGCGCTCTTCGCGACCCTTCTGCTCGGCCTCGGCGACGATGGACGCCGCCTGCGCCTGAGCCTCGCTGATGAGCTGGTCGCGCTGGGCCTTACCCTCGGCGACGTGCTCGTCGTGCAGGCGCTGGGCCAGCTCGATGATGCCGGCGCTCTGCGCGGCGGGAGCAGCGTCGGCCTCGACCGCGGGGGCCTCCGGAGCCGCTGCAGGCGCCTCGGCGACGACCGGCTCTTCGACCTTGGGCGCCTCGGCCGCGGGGGCCGCGGCCACCGGGGCCGCCTCGCCGGACTCGAACGCGGCGAGCTTCGCCTTCAGCTCTTCGTTCTCGGCGATCGTCTTGCGCCACTCGACGACGATCTCGTCGAGGAAGTCGTCGACCTCATCGGGGTCGAAACCCTCCTTGAAGCGCACGTGCTGGAACTGCTTGGTGACGACGTCATCGGGGGTCAGTGCCATGGTGTTTCCTCTTTCGAGAGCTCTGAGTTGGAACTGTTGGGGGTGTCGCACCGGGGCGTACCGCTTCGGAACAGCATAGCCGCCGCCCTCGACCGGTGTCGAAGGCGGCGGCGATCGAGGTCACAAGGCCGAGAGGGACCGCGTGACGCTCAGCAGCAGGAAGCACAGGAACATGGTGATCGCGAATCCGAAATCGAACGCGATCCCCCCGATGCGCAGGGGCGGGATGAAGCGACGGATCAGTCTGATCGGAGGATCGGTCACCGTGTACACGATCTCGGCGATCACGAGAACGGCGCCGCGAGGGCGCCACTCCCGGTTGAACATCGGGATGTACTCGAGCACGAGGCGCGCGAGCAGCAGCACGATGTAGATGAAGAGGAGCGCACTGAGGATCGAGCCGACCAGGCTCAGGACGGCCACGATCGCTTACTGAGGCGCGAAGGGCGCGACCTCGGGGTCGGCCTGCGCGATCGCCCCGTCTCCGGAGACGGCGATGTTCTCGGGCGAGAGCAGGAAGACCTTGCTCGTGACCCGTTCGATGCGTCCGTAGAGACCGAGCGACAGACCGCTCGCGAAGTCGATCAGACGGCGCGCGTCGGCGTCGCTCATCTGCGACAGGTTGATGATGACCGGAATCCCCTCGCGGAAGTTCTCGGCGATCGTCTGCGCATCGCGGTACTGCTTGGGGTGCACCGTCAGGATCTCACTGACCGGACCGGCAGCGGGCTGACGCACTACGGCGGGCCGATGCAGGGGGGTCACGGGAGCAGCCTTCTCGATCGGCGCGGTCTGCTGCGGCTGCTGCTTGCGCGCGGCCGGCTGCGGCGCAGGCTCGTCATAGGTCTCCTCCTCATCGGCGAGTCCCAGGTAAACCATCGTCTTCTTGAGCGGGTTCGACATCGCATCCTCCGTTCGCTCGTCTGTGTCGAGGCTATCCGCGCACGGGCCTCGGACCCGTGATTGCCGATCCGATCCGTAGGTGTGTCGCACCCATTGCGATCGCTTCGGGGAAGTCGCCGGTCATCCCCGCCGAGATCCACGTCGCTTCCGGGACGACCGTGCGCACGACGTCCGCGCTCCGACGAAGACGCTCGAAGGCGTGAGCGGGGTCTTCGTCGAGCGGTGCCACCGCCATCACGCCCCGGACACGCAGCGACGCCCGTCCCGCGACGTGGGCAGCAAGGGCTTCCACGTCACCCGGAGCGACTCCCCCGCGCCCGGCGTCGTCCGTGAGGTTCACCTGCAGCAGCACGTCGAGCGGATCGCCCGAGCCCGCGGCATCCAGAGCATCGGCGATGCGCGAACGATCGACGGAGTGGACCACGTCGGCTGCGGCGCGGACGGCCCGCGCCTTGTTCGTCTGGGCCTGCCCGATGAAGTGCCAGCGGAGGTCGGAGAGACTCGCCAGCTCATCGCGTTTGACCGTCAGCTCCTGCTGTCGATTCTCGCCGACGTCGCGGACGCCCAGCGCGTGCAGGTCGCGAACGAGGGAGGCCGGGTGGAATTTCGTCACGACGATGCGCGTGATGCCGGCGAGATCACGGCCCGCCGCGCGGGCGGCATCCGCGATGCGTGCATCGACGTCGGCGAGGCGATCGGCGAGGGCGCTGGACATGGGTCTCCTTCACGACGAGAGCGGGCCCGGTGAAGACCGGACCCGCTGCACTGCTCACTCGTGCTTACTTGAGGAAGTCCGGCACGTCGAGGTCGTCGTCGGCGAATCCACCGTCGTACGACGACTCGGGGACGTGGGCCGCGACGGGCGCGGGCTCGGGCTTGCGCTCGGGGGCGCGCTCGGTCGAAGCCTTCTGCTCCTCAGCCGCGTGCAGGTCGCGCGCCACGTCGTCGGCGGGGATGACGGGGACGACGGGTGCCGAGACGGAGCGCTGGGCGCCCACCGCGTCGATGCGCAACGACGGTTCTCCCCCGTCGAAGCCGGCGGCGATGACCGTGACGCGGACCTCGTCGCCGAGCGTGTCGTCGATGACCGTACCGAAGATGATGTTCGCCTCGGGGTGCGCCGCTTCCTTGACGAGCTGCGCGGCGTCGTTGATCTCGAAGATGCCGAGGTTCGATCCGCCCTGGATCGACAGCAGGACGCCGTGCGCCCCTTCGATCGACGCCTCGAGCAGGGGCGATTCGACGGCGAGCTCGGCGGCCTTGATGGCGCGATCCGCCCCCCGCGCCGAGCCGATGCCCATGAGGGCCGACCCCGCTCCCTGCATGACGCTCTTGACGTCAGCGAAGTCGAGGTTGATCAGACCCGGGGTCGTGATGAGGTCGGTGATGCCCTGGACACCGGCGAGCAGCACCTGATCGGCCGTGGCGAAGGCCTCGATCATCGAGATGCCGCGGTCGCTGATCTCGAGGAGACGGTCGTTGGGGACGACGATGAGGGTGTCGACCTCTTCCTTCAGGCGCTGGACACCGCCCTCGGCCTGGCTCTGGCGGCGACGACCCTCGAATGAGAAGGGCTTGGTCACGACACCGATGGTGAGGGCGCCGATCGACTTGGCGATCTTGGCGACGACGGGAGCGCCACCGGTTCCGGTGCCGCCGCCCTCGCCCGCCGTCACGAAGACCATGTCGGCACCGCGGAGCGCCTCCTCGATCTCTTCGGCGTGGTCCTCGGCGGCGCGACGGCCCACCTCGGGATCCGCACCCGCGCCCAGGCCGCGCGTCAGTTCGCGGCCGACGTCGAGCTTGACGTCGGCGTCGCTCATGAGCAGCGCCTGCGCGTCGGTGTTGATCGCGATGAACTCCACGCCGCGCAGGCCGAGCTCGATCATGCGGTTGACGGCGTTGACGCCGCCCCCGCCCACACCGACGACCTTGATCACGGCGAGGTAGTTCTGGTTGTGGCTCATGCCGGCCTCCGTTTGTCCCCGAACCCGAAACTCTAAACCTCATGTTGAGGGTTAAAGAATTGCCCGGTATGCAATTCCTTGACTCGAAAGTAGGCGGCGTTGTCGTCGCCGCCCGGTCGACACGCGGCGTGTCCGAGGATCGCTCCCGAGATCAGCGGATGACGCCGGCTTCGGGCGACGTCACGTCGTACTCGCGGGTGCTGTCGGGCGGGCTCTTCTGCATCAGCAGGTCGAGAACCCGGGCCTTCTCGGGCGAGCGGTCGGCGCTCCCCCACATCACGCGGGTGCCGGTCGCACCGAGGGTGAGGGTCACGTCGTCCGGTGTCGTCGCGGACACCGCGGTGACCTGCGAACGGATGCCGTCGGGGAGGGCCCGCATCACGCGTCCGGCCGCGCGGAACGGCTCGGACGATGTGCCGGCCGGAATGTCGAGCACCGGCTGCCCGGCCGGCGCCTGGGGAGTCGTGGAGAGGACGACGCCCGCCGCATCGACGACGGTGAAGCCGGCCGCGGTCTGCACGACGCCGATGGGCGTGCGCTCCACGATGCGGACGACGAGGTCGTGCGGGGGCTGCGCCTCGAGCGTGTACGACTCCACGAGGGGGAAGCGCACCAGGGCGGCCTTGATCTTGCTGTCGTCGATGAGAGCGAGCGGAGTCCCGACCTGATCGCTGAGCGCTTCGGTGACCGCGGCCGCGTCGAGCTGCGACGTTCCCACCACGTCGACGCGCTCGAGGGCGAACAGCGGGCTGTAGGCGGCCCCCACGGTCGCCACGACCATCACCGCGACGGAGACGCCGACCCCGATCCAGATCCGTCGACGACGGCGCTGACGCACCGTGAACCGGCGGACCTCGGCTCGCAGCGCGCGGCGCCGTGCGCGCGAGGCGCGCCAGACATCGCGGAGGCCGGTCCCGGTCTCCTCCGCCGGGGGCGCGGCATCCGGGATCGTCTCGTCTCCTCGCCCGACCGGGGCGATCAAGGGGACGACAGGCGCGGTCGCCCCGTCCGCATCGGGCAAGGCCGGCTCGACGCGCGCCGTGGGCACCTCGGCCGGGCGGGCGCGCCGCTCCGGCGGCGAGGGCAGGGGCGAGGGCCGCTCCACGCTCAGACCGCCGCGGCCTCGGTGCGCGAGAGCGCTTCGAGCACCTGCGGGATGATCTGATACACGTTCCCGCAGCCCAGCGTGATGACGTAATCTCCGGGCCGGGCGATGCGGGCCGTGTAGTCGGCGGCCGCCTGCCAGTCGGGGACGTAGTGCACGTGCTCGGGATCGGTGAAAGCCCCGCTGACGAGCTCGCCGGTGACTCCGGGCACCGGATCCTCTCGCGCACCGTAGACGTCGAGCATGACCGTGTGGTCGGCGTGGGTCTCGAGGACCTCCGCGAACTCGCGGTACATCTCCTGCGTACGCGAGTACGTGTGCGGCTGCTGGATCGCGATGATGCGTCCCTCCCCCACGACCGTGCGCGCGGCCGAGAGGGCTGCGGCGACCTCCGTGGGGTGGTGTGCGTAGTCGTCGTAGACGCTGACGCCCTGCGCGACGCCGTGCAGCTCGAAGCGCCGGACCGTCCCGCCGAAGCCCGCGACCGCGCGGGCGGCATCGGTGAGCGAGTGTCCGAGCACGCGCAGGACCGCGACGGCACCGGCCGCGTTGACGGCGTTGTGCGCCCCCGGGACCCGCAGCTGCACGTCGACGCTCTCGCCGTCGGCTGTCAGCGTGAAGGCGACGGGACCGTCGGTCCGGATGCCGCTCAGCCGGACGTCGGCGGTCGCGTCCTCGCCGAAGGTCACGACGTTCACGTGCGTGATGCGCTCCCGCACGTCGCGGGCACCCGCGTCGTCGGCGGAGATCACAACGGCTTCGCTCGCGGCATCCGCGAATCGGGCGAACGCGGCGTCGAACGCGTCGCGCGAGCCGTAGTGGTCGAGGTGATCGGGGTCGACGTTCGTGATGAGTGCGACGGCGGTGTCGTAGAGCTCGAAGGTGCCGTCGGACTCGTCCGCCTCGATGACGACGAGGTCGTCGGAGCCCGTGCCGCTCGAGGCACCGAGGTCGGCGATCACGCCACCGTTGACGAAAGTGGGGTCGACCTCGAGCGCGCGCAGCGCCGTGACGATCATGCCGGTCGATGTCGTCTTGCCGTGCGCCCCGGCGACCGAGACGAGGCGGCGGCCGCCGATGAGCCAGTGCAGCGCCTGCGAGCGGTGGATGACGTGCAGCCCGCGCTCCTTGGCGGTGACGAACTCGGGGTTCTCGGGCCAGATCGCACCCGTGTGAACGACCGTGTCGGCGTCTCCCAGGTGCGCGGCGTCGTGACCGACGTACACGGTCGCACCGCGAGCGGCGAGGTCCCGCAAGGCGGCGCTGTCGGCGCGGTCGGAACCGGAGACCCGGATGCCGCGGTCGAGGAACATGCGGGCGAGCCCGGACATGCCCGAACCGCCCACGCCGATGAAGTGCGCGGAGGTGATGGTCTCGGGGATGGGGAGGCTCAGGTCGGGTCTGATCATGGCGTCTGCGAGTTTACGTCGCGGATCCTGCGTGCGAGCCCCGGCGCGCCCGTCAGCGCGTCAGGGCCTCGTCGATCATCGCGATGACGTTCTCGGTGCCGGCGCGAGTGCCGGCGCGGGCGGCTGCGGCGCGCATGGCGTCGCGTCCCGCGTCGTCGCGCAGCAGCGGCACGATCTCGGAACGGACGCGATCGGGGGTGAACTCGGCATCGGGAATCAGGCGAGCCGCTCCCGCACGCACGGCTGCGGCGGCGTTCAGGCTCTGCTCGCCGTTGCCCACGGCGTATGGCACGTACACCGCCGGGATACCCAGCGCACTGATCTCGCTGACGGTCGCGGCACCCGAGCGCGAGACGATGAAGTCCGCGAGCGCGAAGGCCAGATCCATCCGATCGACGTAGCGGACGACCGCGTACCCGGCGGCACCGGGGTCGGGCAGGTCGGAGTTCTGCCCCGTCACGTGCAGGAGCTGCCAGCCCGCGTCGAGCACGTCGCGCCAGGCTCCGCCGAACGCCGTGTTCAGGCGCAACGCCCCGAGCGAGCCGCCGAAGACGAGGAGAGTGGGGCGGGTGGCATCCAGATTGAAATGACGAGCCGCCTCGTCGCGGAGAGCGTGCGCGTCGAGGTCGACGATTTCGCGCCGCAACGGCATGCCGACGACCCGCGAACCGCGCAGGGGCGTGCCCTCGAACGCCACACCCACCCCGGAGGCGCCGCGGGCGCCCAGGACGTTCGCGAGCCCCGGCTTGGCGTTGGCCTCGTGGACGACGAAGGGAATTCGCTCACGGCGCGCGGCCACGTACGCGGGGGCGGCGGCGTATCCCCCGAAGCCGACGACGACGTCGACCCGGCGCTCGCGGATCATCCGCCGGACGTCGGCGACCGCACGGAGGAACCGAGCGGGGAACCGCGCCGCGGCGCCGTTCGGGCGACGCGGGAAGGGAACCTTGTCGACGAACAGGAGCTCGTAGCCGCGCAACGGCACGAGACGGGCCTCGAGGCCCTCGCGCGTCCCGAGGACGAGCACCTCGTCGGAGGCGTCGCGAGCGCGCAATCCGTCGGCGACGGCGAGCAGGGGGTTCACGTGCCCGGCGGTGCCGCCGCCGGCCAGAAGAGTGGTCGTCACTCGTTCGAGCCTAAACGTCAGCGGCGTCGAGCCGTGCGCGCGGGAGCCGCGGGCGTCTTGGAGCGGCGGTCGGGCAGCGTCCGCGCGCACGACAGCAGGACACCGCACGCGATGAGCACCGACAGCAGCGACGTGCCGCCCTGCGACATGAACGGCAGCGGGACGCCGAGCACCGGGAAGATGCGCAGGACGACGCCGATGTTCACGAGCGCCTGCCCGACGATCCAGAGGGTGATCGCGCCGGCGACGATCCGCACGAAGGTGTCATCGGTGCGACGGATGATGTGGAACGCGCCGACCGCGAACAGCGCGAACAGCAGCAGGACCACGAGGCATCCGATCAGACCGAGCTCTTCGCCGATGATCGCGAAGATGTAGTCGTTCGCGGCCGCCGGGAGCCAGTCGTACTTCTCTTTCGAGTTGCCGAGACCGAGCCCCAGGAGCCCTCCGCTCGCGAGACCCCAGACCCCGTGCAGGGACTGGTAGCAGGAGGTGTAGTAGCAGGAGGCGTCGTCGGGATTGAACAGGCTCGTGATACGCGCCATGCGGTTCTCGCTGCCGACCGCCGAGGCGAGGACCACCCCCACCGACAGCACCGCGGGGACGATGAACATGCGGAGCTTGATCCCGGCGAAGAACAGGGCGCCGAGCACCACGAGGACGAGGATCATCACCGTGCCGAGGTCTTTTCCCCCGAGCACGGTCCCGATGACGAGGACGGCCACCGGCACGACCGGGATGAACACGTGCTTCCACGCGGTCAGCAGACGGCGTTTGCGGTAGAGCACCGCGCCCATCCACAGGGCGAGCGCGAGCTTCAGGAACTCGGCGGGCTGGAACTGGAACCCGGCGATCTGCACCCAGTTGCGGTTTCCGTACGACTCGATGCCGAGGCCCGGCACGTAGACGAGAAGCTGGAACAGCGTCGCGAAGATCAGGACCGGCCAGGCGATCTTCTTCCAGAACGCCATCGGTGCGCGGCTCAGGGCGAACATCAGCGGGATGCCGACCACGGCGAAGACGCCCTGTTTCAGGACGTGATCGAAGGGGTTCTGGCCGCCGTCGAGAGCCGAGGTCGCCGACAGCACCATCACGAGCCCGAAACCCGTGAGCAGGAGGGCCGCCGACGTGATCAGCAGGAACTCGGTCGAGACCGGGCGGAAAGCTCGGCCCAGGGAGACCCGTGCCGCGAGGCCGGGGGTGGAGGGCTCGTCGGGTGTCTGCCGGGGCGGCGGGGCCGTCGTGGTCACTCGCATCCCCCTCAGAGCTGTCGGGTCGTTCCGTCTTCGTTCGCGAGCCATGCCCGCACCGCGTCGGCGAATCGCTCACCGCGGTCGGAGTACGACGCGAACTGATCGAAGGACGCCGCCGCCGGGGCGAGGAGCACGGTGTCCCCGTCCTGGGCGACGCCCGCCGCCAGTTCGACGACGCGTGTCATGACGTCCTCAGTCTCGGTGTGGTCGACCTCGAAAACCGGCACCTCGGGGGCGTGTCGCTCGAACGCCGTCACGACGGCCGTCCGCTCCGTGCCGATGACGATCACCGCTCGGGCGCGAACACCGCGCGAACGGACGAGATCGCTGAGGTCGACGCCCTTCAGCAGGCCGCCCACGATCCACACCGCGCCGGGGTACGCGGCGAGCGACGACGCCGCCGCGTGCGGGTTGGTCGCCTTGGAGTCGTCGACCCACGTGACACCCGCGTGCGCGGCGACGACCTGGATGCGGTGCGGGTCGAGGCGGAAGCGCTCGAGAGCGTCGTGGATGTCGGCCGGAGACACGCCGAGCGAGCGAGCGAGGGCGCTCGCGGCGAGGATGTTCGCCACCACGTGCGGCGCGGCGAGCCCGACCTCGGCCAGGTCGGCCACCGTCGTCAGCTCGAGGGCGGACGTGGCACGCTCCTCGAGGAACGCCCGATCGACCAGGATGCCGTCGACCACACCGAAGTCGCTCGGCCCGGGCACTCCCAGGTCGAAGCCGATCGCTCGAGCCCCCTCCTCGACCTCAGCGTCCTCGACCATCTCGCGCGTGGCGACGTCGGCCTTGTTGTAGACGCACGCCACGCGCGTCCGGGCGTAGACCCCCGCCTTCGCGTCACGATAGGCCGCGGCGCTGCCGTGCCATTCGAGGTGGTCGTCGGCGAGGTTGAGGCAGACCGCGGCATGCGGGGACAGAGCCTCGGGCCCGGTCTGCCGGTTGAGGTACCAGAGCTGGTGGCTCGACAGTTCGACGACGAGGGCGTCGAAGCCGTTCGGGTCGCGGACGGCGTCGAGCACGGGGGTCCCGATGTTGCCCACCGGGGCGGCGCGCAGTCCGCCCGCGACGAGCATCTCCGCGGTGAGGCGCGTCGTGGTGGTCTTGCCGTTCGTGCCGGTGATGAGGATCCAGTCGGCCGGCGAGCCGTCGGGACGCACGACCTTGTCACGCACCCGCCACGCGAGCTCGACGTCTCCCCAGAGCGGGACGGCGTTCTCGATCGCCCACCGGATGACGGGGTGCGATGGGGGGAACCCCGGGGACGCGAGCACGACCTCGGGCGCGAAGTCGACCAGTTCGGCCGGCGGTTCCGCGAGCGGTCCGACGTGGAGCCGCGCCCCGATGACGGGCAGCAGGCGCGCGTACTCCTCGTCGGCCTTCTCGGTGACCACGAGAACCTCGGCGCCGAGCTCGGCGAGCGTGTCGGCGGCGGAGAACCCGGTGACCGACAGACCGAGCACCGCGACGCGCAGGCCCTTCCAATCGGCGTACCAGCTCGTGAGGGTGGAGAGATCGCTCATACGCGGGAGAGCCATTCGACGTAGAAGAAGCCGACGCCGGACACCGCGAGCAGACCCGCGATGATCCACATGCGTACGACGATGGTCACCTCGGGCCATCCCCTCATCTCGAGGTGGTGGTGCAGAGGGCTCATGAGGAACAGACGTTTACCCCGCGTGATCTTGAAGTACGCGCGCTGCAGGATGACGGACCCGGAGGCGATCACGTACACGCCGGCGATGAGGATCAGCAGGAGTTCGGTACGGGTGAGGATCGCCATGGCCGCGATCACGCCACCGATCGCCATCGATCCGCAGTCGCCCATGAAGACCTTGGCCTTCGGGGCGTTCCACCAGAGGAACCCGACGAGAGCGCCGACGAACGACGCCGACACGATCGCCAGATCGAACGGATCGCGCACCGCATAGCATCCGGCCTGCACCGTGGGATCGAGGACGTCCGCGCACATCTGCTTGTTCTGCCAGAACGCCATCAGACTGTAGGCGCCGATCACGAAGATGCCGGAGCCCGCGGCGAGTCCGTCGAGACCGTCGGCGACGTTGACCGAATTGGATGCCGCGGTGCCGATCAGCGAGATCCACGCGAGGTACAGCAGCCATCCGACGATCGGACCGAGCGCGAACAGCGACAGGACCTGGATGTCGCGGAAGATCGAGATGTATCCCGACGCCGGCGTCTGACCGAAGGCGTTGGGGAAGTTCAGCGCGACGACGGCGAACGGTACCGTCACGATGACCTGGCCCGCGATCTTGCGCCACCCCGACAGTCCGAGGCTGTTCTGCAGGCGCACCTTCATGTAGTCGTCGATGAAGCCCACGACACCGAAGCCGAGCATGAGCCACAGGACCAGGAGTCCGGAGATCGTCGGAGGGTTGTTTCCGGCGTAGGAGCCGATGAAGTACCCGATGATCGTGCCCAGGATGAAGATCGTGCCGCCCATCGTGGGCGTTCCGCGCTTGGCCCCGTGGGAGGGGTTGTGCACGTTCTCGGGGGTACGGATGACCTGACCCCAGCCCCACCGCCGGAACCATCGCAGGAAGACCGGCGTGAGGAACAGGGTGAAGGCCAGCGAGATCCCCGCCGATGTCAGTAGTGATCTCACGCGAACAACTCTCCCAGACGGTCGCCGAGGAAGCGCAGGCCGGCGGAGTTCGACGACTTCACGAGCACCCGGTCACCGTCACGGAGTTCGGTGGACAGGTAGTCGTACGCGGCGTCGGCATCGGCGAAGAAGACCGCCTCGCCGTCCCACGATCCCTGGGCGATCGCCTCGAGGTACATGCGCCGCGCCTCGGGCCCGATCACGACGATGCGTTGGATACGAAGGCGCACCGCCAGCAGGCCGACGCGGTCGTGCTCCTCGTCGGCGTACTCCCCCAGCTCGCTCATCGCGCCCAGGACGGCGACCGTCCGCTCCCCGGGGCCGGTGATCTGCGCGAGGGTGCGAAGCGCCGCAGCCATCGAGTCGGGGCTGGCGTTGTAGGCGTCGTTGATGACACGGACGCGGTCGGAGCCCAGCGGCTGCATGCGCCAGCGCTCGGCGATCTCGACGGTCTCGAGGCGCGCGATCGCGTCGGCAGCGGGCACGCCGAGCGCGGTGGCGGTCGCCAGCGCGGCGAGGGCGTTCATGACGTGGTGCTCTCCGAGCACGCGCAGGGTGAGGGTGTGCGGCTCTCCGTCGACGATCAGATCGGCGCGGGTCCCGGATGCCGAGACCTCGACGTCGACGGCGCGGACGGCCGCGCGCTCCCCCCGGCCGAACCAGCGGACGTCCTGCCCGCGGTCGCGCGCGAACGGCTCCATGGCGGCGACGCGCGGATCGTCGGCGTTGAGCACGGCGAGCCCGCCCTCTCGCGTGGCGTGCACGAGCTCGCTCTTGGCGTGGAAGGTGGACTCGATCCCGCCGAATCCGCCCGCGTGCGCCATGCCCACCATGAGGACGACGCCGACGTCGGGGGTGACGAGACCGGCCAGGTGCGCGATGGCTCCCGGCGCGCTGGCACCGAACTCGCTCACGAGGTAGCGGGTCTTCTCGGTCACGCGGAGCATCGTGAGCGGCGCGCCGACCTCGTTGTTGAACGACGCGCGCGGCGACACGGTCTCGCCCTCGTCGCTGAGGATGCGGGCGAGGAGGTTCTTCGTCGTGGTCTTGCCGTTCGAGCCGGTGATCCCGATGATGCGCAGATCGCCGTTCCGCCGAACCCGGGCCACCACGTCGCGGGCGAGGTCGGACAGCGCGGCCACGGCATCCGGGACGACGATCTGGGTCACCTCGTCGTCGACCTCTCGCTCGACGATCGCGAGGACCGCACCGCGCTCGACCGCGGTGCCGACGAAGAGGTGCCCGTCGGTGGTCTCACCGGGTTTGGCGACGAAGATATCGCCCGGCTCGATGAGACGCGAGTCGGTGTCGACGAGACCCGCGACGAGGGTGTCGGGAGTGTCGCCCGCGCGGAGGACGAGACGCCCACCGACGGCGTCGGCGAGATGGGAGAGGCTCGTGGAGATCATTGCTGTGCGAACGCCCTTTCCGTGTCGCATTCGTTACCGAGACGAGACCGGCGTCGGCGGCGTCTCAGCCGAACTTGGGCAGTTCGGGGGTCGTGGTTCCGGACGGGATCACGCGATAGGTCTTGAGAACCTGCGTGAGGGCCTTCTGGAACGCGGGGGCGGTTGCCGCGGACGATTTTACCGTCCGCGGCTCGTCCAGGTTGACCTCGACGACGTACTGGGGGTCGTCCGCGGGGGCGAAACCGATCATGGTGGTGAAGTACGCGTCGCCCTTGTAGGCGCCGGTCTGCGGATCGGTCTTCTCACCGGTACCCGTCTTGATCGCGACACGGTAGCCGGGGATCTCGACCTGCTTGGCGAGCGTGCCCTGCGTGGCGACGTTCTCGAGCATGAGCGAGACCTGCCGCGCGGCGGCCTCGGAGACCACGCGCGTGCCCTGCGCGTCGGGGACGTCGGTGACCGTGCCGTCGGCGGCGGTGCAGCCCTCCACGAGAGAGAGCGGCATCCGCACTCCCCCGTTCGCGATCGTCTGGTACGCGCCCGCGAGCTGCGGCACCGTCACGGAGATGCCCTGGCCGAACGTCGTGTTGTAGAAGGTCTGCTTGTCCCACTGCGCGGGGTCGCGCATGATGCCGGACGACTCGCCCGGGAAGTCGACCCCCGTCTGCTGGGTGAGTCCGAACTTCTCGAGGTACGAGACGCGGGTGTCGAGCGGGATCATCTCACCGAACTTTGAGATGCCGACGTTCGACGAGTCGATGAGCACGCCCGTCAGCGTGTAGTTGTTCGCCCCGTGCGAGAACGAGTCGGACACGCGCGCATCACCGGGGAGCGTCTCGCTTCCGGATGCGGTGACCGTCGTGTCCGCGGTGAAAGCGCCCGAGTCCAGGCCGATGGCCGCGGTGATCGCCTTCATCGTCGACCCGGGCTCGTTCGGGTTGCCGAAGGCCGCACTCCCCCGGTCGTCCGCCGGCGTCGACGTCGGGTCGTTGGGGTCGACCGTCGGGTACTCGGCGAGGGCGCGGATCTTGCCGGTCTTGGCCTCGACGACCGTGATCGTGCCGCGCAGCGAGCCGGTGTTCTGCACCTGCTCGGCGATCAGCTGGCTGAGGTACCACTGCAGATCGCGGTCGATCGTGAGCTTGAGGGTTCCGCCGTCGACGGCCGGCTCGGTCTCGACCTCGGTCCCGGGCAGCACGTTTCCGTCACGGCCCTGCTGGAAGACGACCTTGCCGTTCTGGGAGGCGAGGCACGCGTTGTCGGCGGATTCGAGCCCCGCGAGCGGTTCGCCGTCGCTGCCGACGAAGCCGACGAGGTTTCCCGCGACGGCGCCGTCGGGGTAGATGCGGCCCGCCTGCGGCGGGAAGCTGAGGAACGGCAGACCCAGCGCCGCGAGAGCGCGGTACTGCTCGGTCGAGACGCGCTTCGCCACATTCGCCCAGCGGGAGTCGGGGTTCGCCGCGACAGCGTCGGTCACGATCTTCTCGACGTCGGCCGGGTCCTGACCCGTGATCCCCGCGATCTGCGCCGCGATCTGGCTCCACGTCTGGGTGACCTCGACGTTCCCGGAGTCGTCGCGGTCGGTCAGGCCCTGGGCCGCGAGCTTGGGGTCGATGTCGACGTCGTAGCGATTCACGCTCGCCGCCAGAGTCACGCCGTTCTCATCGACGATCGATCCGCGGGAGCCGTAGATCGTGCGCGAGTCCTGCATGCCCATGGCCAGCGAGTCGTCCACGTGTTCACGGGCGTTCACGACCTGGATGTCGACGAGACGGACGACGAAGGCGATCAGCACCACCAGGACGACGCCCAGGGCGATCACCGTGCGTCGCCGCGGAGAACGGGTGAGGGAAGTCGTCATGTGCTTATCGTGTCGCGGGCGTCGGCAGACCGTCGCTGATCGGCGGGGGTGTCGCAGAACCAGCGGGCGGAGCCGTCTGATCGGGGGTCGCCGTGCCGGACATCGCCTCGGCGGGCGCGTTCGCGGCCGGCTCCGCCGGCGTCTGCGGCTTGGTGGCGAGCGGAACGCCCGAGATGAGAGCGTTGCGCACCGACCCGCGGCCGAGCGCGTCGACGGACGACACGTTCTCAGCGGGCTTCCCCGACCCGATCACGGCGCCGTCGCTGAAACGGAGGTAGGTCGGCGACTCGTCGATGACCATTCCGAGGGCGGCCGCGTTCGCCGCGAGGTACTGCGGCGAGCTGAGACCGGCCACGTCGTCGTTGAGGATCTGCTTCTGGTACGTCAGGTCGCGCTGCTGCTGCGTGAGCGCGGCGATCTCGAAGGAGCTCTGCGTCGTGAGGATCGACAGCCCCATCTGCACGAGCGCGATGAGCACCGCGCCGGCGACGGCGATCACCCCGAAGGCGCGGCGCGGCACGCGGCGACGCGCGGGCGTGGGAACGGCCTGCAGGCGCCGGGGCTCGCGGATCGGCGTGGGGAACTCCGGCTCGAGTCCGGTGTGGACAGCCCGGAGATCGATGGCCTGGGGTGCGCTCATGCGTCCTCCTGGATTCTCTCGGCCGCACGCAGACGCACGGGGGTGGCACGGGGGTTGGCCGCGCGTTCTTCGTCACTGGCGAGTTCGGCTCCGCGCACGAGGAGGCGGAACTTGGGCGCGTGCTCGGGGAGCTCGACCGGAAGACCCCGGGGGGCCGTGGATGCCGTGGCCTCGGCGAACACGCGCTTGACCAGCCGGTCCTCGAGCGACTGGTACGACAGCACGACGATGCGCCCGCCCACGCCCAGCACCTTCAGGGCGGCGGGGATGGTGCGCTCGAGCACCGACAGCTCGGCGTTGACCTCGATGCGCAGCGCCTGGAAGACGCGCTTGGCCGGGTGGCGCTCGCGCAGGACGGCGGCGGGGGTGGCCGCCTGCAGCACGTCGACCAGCTGACCCGATCGCTCGAGCGGGGCTTTCGCACGCGCGGCGATGATGGCGCGCGCGTAGCGTCCGGCGAGCTTCTCCTCGCCGTAGCGCTCGAAGATCCGGCGCAGATCGCCCTCGCCGTAGGTCGCGAGCACTTCGGCGGCGGTGACGCCCGTCGTCTGGTCCATCCGCATGTCGAGCGGGGCGTCCTGCGCGTACGCGAAACCGCGCGAGGCCTCGTCGAGCTGGAGCGAGGACACGCCGAGGTCGAACAGAATGCCGTCGACCTTGTCGACGCCGGCCGATGCCACGGCTTCCGCGATCCCGTCGTACACGGTGTGGACGAGGGTGACGCGGTCGCCGAAGCGCGCGAGACGCTCCCCCGCGATGCGCAGGGCGTCGGTGTCGCGGTCCAGGCCGATGAGACGGGCGGTCGGGAAGCGCTCGAGGAACGCCTCGGAGTGCCCGCCCATGCCGAGCGTGCCGTCGACGAAGACGGCATCCGGTCGCTGGAGGGCCGGAGCCAACA
Organism: Microbacterium sp. NPDC086615; assembly: GCF_040686055.1. Classification (NCBI taxonomy): domain Bacteria; kingdom Bacillati; phylum Actinomycetota; class Actinomycetes; order Micrococcales; family Microbacteriaceae; genus Microbacterium; species Microbacterium sp. NPDC086615. The sequence continues at coordinate 86,551 of NZ_JBFBJJ010000002.1, forward strand.
GCTCGGCGCACCGCTCGAGGAGGACGGGGGTGTGGATGTCGCGGATGTCCATGAGATGTCGGGGGTTCTCCTCGGCTCTGATCCCCATCCGCATCGACCTGGCGCCGGGGAAGTGCGTCAGGGCATGCGGCTGGGAGTCACAGCCGAGGATCAGAAGAGTCCCGGGATCACCTCCTGCTCCATCTCGGCGTACGTCTCTTCGTTGCTCTCGGCGTAGGAGTTCCACGCCTCGGCGTCCCAGATCTCGGCGTGGGCGCCGACGCCCGTGACGACCAGTTCGCGACCGAGACCGGCATAGGCGCGGAGAGCCGGGGGCACGGTGATGCGGTTCTGGCTGTCGGGCTTCTCGGCACTGGCCCCCGAGAGGAACATGCGCAGGAAGTCGCGGGCCTGCTTGTTGCTCAGCGGAGCCTCGCGGATCCGCTCGTGCACGCGCTCGAACTCCTCGGTGCTGAACACGTAGAGGCAGCGGTCCTGCCCCCGGGTGATCACCACTCCGGCGCCGAGATCATCACGGAACTTCGCCGGCAGGATGACCCGACCCTTGTCGTCGAGCTTGGGGGTGTGCGTACCGAGCAGCATTCGGGTGTCCACCCCCTTCGTCCGGCCTGCGAAGTTTCCCCCACTTTACTCCACTGCCCTCCACTTGGCTATCGATTCGCGCCCTCTTCTGGGTGGACGCCCCCTCGTGTACAGTCCGCTCGCCACGCGCGCAGGGCGCGTGCAACCGCGGAACGGCGCGGAAGCCGCCCGCGCGGCCGCGATCCGACGACGCGGGTGGAGGAAAAGGGAGGGATGCCGCGACAGCGGCGCGGCGCGTGGAGACGGAAGCCCGCGACGCCGGGCCGGGGCGATCGCGGCGCAACGTCGCCGATCACTCGCGGCAGTGACGCGGCGGGGCCGCGGGAGGCGTCGGGCCGCGCTCCTCGCGACGCATAAACGCTGTTCGCTCACAGAAACACGAGGAGATCGCGTTTATGCGAGCGAACAGCGTTTATGGGGGGATGCCAGGACCGCAGCCGGCAGAACCCGCAGGACGCACGAAACCTGCCGGGCGCACGAAACCTGCCGGGCGCACGAAAAAGCACCGGCTCCGAAGAGCCGGTGCTTATCGAGGACGGAAGGGCTTAGCGCTCCTCGTTGCGGCGGTCCCACCGATCGTTCATGCGATCCATGAAGGAGGCGCCGGATGCGCGCGGGGCGCGGGTCGCGGAGGGAGACGCTGAGGCCGCGCGGTGGGAGCCCTTCATCGGCGTGACAGCGAGGACGACCCCGCTGACCATGAGGATGAACCCGAGGACACCGATCGCGATACCGAGGAACCCCGTATTGAAACCGATCGAGACGCCCGCGACAAGAGCACCGAGGCCGGCCAGCACCAGGATGGAACCGTAGACGATGTTGCGGTAACTGAGGGCGCGTCCGGGGGCGGTGACGACATCGGCGTCGTGACTCATGAGATGGCGCTCCATCTCGTCTAGCAGACGCTGCTCCTGTTCGGAGAGTGGCATGCATCCCCCTCTGTTGCTAAGTACGGACGATTCTACGCGGGGCGTGGATCACTAGGCTAGGCCCGTGGTGACCTCCCCGGAACCGATCGAAGCTGTTTCCCAGCGACTCGACAAGTTCCTTTCTGACCAGCTATCGTACGCCTCCTCGCTGGGGCCGGAGGCGGAGACGATGAGCCGCGCCGGCGCGGCATCGCTGCGCGGCGGCAAGCGCCTGAGGGCCCGATTCTGTCTCACCGGCTGGCGCGCGGTCATCGAGTCGTCGGGGTCGCGCGACACGAGCCCCACCCCCGCGGCGGTCTCGGTCGCCGCGGCCCTCGAGATCTTCCAGGCGGCGGCGCTCGTCCACGACGACATCATCGACAACTCCGACACCCGGCGCGGACAGCCCGCCGCGCACCGCGCGCTCGAAGCGGCGCACGCGGCGGCGGGATGGACCGGCGACGCCGCGATGTTCGGACGCTCCGGCGCGGTGCTGCTCGGCGACCTGTTGGTGGCGTGGAGCGACGACCTGCTCGAGGAGGCCCTCGCGGATCAGTCCACGGCTGCGGCGACGCGACGGTTCTACGCGCACATGCGCCGCGACGTCACGATCGGTCAGTTCCTCGACGTCGCGGAGGAGTCGGCATACGCCGTGTATCCCGATGAGGAGCACGCCGAACGCGCGCTGCGCGTGGCGTCCTACAAGTCGGCGCGGTACAGCATTCAGAAGCCGCTCGAGATCGGCGCCGCCTTCGCCGGCGCGGACGACGAGCAGCTCGATGCGCTCGGGCGCTTCGGACACGACGTCGGGATGGCGTTCCAGCTGCGCGACGACGTGCTCGGGGTCTTCGGCGACACGGCCGTGACCGGCAAGCCCGTCGGAGACGACCTCCGAGAGGGGAAACGGACCGTGCTCGTCGCTTTCGCCCGCGAGGCACTGCCCGCCCCGGCCCGACGGACCGTGGACGAGCTCCTCGGCGACGCCGAGCTGGATGCGGCGCAGATCAGCGCTCTGCAGAACACGATCGTCGACACGGGCGCGCTCGCCCGCACCGAGGAACTGATCGCCGACTACTCACGACGCGCAGACCGGGCCCTGTCCGGCGCCCGGCTCGGCAACGCCGCGGTCGGCGAGCTTCGCGATCTCGCCCAGGCTGCCACGCAGCGCTCGTCCTGAGCCGCGGGGCTGCGCCGGGCGGAAGCCCGGCGGCGGGCGGAATCAGGCGAGGGTCGCTGCGACCCGTCGCACCTCGCTCTTACGCCCCGCCAGGAGCGCTTCGATCGGGGCGACGCCGATGGTGTCTTCGGGCGTGAGCAGCCAGTCGATGGTCTCGTCCTCGTCGAAACCGGCATCGTGCAGGACGATGATCGTCCCCCGCAGCGCCGGCAGGGGACGGCCGTCGACGACGAAGACCGAGGGGATGCGCAGCACGCCGTCGCGACGCGAACCGACGAGGTAGTGCTCGTCGAGCAGACGACGGACGCGTCCGTGCGATTCGCCCAGCACCTCGACGAGATCGGGGATGGTCAGCCACGCGGTTTCGTAACGGGGTGTATCGCTCACGGCCCCATCCTCTCATCGGCGACGGCACGGCGACCATCCGTCATCCCCTCCGTCATCCGGCACCGTCTTCGTCACATCCGTCACACAGACCTCACGCGTTGACATCCTTCCCAGGCCGTGCGAGCGTTTTGGGCAGTCGGAAGAACGGAATCCCCCACCATGCGACGACTCCCCTCCCCCACGCTGCCCGCGCGCGCCACCGTGATCTGGCCCGCAGCGGTCGTCGGCACGATCGCCCTCGCCCTCACCGGCGAGGGCACTGCCCACGCGGCACCGCCGGCGCCTCTCGCGGCGCTCCCCCCGGCTCCCGCACCCCTCGGACAGATCCCGGTGCTCGCCGTCGCCACGAGCACGCCCGCGACGCACACCGTCGAACCCGGAGATACCGTCTGGGACATCGCGCAGCGGTACGGCCTCGATGTCGCCGCTCTCCAAGCGGCCAACGGTCTCGCCGCCGACAGCGTCATCCGCCCCGGTCAGGTGCTCATCCTCGGCGGCGCGGCACCCCAACCCGTCGCTCCCGCCCCCGAACCCGCCCAGGTCACGTACGAAGTGACCGCGGGCGACACCGTCTCGGCGATCGCCTCGGCCCACGGCATCTCGACCGACGCCGTCCTGTCCGCCAACGGGCTGACCCGCGACTCGATCATCTACCCCGGCGAAGTGCTGCAGATTCCGTCCGCGGCTGCACCCGGCCCGGCATCCGCGGGCCCGGCGCTCGCGCCCGGTCTCGATGCGGAACAGTCCGAGAACGCCCGACTCATCATCCGCATCGGGCGCGAGCTCGGCGTGTCCGACCGCGGCATCCTGATCGCCCTCGGCACAGCGATGCAGGAGTCGTGGCTGCGAAACCTCGACTGGGGCGATCGCGATTCCCTCGGCCTGTTCCAGCAGCGCCCGAGCACGGGCTGGGGCACGCCCGAACAGATCCTCGATCGAGAGCGATCGATCCGCGTGTTCTACGGCGGACCGGCAGACCCCAACGGCTCCGACACGCGCGGGCTCCTCGACGTCCCCGGGTGGGAGGGCCTGCCGTACGCCGACGCCGCGCAGGCGGTGCAGATCTCGGCCTACCCCGACCGATACGCCCAATGGGAGCAGCCCGCGACCACGTGGCTCGCCGTTCTGGGCTGAGGTAGGGGTGAGCCGCTCCCCGGGCTCCCAGGGGGCGCTCCGTAGACTCGACACGTGAGCACGAGTCAGCAGGCCGACCCGCTGATCGGCCGTCTCGTCGACGGCCGGTACCGGGTTCGCGCGCGCATTGCGCGCGGCGGCATGGCGACCGTGTACGTGGCGACCGACCTGCGGCTCGAACGCCGCGTGGCGCTGAAGGTCATGCACGGGCACCTCAGCGACGACACCGTGTTCCAGAGCCGGTTCATCCAGGAGGCCCGCTCGGCCGCGAGACTGAGCGACCCGCACGTGGTGAACGTGTTCGACCAGGGGCAAGACGGCGAGATGGCCTACCTGGTCATGGAGTACCTGCCCGGCATCACCCTTCGAGAACTCCTGCGCGAGCACAAGCGCCTGACGGTCGATCAGACCCTGACGATCATGGATGCCATCCTCTCGGGCCTCGCGGCCGCGCACCGCGCCGGGATCGTCCACCGCGACGTCAAACCCGAGAACGTGCTCCTCGCCGAGGACGGGCGCATCAAGATCGGCGACTTCGGCCTCGCCCGTGCGACCACCGCCAACACCGCCAGCGGCGCGCAGCTGATGGGGACGATCGCGTACCTCGCGCCCGAGCTGGTGACGCGCGGCACCGCCGACGCCCGCAGCGACATCTACTCGCTCGGCATCATGCTGTACGAGATGCTCGCCGGCGAGCAGCCCTACAAGGGCGAGCAGCCGATGCAGATCGCTTACCAGCACGCGACCGACTCGGTCCCGCGCCCGAGCGCGAAGAACCCCGCCGTCCCCGAGCAGCTCGACGAGCTCGTGCTCTGGTCGACCGAACGCGAGCCCGACGATCGTCCCGTCGATGCGGGCGTGATACTCCAACGTCTGCGGGAGGTCGAGAAAGAACTCGGCCTCGCCCCCCAGGTCGCGCGAGCCGTCTCGGTGGGAACCGTCGGCCCGGCCACCGCGGCCGAGTCGCGCGAGCTGACGAAGGTGCTCCCCCAGACCGCCACGATCCCCGACGCACCGACCGAGGACGCCGACAACGCGACCCGGTTGCGTGCGAAGACGCGCCGGCGGACCGCTCGGGGCATCTGGTTGCTGCTGCTCGTCCTCGTGCTCGCGGGCGGGTCCGCGACCGCCGGGTGGTACTTCGGCTCGGGGCCCGGCTCACTCGTCGAGGTGCCCGACGTCTCTCAACGGAGCTACGCGGATGCCGAGGCCCTCCTCGCGCAGAACCAGTTGCTCGCGCAGTCCCAGGACGTCAACGACCGGGAGATCCCGGCGGGGACGACGGTCGGCTCCGACCCGCCCGCGGGGTCGCGCCTCGACAAGGACACGGTCGTCACGGTCTTCGTCTCAGCCGGTCCCGCCACCCACCAGATTCCCGAGCTCCAGGGCAGAAGCCTCAACGAGGTCCAGGGGATCCTGGAGAGCGTCTACGTGGGTGTGACGAGCGTCGCGCAAGAGTTCACCGAGGCGGGGCCAGACACCGTGCTCTCGGCATCCATCACTCCCCGCTCCGGCGGCGACGCGATCGACTGCACCGGGGGCTGCACGATCTACGAGGGCGACGCCGCGTCGCTGACGACATCGCTCGGACCGGTCCCGGACGTCGCGGGCCTCAAGACCGCCGATGCCGAGAGCAAGCTCCAGTCGGTCGGACTGAAGACGACGACGAGCGAGGAGTACAGCAACTCCGTCGCCTCGGGCACCGTGATCGCGATCGGCGATCGCGACGGAGGCGGCAACTGGCGCCCCGGCGACACCGTCACGCTCCGCGTCTCGATCGGGCCGAAACCCGTCATGATCCCCGAGAACATCGTCGGCATGACGATCCGAGAGGCGGTGTCTACGCTCGAGAATCTCGGCTTCGAGGTGAATGCCGGCATCGACGACGGCACGCTGCCGCTGGGGTTCAAGTACTGGGACATCTACAAGGTGCGCTCGAGCAATCCCAAGGCGGGCACGACCGCGCCGCAGGGCAGCACGGTGACGTTGACGCCGACGCTGTAGGACAGCGCCATGGGCCGGGGCGTGGCTTCGACGAGCTCAGCCACCTCGCGGCCGCTTGCCCCCGCGGCCCGCGGGCGCGCCGAAGGTCCCTGAGCCTGTCGAAGGTCCCTGAGCCTGTTGAAGGTCCCTGAGCCTGTCGAAGGGACCACCCCGAAGACAACGACGCCCCCGACCGCAACGGATCGGGGGCGTCGGACGGGCGAACGGCCTCAGCGCTTCTCGAGCTCCTCGGCCACGAGGAACGCAAGCTCGAGGCTCTGACGGTGGTTCAGACGGGGGTCGCACAGGCTCTCGTAGCGCGTCGCGAGGGTGGCCTCGTCGATCTGCTCCGACCCGCCCAGGCACTCGGTGACGTCGTCGCCGGTGAGCTCGACGTGGATGCCGCCGGGGTGGGTTCCCACGGCGCGGTGGGCCTCGAAGAAGCCGCGCACCTCGTCGACGACGTCGTCGAAGCGACGCGTCTTGTACCCGGTGGGCGTCGTGATGCCGTTGCCGTGCATCGGGTCGGTGACCCAGAGCGGCGTGGCGCCCGAGTCGCGGACGGCCTCGAGCAGCGGGGGCAGCGCGTCGCGGATCTTGCCGGCGCCCATGCGCGTGATGAACGTCAGGCGACCGGGCTCGCGCTCGGGGTCGAGCTTGTCGATCAGCGCGAGCGCCGTCTCGGCCGTCGTGGTGGGGCCGAGCTTCACGCCGATGGGGTTGCGGATTTTCGAGAAGTAGTCGACGTGCGCCCCGTCGAGCTCGCGGGTGCGCTCACCGATCCACTGGAAGTGCGACGAGGTGTTGTAGGGCAGGCCGGTGCGCGAGTCGATGCGGGTCATGGGGCGCTCGTAGTCCATGAGCAGACCCTCGTGGCCGGTGTAGAACTCGACGCGCGTCAGCTCGTCGAAGTCGGCGCCGGCCGCCTCCATGAACTTGATCGCCCGGTCGATCTCGGTCGCCATGCTCTCGTACGCCTGATTGGCGGGGGTCGAGGCGAAGCCCTTGTTCCAGCTGTGCACCTCGCGCAGGTCGGCGAAGCCACCCTGCGTGAAGGCGCGGATGAGGTTCAGCGTCGACGCGGCCGTGTGGTAGCCCTTGAGGAGGCGGGCGGGATCGGCCTTGCGCGACTCCTCGGTGAAGTCGTACCCGTTGACGATGTCGCCGCGGTAGGCGGGGAGCGTGACTCCCCCGCGGGTCTCGACGTCGCTCGAACGGGGCTTCGCGAACTGGCCCGCCATGCGACCCATCTTCACCACGGGCATCGACGCGCCATAGGTCAACACGACGGCCATCTGGAGAACCGTCTTGATGCGGTTGCGGATCTGCTCGGCGGTCGCGCCGGCGAACGTCTCGGCGCAGTCACCGCCCTGCAGAAGGAAGGCCTGACCGGCGGCGGCACGAGCGAGACGATCGCGCAGGATGTCGACTTCGCCGGCGAAGACCAGCGGCGGGAGGGTCGCCAATTCTGCGGATGCCGCGGCCACCGCGCCCTCGTCATACCACTGCGGCTGCTGCTTGATGGGCAAGGTCCGCCAGTGGTCGAGGTCGTGGAGCTGCTGATTCACCCCTGAAGTCTAGTGGCGCGACGCGGGCGCCTTCGCCGCCTGGGCAGTGGCCAGACGGTCCTTCACCGTCGAGGCGTAGACGTCTTCGTACCGCTGCTCGCCGAGGCGTTGAAGGGCCACCATGATCTCGTCGGTGACGGATCGCAGAATGTAGCGGTCCCCCTCCATGCCGTCGAATCGAGAGAAGTCGAGGGGCTCCCCGATGATGATGCCGACGCGGCCCACGCGGGGCAGACGCTGGCCGATGGGCATGACCGCACCCGTATCGACCATGACCACGGGGATCACCGGGACCCGCGCTTCCAGAGCCATGCGCGCGATGCCCGTACGACCGCGGTACAGCGTGCCGTCGGGGCTGCGCGTGCCCTCGGGGTAGATGCCCAGGAGCTCCCCGCGGCCGAGGACCCCGAGGCCCGTGTTCAGCGACGCCTCGGACGCCTTGCCACCGGAACGATCGATCGGCAGTTGACCGGTGGCCGTGAAGAACAGGCGCGTGGCCCAGCCCTTCAGACCCTTGCCCGTGAAGTAGTCGCTCTTGGCCAGGAACGCCATCCGCCGGTCGATCATCAGGGGCAGGAAGATCGAGTCGGAGAACGACAGGTGGTTGCTCGCCAGGATCGCCGCGCCTTCGCGCGGGATGTTCCGCCGACCCACGAGCCACGGACGGAACACGGCCTTGATGACCGGTCCGATCACGACGTACTTCATGAGCCAGTAGAACATCGTCAGCGCTCCTTGCCCGCCAGATCCGCGACGCCGATGAGGCCGGCGTCGTTGCCCAGTCGCGCGATCGTGAACTCGGCCACCGGACGTTCACCGTACCCCGGGAGCGAGGTCTCGTACGCGAGCTTCACGGGGGCGAGCAGATCCGCGCCGAGCTGCGCCACACCCCCGCCGATCACGAACAGTTCCGGGTCGAGGACGGCCTGGAATCCGCCGCACGCTTCGCCGAGCGCGGTGGCGACACGGCGCAGGGCTTCGACGGCGCCGGGGTCGCCCGCGAGCACCAACCGCGAGATGGCGGTGCCGGGAATGGCCCCCTTCTCGTCGCGCACCGCGGCGAGGGCGGCACCGATGCCCCCCTCGTCGGCGAGGGTGTTGGCCTCACGCTGCAGGGCGCGGCCGGACGCGTACTGCTCGAGGCATCCGTTCTGTCCGCACCCGCACGGGTGCCCCCCGCGGACGAAGCGCATGTGGCCGAGCTCGGCTCCGATGCCGTGACCCCCGCGGAACAGTTCGCCGTCGGTGACGACCGCACCGCCGACGCCGGTGCCCATGGTCAGCATGACCATGTCGCGGACGCCTTGACCGGCCCCGAAGCGGTACTCGCCCCACCCGGCCGCGTTGGCGTCGTTCTCGATCGTGACCGGAGCGTGGAGGCGGTCTTCGAGACGGGCGCGGAGCGGTTCGTTGCGCCAGTCGATGTTGGGGGCGTAGATCACGGTGCTGCGATCGGAGCTGATGAACCCCGCCGCGGCGACGCCGATCGCATGGATCTCGTGCGCGCGGCGCAGGTGATCGGCCATGTCGACGACGGCATCCACGAGCGCCGCGGGATCGATCGGGGTGTCCACGCGGAGTTTCTCGACGATCGTGCCGTCTTCGGCGACGACGCCGCCCGCGATCTTCGTGCCCCCGATGTCGATGCCGACGTTCTGCACCGTGCTCCCCTCCGGCCTGCCACCCGGCGCGGCCCGGAGAAGTCTAGCCACCCCGTGGAACACATGCCGGACCGGGCGTCTGCCGCGGACCGGCGAAACCGTCCGGATAGACTCGATGCACCGATCGACATTTTTCCGGTACCGAAGGAGTTGCCGTGATCCAGTTCGACCTTCCCCCCCTCGTCGAAGCCGACCCGGACGCCAACGCGTCCGACCTGTTGGCAGACCGCGTCCGGGCGACCCCCGACCGACCGCTGTTCGCCGTCCCCGATGCGCAGGGGTGGCGTGACGTCACCGCTGCCAAGTTCGAGCGCCAGGTGATCGCGCTCGCGAAGGGGTTCGTCGCGGCGGGGATCCAGCCCGGCGAGAAAGTGGCGTTCATCGCGCGCACCACGTACGACTGGACGCTCGTCGACTTCGCCCTGTTCTACGCCGGAGCGATCATGGTGCCGGTGTACGAGACGAGCTCGCCGTCGCAGATCTCGTGGATCGTCTCCGACTCCGGAGCGATCGCCGCCGTGGTGGAGTCGGCCGAGCACGCCGCACGGCTCGACGAGGTGCGCAGCGACCTCCCGCTCGTGCGCGAGGTCTGGGAGATGCACACGGGTGCGCTCGACGCCCTGGTCGCCAACGGCACCCACATCACCGACGAAGAGATCGAGCGCCGCCGCCACCTCGCCAAGGCGTCCGACGTGGCGACTTTGATCTACACCTCCGGATCGACCGGTCGCCCCAAGGGCTGCGTCCTCGTGCACAGCAACTTCGTGGAGCTCGCGCGCAACTCGGCCAAGGCCCTGCACGAGGTCGTCGAGACGCCCGGGGCCTCGACCCTGCTGTTCATCACGACCGCGCACGTGTTCGCGCGCTTCATCTCGCTGCTGAACGTGCACGCGGGTGTCAAGACCGGGCATCAGCCCGACACGAAGCAGCTCCTTCCCGCGCTCGGCACGTTCAAGCCCACGTTCCTCCTCGCCGTCCCGCGCGTCTTCGAGAAGGTGTACAACTCGGCCGAGCAGAAGGCCGAAGCAGGCGGCAAGGGCAAGATCTTCCGCGCCGCCGCCGACGCCGCGATCGAGCATTCGCAACGTCTGCAGGACGGGAAGTCCATCCCGCTGCTGCTCAAGATCAAGTTCGCCCTGTTCGACAAGCTCGTCTACTCGAAGCTTCGGGATGCCATGGGCGGACGCGTCGTGTACGCGGTGTCGGGGTCGGCTCCTCTGGGGCCCCGTCTCGGTCACTTCTTCCGCAGCCTCGGCGTCGTGATCCTCGAGGGGTACGGCCTCACCGAGACGACGGCCCCAGCGACGGTCAACCTCGCCACCAAATCGAAGATCGGCACCGTCGGTCCCGTCCTGCCGGGTGTCGGCATCCGTCTCGCCGACGACGGCGAGATCCAGGTGCGCGGGGTGAACGTGTTCCGCGAGTACTGGCAGAACCCCGAAGCCACGGCCGAGGCCTTCGACGGCGAATGGTTCAAGACGGGCGACATCGGTGCGTTCGACAGCGACGGCTTCCTCGCCATCACCGGACGCAAGAAGGAGATCATCGTCACCGCCGGCGGCAAGAACGTCGCCCCCGCGGCCCTCGAGGACCCCATCCGCGCCAACCCGATCGTCGGTCAGGTCGTCGTGGTCGGCGACCACAAGCCGTTCATCTCGGCCCTGGTGACGCTCGACCCCGAGATGCTGCCGACGTGGCTCGCGAACAACGGGCTGCCGGCCGACATGTCACTCGCGGACGCGGCGACCAACGAGAAGGTGCGCGCCGAGGTGCAGGGCGCGATCGACCGCGCGAACACGCGCGTCTCGCGCGCGGAGTCGATCCGCAAGTTCACGATCCTGCCCTCCGAGTGGACCGAAGCCAGCGGGCATCTCACCCCCAAGATGAGCATCAAGCGCAATGTCATCGTGAAGGATTACGCCGACGCGATCGAGGACATCTACGCGGTGCCGATCAACACCACGAACGTCTCGCTGCCCTGAGGCGACGACGAACGGCCCGGTCCCCACGTGGGGCCGGGCCGTTTCGCTGCGCCGAGAACAGGGGATGCCGCGGGAACAGGGGAATCCGCGACGAAACGGCCTGTCCCCGTGGCATCCCCTGCTCTCATGACAGGGTCGACCGGTCAGAACCAGTCGCTCTCGCGGATCTGGCGCATGGCTTCACGCCGTGTCTCGGCGGGAAGACGCGAGAGGTACAGCATGCCGTCGAGGTGGTCGGTCTCGTGCTGGAGCGCTTGCGCCAGCAAGCCCTCGCCCTCGAGCACGACCTCGCTGCCGTCGAGATCGATTCCGACGACCTTCGCCCACGGGTAGCGCGTCGCCTCGTGCCAGAGCCCCGGGACGGAGAGGCATCCCTCCCCCACGAGCTGCGGCTCGCCGCGGGTCTCGACCAGCACGGGGTTCAGCACGTAACCGATGTCGCCGTCGATGTTGTAGCTGAACGCGCGCAGCCCCACACCGATCTGTGGGGCGGCGACCCCGGCGCGCCCAGGGGGCTCGACGGTGTCGAGGAGGTCGCGGACGAGCGCATGGATGCCGTCGTCGATCGTCTCGATCGTCGCGCTCGGCGCGCGCAGGACCGGATCGCCGAACAGGCGGATGGGCCGAACGGTCATGCTGCCGCCACCGGGGCGCGCAGGCCCTCCACGACGGCCGCGGCCAGTTCGCGGGCGGCCAGACGGGTCTCGGGCTGAAGATCGCGGAACGAGATCGCACTGCCGGCCGCGATCCGGGGGTCGTACGGCATCCGGATGACCGTCTGCACGCGCGTGCGGAAGTGCGCTTCGAGCTCGCTCTCGCGCACGAGCGGCGTGCCGGGTCGAGCGGAGTTCAGGACCACGACGGCCGAGCGCACGCGATCCGCGTAGCCGTTGGTCTCGAGCCAGGTCAGGGTCTCGGAGGCCAGCCGCGCCTCGTCGACCGACAGTCCGGCCACGACGACGAGGGAGTCCGCGCGCTCGAGCGTCGCCTCCATCACCGAGTGGACGATGCCCGTGCCGGTGTCGGTCAGCACGATCGAGTAGTAGTGCGCGGCGACGTCGGCGACCTGACGGTAGTCGTCGTCGCTGAAAGCCTCGGACACCCGAGGATCGGAATCGGATGCCAGGACGTCGAGGCGCGTGGCATCCCGAGCCACGATCGACGACACGTCGTGGTAGCCGTCGACCTCGTCGTGCGCGCGCACGAGATCTCGCACCGTGCGGCCGTTCGGTCGGCCCACGCGGTCCGCGAGCGTCCCGCGGTCGGGGTTGGCGTCGACGGCGATGACACGGTCGTCTCTCGCGTCGGCGAGCGCCATTCCCAGGAGCGAGGTGACCGTGGTCTTGCCCACGCCGCCCTTGCGGGAGAGGACCGGAACGAAGCGGGCGCCTCCCGCAAGCGGTGCGGCGATGCGACGGTCGAGCTCTTTGCGCTCGCGGGCGCGGCGGCCGTCACCGAGGTTGATGCGGTGACCGGACATCGAATACACGAGTTGCTGCCACAACCCCTCGGGCTCGGGCCGGGCGACCTGACGCGGGTCGAGGAGACGGTCGGCGGTGAGCAGATCGGGGCTCTCGCGCGCATCGTCGATCGAGCTCAGCCGCTTCGACGCGAGCGTCAGGTCGGAACCCGGGGTCCGGACGCGCTCGGTCGCGTGCGCGCGGTCGACGCGGGCCGCCTCGTCTGCCTGGTGGATCTCACGCCGGGTGAGGGGCACGGTGCCGATAGTTCCCGTCGCCGCGCGCTCCGCACGGGTGCGGGGGACGGAGCCGGTCGTGATCGGGACCGCGCTGGTCGTGGGGGTCGCACCGGTGGCCGGAGCCGCGGCGGGCGCGGTCTCCGCGCTCGGGACGGCACCGGAAGCCTGCTCGGCGTCGAGATCATCGCGCTCCGGGGAGTCGGCCGCGACCGCTCGCGCCGCGTCGGCCTCCGGAACCGCGTTCGCCTCGGTTGGGCTCGCGTCGGACTCGCTCATGTCGACCTCGTTCCGTTCGGGCTCATCCGTGGCGGGTTCGTCAGTCTCGGACTCGGCGGTCTCGAGCTCGGGGTTCTCGAAATCGGGGTTCTCGAGCTCGGGGTTCTCGAGCTCGGGGTTCTCGAGCTCATCCGCCGCTGGCTCGACGTCGACGACCTCCGCGTCGTCGTGCTCACGTTCACCCCGCTCCGGCTCAGCCGGATCGAGGTCCGAGTGCTCGTGTTCGAGGTGCTCGTGTTCGAGGTGCTCCGGTTCGAGGTGCTCGGGTTCGAGGTCGTCCTCGTCCCCGGCGTTGAAGCGGTCGGCGTGGGCGGCCTCGATGGACTCCGCCTCCGCGAACTCCACCCCTGCCGGCTCGGTCTCCGCGCGATCGGTCTCCGTGCTGTCGGAGTTCTCCGCCCCTGGTGCCTCCGACTCGGCCGGCTTCTGCTCGGCGGGCTCCCGCGCGACGAACTCCTCGTCGGAAGAGTCCTCGGCGGCGAGATCATCAGCGAGATCCTCGGCGAGCTCTTCGACGGTGGCATCCTCGACGGCGAGGTCATCGACGGAGAGGTCGTCCGAGGCGAGATCGTCGGAGGCGAGGTCGTCGGAGGCGTCCTCCGGGGTGATCTCCCCCTCGGGCTGAGATCCCACGTCCTCCGGCTCGAACACGTCGGTCGACAGCACGAGCTGCTGGGGGTCCGGCGCGGCCTCGAACTCGTCCGTCGACAGGATCACTTGCGGCTCCCCGCGCTCGTCGCCGAACGTCGGGACGAACACCTCGTCACGAGCGGCGGACTCGCTCGACTCGTCCACCGGCGCCTCGCCGACGATCTCGGCGTCGTGCACCTCGAGGTCGTCGTCGTTCTCGGCATCCGCGTCGTCATGGGGTTCGAGGATGATGTCGCCGGTCGCGAGATGCTCCACGTGCGCGTCGTCGTGCTCCGACGGCCGCGGGTCGACCTGCGGCTCGGGAACGTGGGTGAGAGCGGGCGCCTCGGCTCCGCTGTCGAGGGTGAACGGGGAGCCGATGTTCTCGAACATGCGGATCTCGGCTTCGTCGACCGGCACCTCGTCTTCGACCACATCGTCGTCGATGTCGTCTTCGTCGGATGTCACGGGCAGGTCGACGCTGACCTGCGCGATGTGTCCGCCGAGGATGGTGATGCTGGCTGTGTCGAGATTCCCGCTCTCGTCGAGGACGCCGTGCTCGGCGTTCTCGTCGGGGTTCGCGTCGGTGCGGTCGGGGGTCACTGCAGTCTCCAAACGGGAAGAGGGCGCGAAAGCGCCCCCTCCCAGGTTACTGCGCGGGGCGGATTACCAGCAAAAGGTCTCCCGCTTCCACCTGCTGTGTGCTAGCGATCGCAACCCGCTCGACGACCCCGTCGACGGGCGACGTGATCGCCGCCTCCATCTTCATCGCCTCGATGGATGCCACGGCCTGACCGGCCGCGACCCGGTCGCCCGGAGCCGCCTTCAGCGTCACCACGCCCGAGAACGGGGCGGCGACCTGACCGGGCTTGGAGGTGTCGGCCTTCTCGGCCTGACGGGCCTCGACGTCGATTGATCGGTCCCGGACGAACACGGGGCGGAGCTGTCCGTTCAGGGTCGTCATGACGGTGCGCATGCCCTTGTCGTCGGCTTCGCCCACCGCCTCGAGCCCCACGAACAGCTGGACGCCGCGCTCGATCTCGACCGTGTGCTCGCCGCCCGCACGCAGTCCGTAGAGGTAGTCGGCGGTGTCGAGCACGCTGAGGTCGCCGTAGGCGTCGCGGGTTTCCTCGAACGTGCGGGTGGGCCCCGGGAACAGGAGCCGGTTCAGGCGCGCGCGCCGCTCGGCGGACTCCCCCGCCAGGGCCGTCGCGTCGTCGTCGGTGAGCGGGGTCACCCCGATCTTCGCGTCTCGCCCGGCGAGCACCTTCGAGCGGAACGGCTCGGGCCAGCCCCCGGGGAGGTCGCCCAACTCCCCCGCCATGAACGACACGACCGAGTCGGGCACGTCGTACTTCTGCGGGTTCTGCTCGAAGTCCGCCGGGTCGGCCTTGACCGCCGCGAGATGCAGAGCGAGGTCGCCCACCACCTTCGACGACGGAGTGACCTTGGGCACCCTCCCGAGGATGCGGTCGGCGGCCGCGTACATGTCCTCGATGAGTTCGAAGTCGTCGGCCAAGCCGAGGGCGATCGCCTGCTGCCGCAGGTTCGACAACTGCCCGCCCGGGATCTCGTGCCGGTACACGCGACCGGTGGGACCCGCGAGGCCCGACTCGAACGGACGGTACAGGTGGCGGACGGCCTCCCAGTACGGCTCGAGGTCGCTGACCGCGGACAGGTCGAGACCGGTGTCGCGCTCGGTGTGCGCGAGCGCCGCGACGAGGGCGGACAGCGACGGTTGACTCGTCGTGCCCGCCATGGGTGCGGCGGCCGCGTCGACGGCATCCGCCCCCGCCGCCGAGGCGGCCAGCAGGGTCGCGAGCTGTCCTCCCGCGGTGTCGTGCGTGTGCACGTGTACCGGCAGGTCGAAGCGCTCGCGCAGCGCCGACACGAGCTTCGCCGCCGCGGCCGGGCGGAGCAGACCCGCCATGTCTTTGATCGCGAGGATGTGCGCTCCCGCGTCGACGATCTGCTCGGCCAGGGCCAGGTAGTAGTCGAGCGTGTACAGCTTCTCGGCCGGATCGAGCAGGTCGCCGGTGTAGCAGACGGCCACCTCGGCGACCGCGGTGCCGGTGTTCAGCACCGCGTCGATCGCGGGACGCATCTGCGAGACGTCGTTGAGGGCGTCGAAGATGCGAAAGATGTCGACTCCGGATGCCGCCGCCTCGGCAACGAAGGCATCCGTCACCTCCGTCGGGTACGGGGTGTAGCCGACCGTGTTGCGGCCGCGGAGGAGCATCTGGAGCGCGACGTTCGGCAGGGCTTCGCGCAGCGCGTCGAGCCGCTCCCACGGGTCTTCGCCGAGGAAGCGCAGAGCGACGTCGTAGGTCGCCCCTCCCCACGCCTCGACCGAGAGCAGACCGGGTGTCATGCGGGCGACGTACGGCGCCACGCGCACGAGATCGCGGGTACGGACGCGGGTCGCGAGCAGCGACTGGTGGGCGTCGCGGAAGGTGGTCTCGGTGACCGCGAGGGCGGTCTGCTCGCGCAGGGCCTTCGCGAAGCCCGCAGGACCGAGCTCCTGCAGGCGCTGGCGCGATCCCGCGGGGGCCGGAGCCACGAGGTCGATCGCGGGGAGCTTGGCACCCGGGTCGACGGAGAGCGGGTTCTCACCGTTCGGACGGTTGACGGTCGTGTCGACGAGCCACGACAGGATCTTGGTGCCGCGGTCCTTCGACTCGCGCCCGCGCAGCAGCTCGGGACGCTCGTCGATGAACGAGGTGCTGAGGTCGCCGGCGACGAAGGCCGGATCGTCGAGGACGGCCTGCAGGAACGGGATGTTCGTCGAGACGCCGCGGATCCGGAACTCCGCCAGCGCGCGGCGGGCTCGGGCGACCGCCGCGGGGAAGTCGCGCCCACGGCACGACAGCTTCGACAGCATCGAATCGAAGTGCGGGCTGACCTGCGAGCCCGCGGCCGTCGTGCCGCCGTCGAGGCGGATGCCGGCACCACCGGGCGAGCGGTACGTGGTGATCTTGCCCGTGTCGGGGCGGAAGCCCTGCGTCGGGTCCTCCGTCGTGATGCGGCATTGGAGGGCAGCGCCACGCAGGTGGATGTCGCCCTGCTCGAGGTGCAGGTCGGCGAGCGTCGCCCCCGCGGCGATGCGCATCTGCGACTGCACGAGGTCGACGTCGGTAACCTCCTCGGTCACCGTGTGCTCGACCTGGATGCGGGGGTTCATCTCGATGAAGACCACCTCTCCCGCTCGGGGTCCCGCGGTCTCGAGGAGGAACTCGACCGTTCCCGCGTTCTGGTAGCCGATCGACCGCGCGAAGGCGACCGCGTAGCGGTGCAGATCCTGACGGATCGCGTCGTCGAGGTTCGGAGCCGGCGCGATCTCGATGACCTTCTGGTGGCGCCGCTGCACCGAGCAGTCGCGCTCGAAGAGGTGGACCGTCTCGCCCGTGGCATCCGCGAGGATCTGCACCTCGACGTGACGCGGGCGCTGCACGGCCTGCTCGAGGAACATGCGCGGGTCGCCGAACGCGCTCTGGGCCTCACGCATCGCCTCGGCGAGGGCCGGGGCGAGTTCGCCGAGCGTCTCGACGCGACGCATGCCGCGTCCTCCCCCGCCGGCGACGGCCTTGGCGAAGAGCGGGAACCCGATCTCTTCCGCCTGCGCCAGCAGCGCGTCGATGTCGTCGGAGGCCGGCGTCGAGCGGAGCACCGGGACGCCCGCGGCGATCGCGTGCTCCTTCGCGGTGACCTTGTTGCCCGCCATGGAGAGCACCTTCGCCGGTGGGCCGATGAACGTGATGCCGTGCGCGGCCGCCTTCTCGGCGAGCTCCGGGTTCTCGGACAGGAAGCCGTAGCCGGGGTAGATGGCATCCGCTCCGCACTCCCGAGCGACCCGGATGATCTCGTCGACGTCGAGGTACGCGCGGACGGGGTGACCGCGCTCACCGATCTGGTAGGCCTCGTCGGCCTTCAGGCGGTGCAGCGAGGCGCGATCCTCGTACGGATAGACCGCGACCGTGCGCGCACCGACCTCGTAGGCGGCGCGGAACGCGCGGATCGCGATCTCCCCGCGATTGGCGACCAGGATCTTCGAGAACATGCGCACCTCACGTCAAGCTGGGGGAGCTGAATGTGCTCACAGCCTAGGGGACGGTAACGTAGACCCTCGTGCACGTACTCTCCGTCAGCTCTTTGAAAGGCGGGGTCGGCAAGACGACCGTGACGCTCGGGCTGGCTTCCGCCGCCTTCGCACGTGGCGTTCGCACTCTTGTCGTCGACCTCGACCCCCAGTCCGACGTGTCGACCGGCATGGACATCTCGGTCGCCGGCCGGCTCAACATCGCCGATGTCTTGGCGAACCCGAAAGAGAAGGTCGTCCGCCAGGCCATCACCACCAGCGGGTGGGCGAAGGTCCACCCGGGCACGATCGACGTTCTCATCGGCAGCCCCTCGGCGATCAACTTCGACGGCCCGCATCCGAGCGTCCGCGACGTGTGGAAGCTCGAGGAGGCCCTCGCCACCATCGAGAGCGAGTACGACCTCGTCCTCATCGACTGCGCTCCCTCCCTCAATGCCCTCACGCGCACCGCGTGGGCGGCGAGCGACCGCGTCATCGTCGTGACCGAACCGGGTCTGTTCTCCGTCGCCGCCGCCGACCGCGCCCTGCGCGCGATCGAAGAGATCCGTCGCGGCCTCTCGCCCCGCCTGCAGCCCCTCGGCGTGGTCGTCAACCGCGTGCGCCCGCAGTCGATCGAGCACCAGTTCCGCATCAAGGAGCTGCGCGACATGTTCGGCCCGCTGGTGCTCAACCCGCAGCTGCCCGAGCGAACCTCGCTCCAGCAGGCGCAGGGTGCCGCGAAGCCGCTTCACGTGTGGCCCGGAGACTCGGCGCAGGAGCTCGCCGCCGACTTCGACGCACTGCTGGACCGGATCGTCCGCACCGGTCGCATCCCGGTCGAGGGCGACGCCTCGCAGGCCTGACTCACGCTTCTCCCAGACGCCGCCCCGCTGCCACGCAGTCGGGCGGCATCTCCCGTTCGCGCCCGAGACCCTGGCGCGGGCCCGGGTCCCTGAGCCTGTCGAAGGGCCGCCATCCGTTTCAAGCGCGCGGCAGACCCAGGTCCCTGAGCCTGTCGAAGGGCCCGAGGCCCGTCGCGGTACCGGTGGCTTCGACAAGCTCAGCCACCTCCGCTCCCCCACCCCGGGACGCTTCACAAAGGAGAACCCCGGATGCCACGGCACCCGGGGTTCGAGAAATCGTCGGTGTCAGGCCGTGCGCGCGGCGCGACGCGCGGCGAGTTCGTCGACCGTGTCGGCGGACGCGGCCTCGAAGTCGACGAGAGTCGACTCGACCTCGCGCAGGACCTTGCCGACGGCGATACCGAAGACGCCCTGACCGCGGCTGACGAGGTCGATGACCTCGTCGTTCGAGGTGCACAGGTACACCGAGGCGCCGTCGCTCATGAGCGTCGTTCCGGCGAGATCGCGGATGCCCGCCGCGCGGAGCTGGTCGACGGCCGTACGGATCTGCTGGAGCGAGATGCCGGTGTCGAGGAGACGCTTGACGAGCTTGAGCACGAGGATGTCGCGGAAACCGTAGAGACGCTGCGAGCCGGAACCGCTCGCTCCGCGGACGGTGGGGACGACGAGCTCGGTGCGAGCCCAGTAGTCGAGCTGACGGTACGTGATGCCGGCGGCGCGAGCAGCGACCGCTCCGCGGTATCCGGTGTCGTCGTCCATCTCGGGCAGACCGTCGGTGAAGAGGAGCTCGGTGGCGAACCGGGGTTCACCGACTGTGTCGCCAGCGGTCATGCTCGCGTCCCTCCTCATCGGCTCGATATCCCCACGCTAGATCAGCCATGCGCCCGCGGCAATGACATCCGGTCGGAGCGCTTCGGCGTGTCGCGCTCAGGACAGCATCCGGTCGATCGCGTCGCGCACGAAGAGGCTCCGCACCTCGTCGAGACGCGCGGCGAGTTCGGGCGCGAGTTCGCTCGCACGGGCCCGGGATGCCGCGTCGGGGCGTCGCAGGAGCGCGGACAGCGCGGACTCGACGAGGGCGGCCTCACGCTCGGCGCTCTGGCGCAGAGAACGCACGTGGCGCGGCTCGATGCCGTGCCGATCGAGCGCGACGAGGGTACGCAGGAGCGAGACCGTCTGCTCGGGATACGACTCGGCGGCCGTGATCACGCCGGTGCTGATCGCGTCGTTGAGAAGCTGCGGGCCGGCTCCTGCCGTCGCGAGCAGCTCGTCGCGGCGATAGCGGCGGGGCGTCGCGGTCATCGACGGCATCGAGGTCGGCGGCGCGGGGTTTCGCCCGGCGTCGAGGTCGGCGAGATAGTCGCGGATCACCGCGAGGGGAAGGTAGTGATCGCGCTGGAGCGTCAGCGCCATGCGGAGCCGCTCGAGGTCGGCCGCGGAGAACTTGCGATAGCCCGACTCGGTCCGCGTGGGCGACACGATGCCCTGCACCTCGAGGAAGCGCAGCTTGCTCGAGGTGAGCGCCGGGAAGTCCGGCGTGAGGCGCGCCAGCACCTGGCCGATGCTCAGCAGCCCCGAGGCCGCCGGACGACCGCGGGCGGGGGCTGCCGCCATCAGTTGTCTGCCGGCGGCAGATCGACGGGCGAGACGAAGAAGTTGAGACGGAACTTGCCGATGCGCACCTCGGCGCCGTTGGCGAGCACCGAGCGGTCGACGCGCTCACCGTTGACGTAGCTGCCGTTCAGCGACCGCTGGTCGACGATCTCGAACGAGGTGCCCGAACGCGTGATCTCGGCGTGACGGCGCGAGACCGTGACGTCGTCGAAGAAGATGTCGGCCTCGGGGTGACGCCCGACCGTCGTGACGTCGGTGTCGAGCAGGTAGCGTGCACCGGTCGTCGGGCCCGAGCGGACGATGAGGAGAGCGACGCGCGACGGCAGGGCGTCGATCGCCTCCAGTTCGGCCTCGTTGAGGTCGGCACCGAAGGGGACGAAGGACAGATCGGCGTCGTGGCCGAACGTCTGCGTCGTGTCGTGCGACCGCTCCGACGCGGGGGCGTCGGCCGCGCGACGGATGTCGTCGCGCTCGAATCTGCGTGTCTCGTCCACGGCTTCTCCTTCTTCTTCACCATCACCGATCGATCCGACGTGAACGGTCGAATCGACCTCGCGCGGTCGTGGTGGGGGCTTCGTCTGTGCTGTTGTCTCGACACCGAGCATCGCTGTTCGGGTTGTGCCGATCGCCCGACGGGACACTCGAACCTACCGATCACACGTCCGCCGTGTCGAGTCCGTTGCCCCGCTCCGCCCTGACGCACCGTGAAACGATGCGCGCCGAGGCTGAACGCGGACAGTCGAACAACACCAATTCTTTCACCTCGCCACCCTCTCGTCGTCCCCCGCGCGTCCGTCACGTCTGGGAACGCGCGCGAGCCCCGTGTCTTGCCTGTCGTTAGGGTCGAAGAGTGACATCTTCCGCACCCCGCCATCGCGTGTCCGCCTTCTTCGCGAGCCTGCTGGTCGCTCTCGTCGCCCTTCTCGTGCTCCCGGCGAGCCCCGCGTTCGCCCACGACGAGCTGGTGTCGACCGACCCGCCCGCCGACGCGGTGCTCGACGCGCTTCCGGAACAGATCACGTTCACCTACAGCGCCGACATCCTCGCCGAACAGGGCACGGCCGTCGTCGAGGTCACCGACGCCTCCGGCGCCTCGCTCACGGAGGGCACGCCGGTCGTCTCGGGCACCGACGTGACGCAGACGCTGGCGGGCTCGGCATCCGGTGCCGTCACGGTGAAGTGGCGCGTCGTCTCGAGCGACGGCCACCCGATCGACGGCACCTTCTCGTTCACAGTGAACGCGGCGACCCCGACACCGACGGCGACCGCGTCGACGCCCACCGCGACCCCGACCGAGTCGGCGACGACGGCCCCGACGACGGCGACCCCGGATGCCACGGCGACACCGTCCGAGACCACGTCGAGCGCGTCTCCCCTGCCGTGGATCCTCCTCGTGGTGGCGCTCGTGATCGTCGCCGGAGCGATCGTGTGGCTCTTCGTCGCGAGAGGGCGGGGCGGGTCGTCGGGAGGCGGTTCCACGGGCACCGCCGGACGATAGGATTTCCTCATGCCTCATTACGATCTGGTCATTCTTGGTGCGGGTCCCGGCGGGTACGTGGCTGCGGTGCGCGGAGCGCAGCTCGGCCTGTCGGTCGCGATCGTCGAAGAGAAGTACTGGGGCGGTGTGTGCCTCAACGTGGGCTGCATCCCCTCGAAGGCGCTGCTGCGCAACGCCGACCTCGCGCACACCTTCCACGCCAAGGCCGATCTGTTCGGCATCTCGGGTGACGTGCACTTCGACTTCGGCAAGGCCTTCGACCGCTCGCGGTCGGTGGCGGCGGGCCACGTCAAGGGCATCCACTACCTGATGAAGAAGAACAAGGTCACCGAGTACGAGGGCCGCGGGTACTTCGCCGACGACCACACGCTCGACGTGACCCTGACCGACGGCTCCAAGGAGCAGGTCACCTTCGACAACGTCATCATCGCGACCGGTTCGACCGTCCGCCTGCTGCCCGGCGTCACCCTGAGCGAGAACGTCGTGACCTACGAGGAGCAGATCCTCAACCGCGAGCTCCCCGCCTCGATCGTCATCGTCGGTGCCGGCGCGATCGGCATGGAGTTCGCCTACGTCATGACGAACTACGGCGTGAAGGTCACGATCATCGAGTTCCTCGACCGCGCCCTCCCCAACGAGGACGCCGAGGTCTCGAAAGAGATCCAGAAGCAGTACAAGGGCTACGGCGTCGACATCCTCACCTCGACCAAGGTCGAGTCGGTCACCGACCACGGCGACAAGGTCACCGTCGCGTACACCGCGAAGGACGGCTCGCAGGGCTCCATCGACGCCGACCGCGTGCTCATGTCGATCGGCTTCGCCCCCAAGGTCGAGGGCTTCGGTCTCGAGAACACGGGTGTGAAGCTCACCGAGCGCGGCGCGATCGACATCGACGACCACATGCGCACCAACGTGCCGCACATCTACTCGATCGGTGACGTCACCGCGAAGCTGCAGCTCGCCCACGTGGCCGAGGCGCAGGGCGTCGTGGCCGCCGAGACCATCGCGGGTGCCGAGACCCAGACCCTCGGCGACTACCGCAACATGCCGCGCGCCACCTTCTGCAACCCGCAGGTCGCCTCCTTCGGCCTCACGGAGCAGCAGGCGCGCGACGCCGGCCACGACATCAAGGTCGCGAAGTTCCCCTTCTCGGCGAACGGCAAGGCGAACGGCCTCGGCGAGCCCGTGGGCTTCGTCAAGCTCATCGCCGACGCCGAGACGCTCGAGCTCATCGGCGGCCACCTCATCGGTCCGGATGTCTCCGAGCTCCTGCCCGAGCTGACCCTCGCGCAGAAGTGGGACCTCACCGCTCTCGAGGCGGCCCGCAACGTGCACACCCACCCGACGCTGTCGGAGGGTCTGCAGGAGGCGTTCCACGGTCTCGTGGGGCACATGATCAACCTCTGATCGCCGACACGAAAAGGCCCGTCCGGTTCTCCCGGCGGGCCTTTTCGTTTTCGTTGCCCCGGATGGGGGCTCGGGTTCTCAGTGGCCGAGCGTGCGCGCCAACTTGGATCCGGATGCCGCAGGGCGGCCGCCCGCGGCGAACACCGCCGCATCGACCGCGGCGAAGAACGCCGCGCGACCGTCGTCGTCGGACGGCCCGGCGGGGCCGAGCTCGACCTCCCACTCACGCCACGCGGATTCGACGCCACGACGCTCGTCCGTCGCACGGACGCGATCATCGACGAACTCGGCGACCTCTCCCCCGTCGGCGTCGAGGAGCGCATACGCCGTGCGGTGATTCCGCACCCGCGCGAGCGGCGTGAACGGCGGCGCGGCGATCGAGGCGACGGCATCCTGAACCGCCGGAGGCACGACCGGCTCGGCGTCGGGATCGACGTCGGCACCGAGGGGCCACTGCGTCTCGGTGCGTCCCCCTGCCCGCGCGGGACCCTTCACGTGCCACCCAGCGTCGGGACCTCCGAAGCGCCGCCGCACCGCGACGCCCGCGCGAGCGAGATCGGCCGCGGGGGTGTCGAGATACCGCGCGTCGAGGTCACGCGGCTCGGGCTCGCCGACGCGCGCGACGCCGGGAAGCTCCGACCAGTCGGGAAGCGGGGTGGTCTCGTCGACGTCGTACTTCGACTCGACCTCGACGCTCGAGGCCCCGTGGGAGCCTGCGCTCAATCGTCGCGCCCGTCGACGTCGGGGTTGATGTCTTCGGTCTCTTCGACGAAGGCGAAGACGGCCTGGGTGGGACCGTCGGACTCGCCCGTGTGCTCGAGGCCACCCTCGCGGCGGTAGACCAGCTGGCCCTCGCTGTAGGGCATGATCAGCGTGTCGTCGGACTCGTTCTCGAGCGGGAGCACCTGCCCGTCGAGCGGGCCTCCGGTCAGTCGTGCAATAGCCATGTCGTCAGCGTAGACCGCCCCTCCGACACCGCCGGGCACCTTGACAGGGCTGGCCTAGAATCGCTCGGGTGACGACGACGGACCTGCCCGGGGAGCGACCGTTCGTCCTGCTCGCCACCCGCGCCGAAGACCGCCCGGCCGACGAGGAGTACGCCCTCTTCCTGCGCTACACCGGTCTCCCGCCCGAGCGGCTGCTGCGCGTCCGTCTGGAGCGCGACGCCATGCCCGACCTCGACCTCGACGAGATCTCGGGCATCCTCGTCGGCGGCAGCCCGTTCAACGCGTCGGACCCTCTCGAGAAGAAGTCGGCGGTCCAACGTCGGGTCGAGGCCGAGATGGCCGCGCTCGTCGACGACGTGGTCGCGCGCGATCTCCCCTTCCTGGGCGCGTGCTACGGCGTGGGGACGCTGGGGACCTACCTGGATGCCGAGATCGACGGCACCTACGCGGAGCCGATCAGCGTGGTCGACGTGACCTTGACCGACGCCGGTCGCGCGGATCCCCTCGCCGCCGGGATGCCCCGGACCTTCGCGGCGTTCGTCGGCCACAAGGAAGCCATCACGACGCTGCCGTCGCGGGCGACCCTGCTGGCATCGTCGCCGACGTGCCCGGTGCAGATGTTCCGGGTGGGCGAGAACGTCTACGCGACGCAGTTCCACCCCGAGCTCGACGTCGACGGGATCGTCACGCGCATCCACGCGTACGCCGCGTTCGGATACTTCGCCGCCGACGAGCTCGACCTCACGCTCGCGGCGGTGCGGCGCGCTCCCGTCCACGTTCCCTCGCGCCTGCTCCGCACGTTCGTGGAGCGCTACGCGCGCTGACGGGCGTCCGGGTGGTGGTCCCGGGAGGATGTTCTCACCGGGTGCGGTGGCAGGACGGCCAGTCAGGGGCCATGAGACTGCATCGCGCTGACACCCCCCCCTGCACGATGTCGCCGAGATGTCAGCTGCGTGCAGTCTCGCGGCGTGGAGTGAGCGCCGGGCGCGCGTCAGGCCCGCGTGCGCGGGTCCTCCCGGACCACCTCGATCGCGGCGGTCACGGCGGGGTGCGCACGCCGCAGATAGGGCTCGAGACCGAGGTCGACGAGGTGCACGCGCCCAGCGAGCCCGGGTCCGCGCCCGCGCACGAGGCCGGCCTTGAGGGCACCGAACGTGACCGTGACATCGGCGGGGAGGACGATGGCATCCGCGGTCCCGTCGTCGGGCTCGAGGCCGCTCGGCACGTCCACGGCGACGACCCGCGGGCGGTCGGGAAGCGCCAGGAGGCGCTCGACGAGGGCGCGGGCGCTCCCCCGCAGTCGGCGGTCGGTGAGGCGTCCGATGCCCAGGATGCCGTCGAGCACGAGGGCGTACTCATCCACGTGGGTGGAGGCCTCCGACACGGAGACGACGCGCGCCCCGGCGGCCACCGCCGTGTCGAGTGCTTCGCGGTGGACGCGGTTGCGGACGAGGACGACGTCGACGCGGTCCGCCGCCTGAAGGAGG
Source organism: Microbacterium sp. NPDC086615 (assembly GCF_040686055.1). Lineage (NCBI taxonomy): Bacteria > Bacillati > Actinomycetota > Actinomycetes > Micrococcales > Microbacteriaceae > Microbacterium > Microbacterium sp. NPDC086615. Next base: position 112,429 of record NZ_JBFBJJ010000002.1, read on the forward strand.
TCAGCGGCGGCGAAGAGCGCATCACCCCCGTTGTCTCCCGCACCCGCGAGGACGAGGACCGCACCGGGCTCCACACGCAACTCGGCGACCACGACGTCGGCCAGGGCGCGCGCCGCCCAGCGCATGAGGGGACGTCCCTCAGCCAGAAGAGGGGCCTCGGCAGCACGGACGGCGTCGGCGGTGTAAGCCGCGACCCGCGCGGGCGCGGACTCAGCCACGGGATGCCGCCCGCTCGGCGTCGTCTTCACGATCCGCCGCGGCGGGGTCGTTCTTCGCGAGCGTCTCGCGTTCCTTGGCTTCCGCCTCGCGGGCGGCCTCCAGCTCGCCCGTGGCGGCCTGCACCGCTTTCTCGGCTCGGCGGACGCGGAACTGGATCAACGTGGTCGCGCCGTACTTCGCTCGGACCCGGTCGTGGTCTTCTTCGGTGGCGACGGTGATCCAGGCTCCGGCGATGAGGATGACCTGACTCGAGAGGTTGAGCCACAGCAGGAGCGCGATGAGCGAGGCGAACGTGGTCAGCAGCGGGTTGTTGCCCGCCCCGCCGACGAACAGACCCGACAGCTGCTGCAGCACGACCAGGCCGACGCCTCCGAGCAGCGCCCCTCGCCACAGCGTGCGGCGACGGGTCTTCACGCCCGCCAGCACGGCGAAAGCGACCGCCACCGCGGCGGTGTCGAGCGCCAAGACGACGATCGTCGAGAGCGCCCACGTCAACACGGCGGTCACCCACGAGTCGGCGGAGATGCCGAGGAGGCCGCGCACGAAGGTGAGACCGGCCGTCGCGAGGAACGTCACGAGGGCGGCCCCCACGAGCGCGATGCCGATGCCGACGGCGACGGCGAGATTACGCACGATGACGAGGACGGGCAGAGTGTCATCGGTGGTCACTCCCGCGATCTGGCGGAGGGCCGTGCGCAGGGAGCCGATCGCGCCGATCGCCGCGCCGAGCAGACCGATCGTCGCGATCACACCCGCGATGGTGAACTCCGTCGGCGCTTTGATCGCGCTGACGTCGAGCAGCCCGTCGGTGCCCACCAGCCCGGGCACGACGTTGTTCACCGACCGCTCGAGCGCCGCGAGGCCCTCGGGGTTCCCCGAGAGCCAGATCGCGGCGGCCGAGAAGCCGAGCAACACCGCGGCGAACAGGCTGAAGAGGGTGCGATAGGTGACGCTGTCGGCGAGCGTGGGCCCCCGCGCGCCCGAATAGACGAGGAAGGCGCGCACGAGGCGGAGCGACAGAGCCCACGCGGTGACGCGACGGATGAGGTCGGCCATGGCCCCAGCGTAACGAGGCGAACCACCTTGCTCATCGGGGGTTGACCGCCGCGCCCGACGCCGACAAACCTCGCTCCCGCCCGCCGATCTTCGCCCTCACAGCCCCGCGATCACCCGCCACCACGCGCCGAACAGCAGGAACGGCCCGAACGCGATCGACCGACCTCGCGCTCCGGCGAGGAGAACTCCGGCGGCGCCGATCCCACCCGCGAGGAAGGCGAGGGCGATTCCGGATGCCACGGCCTCGAGGCCGTGCCATCCGAGCACCGCCCCGCAGAGGGCCGCCAGCTTGACGTCTCCCCCGCCGAATGCCGCCGGCCGCGCGAGGTGCATCGCGAGACATCCCGCGAACGCGCTGAGGGCGCCGGCGGCGATCCCCACAAGTCGTGCGGGCTCGCCGATCGCGACCGCGGCCCCGCCCAGCAACACCACCACCGCGGCGCCGCCCGGCACCAGGATCGCGTCGGGGAGGCGTCGGGTCCGCGCGTCGACCATCGCGAGCACCACGCTGAGACCGGCGAACACCGACAGAGCGGCGACCAGAGGCCATGGCATCCGGTGCCTCAGGCGTCGAGCACGAGAAGGTCGACGAGGACGATGTCGCCGGGAGAGATGCCCTCGGCGTCGCGCACGGCGCGTTTGAGGGGAAGCACGTAGACCCCGTCGGCCTGGGGGAAGATCGACGTGCGGAAGACCGAGTCGCCGATCGTCGCGTCGACGCGGACACCGCCGAAGCCTCGGCGGAAGGTCTGCGTCTCGCGGATGTCGTCGCTCAGGTCGGGCGGAAGGGCCACGAAGTACCAGTCGCTGTCGGTGCGGGCCTCCCACCGGTAGACATCGCCCTCGAAACGCACGATCATGTGGTTCTCCTTCCGTCGCTGGTCACCCTACGGGGAACCTCCGACGCCGGCTCGGCGGTCTCCCCTGTGCAGGAGGAGTGCGCTCGCGCCCGCGTCGATCGTCAGCGCGATGGCGGCGGCGAGCAGGTACACCGCCAGGTCGCGAGGGTCGAAGCCGCTCCCGAGGACGAGCGCCGCGGGCGGGAATCGCGCGGCGACCTCCGCCGGCACCCCGGTGAGCTGGAGGAGCTCGACGCCCACGCTCCAGGCGGCCGCCACCGCCCCGAGGAGGCTTCGACGGGCGCCGGGCCACACCAGCACCAACCCGGCGTAGACGGCGACGGTGTACAGCGCGTCTCCGGCGATGTCGGTCGCGGCGGAGTCGGGAATTCCGCGCGCGACCACCAGCCCCAGGGCGACGACCACGACGAGCGCCACCGCCGCCGCGGACCGTCGTCGCCCGAGTGTCACGCGAGAACCCCCGCCGCGCGCGCGGGCTCGGCGTAGGCGCGCGCGAGGGACGCCACGGTGTCATGGGCATTCAGACCGCTCGGGTTGGGCAGGACCCACGTGGGAACCCCGGCGATCTCGTCGTCCTGCCGCCCCGCGACGGCTCTCGGGCGCTGGAAGCCCTCGCGGTACGCCGTCAGCCCGACCACCGCGATCGCGCGCGGGCGCCATGCCGCCACGCGCTCGGTCAGCGCCAGGGCCCCCGTCCGCAGCTCCTCACGCGAGAGTTCGTCGGCACGCGCCGTCGCCCGCGCGACGAGGTTCGACACGCCGATCCCCGCGCCGACGATCATGCGCCGGTCCTCGTCGCTCAACGGCTCCGCGTACCGCGGGAGGCGCGGCAGGATCCCCGCCTCGACGAGCGCCGGCCAGAAGCGATTGCCCGGCCGCGAGAAGGGTGTTCCGGTCGCCGCCGTCCACAGGCCTGGGTTGATCCCGACGAAGAGCAGCCGGACCCCGGGCTCGACGAGGTCGGGGATCGTGGCATCCCGGAACGACTCCAGCTCGGCGCGCGTGTACCCCATGAGACCACTATGACCACTACTTCGGTCACGACCGGCTCATCTGCCAGGATCGGAGGAATGGATGCCGTGCCCGCGCTCACCGAGGTCCCCGCGCCGCAGTTCGTCATCGTCGGCGACAACGTCCGGCTGGCGACGTACACGTGGGGCGACCCCGACGCGGACGCCGTGCTGTGCGTCCACGGCTTCGGGTCGAGCACGCGCGACAACTGGGTCAACACGGGGTGGGTGCGCGACCTCTTGCGCGCCGGATTCCGTGTCGTCGCCGTGGATCAGCGCGGCCATGGCGCGAGCGACAAGCCGCACGACGCGGCGTCGTACACGATGCCCACGCTCGTGAGCGACCTCGTCGCGGTCCTCGACACGTATCTGCTCGATTCCGTGCGCTACCTGGGCTACTCGCTCGGCGGGCGCGTGGGGTGGCAGTTGGCCGTCGACGCGCCCGAGCACGTCGAGCGGGCGGTGCTCGGTGGCATCCCGGACGGTCGTCCGTTGGCGCGGCTCAAGGTCGACCAGGCACGCGCGTTCCTGGACCACGGCACGCCCGTCGAGGATGCCACCACCCTGCGCTACGTCTCGCTCGCCGAACGCGTACCCGGCAACGACCTGCGGGCCCTCGTCGCGATCGCGGAGGGGATGCGGCTCGGCGAGACCGACCCCGACCCCGCGTCGCCGCCGCAGCAACCGATGCTCATCGCGACCGGCACCGAGGATCCGATCCACGATCAGTCGCAGCACCTCGCCTCCCTCCTGCCGCACGGCGAGTTCGCCGACATCCCCGGCCGTCATCACGTGAATGCGCCGGGGGCACGGACCTTCCGCGAGGCCGGGGTGGAGTTCCTCTCGCGCGAAAGCTGACGCGCGGTCACGCCCGCGAAGCGCGAGAGCGACCGTCCCCGGTCGCCCCAGCAGGAGCGTGCCCGCTCATCACCCGCAGTCGTACACCGTGCCGGGTGCGGACGCGTCGACCGTGCAGTTCTGCTCGACCCACTGGCGGATCTGCGCCGAGGCCGTGTCGCTGCTCGACGAGCGGGCGGAGCCGGCCGCGCCTCCGCCGGCGGCGGCGCCTCCCGTTCCGCCGAAGCCTGTCCCCCCGAATCCCGTCGCGCCGCCGCCCGCCCCGCGGTCCTCGCCGCCGATGACGTAGCGCAGCTCACCGGACTGAACGAGCGAGATGAACCTGTCGAGCGTCGGGACGTCGTCGCTACCGTTGAACCCCCCGATCGGAAGGATCGACGCACCGTCGGTCGCGAGGATGAGGGATGCCGCCTGCTGGGCACCGAAGGTGGCCGCGACGTAGGTCGACCCCGTGTCGCGCGCCTCCAGCCACGCGACGAGCTCGCTGTCGGCGCCTTGGGCAATGCCCTGCCGGCCGCCGGCGCCGGGCATGGTGCCGTTTCGTCCGCTCCCCGGCGCCGTCCCCGCGCCACCCGGAGCGAAGCCGGAGCGGGGACCGCTCTGACCAGCGCCCTGACCGCCGGCCTGCGCACCGCCCGGGAACGAGCCGCCGTCGGTGCGGGTGCCCGTTCCCTGTCCGCCGGGTCCCCGACCCGTTCCGCCGAAGCCCCCGGCCGACATCTCGGATACCCCGCCGGCGACGGGGTTGATCGAACTCGGGTGCGCGATGGTGACCGCGGACCACACGGTCGGCGTGAGCAGGAGCCCCACGACCATCGCGACCGTGGTCATCATGCGCGCGCGGTGGCGCGAGAGGAGCAGCGCGACCGCCACGACGGCGGCCGCGGCCTGAGCCAGCGACACGGGGATGCTGTAACCGCCGTACGAGAAGCCGACGATCACCGCGGTGAGCCCCGCGACACCGACGATCGCGATCTGCGGCCAGACCATGCCCGCCCGATGTGCGGCGGTGAGCGCGACGGCGACGACGAGGGCGAGCGGGATCGCGAGAGCCGCCGTGTAGAACTGGTGCATCCCGGCCACGGTCGAGAACATCGCCGCGAAGGTGAGCGTCCAGACCGTCAGCAGGACGCTGAGCGGCCGCGGGAGGCGGAGGATCCAGAGCACCACGACGCCGATCAGCGCTGCCGGGATCAACCAGGCGATCTGCCCGGCCAATTGCGCGTTGAACAGGCGCAGGATCCCGGGGTCGCCGGAGAAGGGAGGTGTGAAGGACTCGTAGGTCGTGCTGTCGGCCGTCGCACCGAAGCGCCCCAGGCCGTTGTACCCGAAGACCATCTCCCACGGGTTGTCGCCGATCGTGCTGCCGATGTAGGGCCGGCTGCCCGAGGGGATGAGCGAGACGATGGCCACCCACCAGAGCGACGTCGCGAGGCTGACCGCTCCCGCGACGACGAGGTGCACGAGGCGCCGCCCCCACGCCTGACGGGTGCAGAGGTAGGCCGCCGCGAGCGCGGGCCAGACCGCCCACGCCTCGAGCATGTAGAACTGGAACGACAGGCCGATGAAGGCTCCCGCAGCGACCAGCCACCCGACGCTCTTCGTCTGGACCGCCCGCACCGACGCCCACGCCGTCAACGACAGGCCGAGGACGAAGAACGACTCGGGCTGATTGGACCGCGAGACGGCGACGAGGATCGGGGTGACGGCGACGATCGCCCCGGCGAGAAGACCCGCGCGGATCCCCGCGAGGCGCCTGGCCGTGACGGCGGTGATGAGCGCGGCGGCCGTGGCGGCGAGCGCGTTGGGCAGGATGACCGTCCACGCCGAGTACCCGAAGACCCGCACGAACAGCGCGGGGATCCAGAACGAGCCGGGGATCTTGTCGAGGGTGACCGTGCCCGCGGGGTCCATAGCGCCGAAGAAGAAGTTCGACCACGACCGGCTCATCGACAGCGCGATCGACGCGTAGTACTCGGAGGGTGCACCCGCCCAGACCTGCCATCCGCTGAGGAAGAGTGCGAGGGCCCCGACCCCGATCACGCCCCACATCCAGGTCCGCCGGCGAGGGGCGGGCGGAGCCTCGGCCTCGCGGGGCGGGGCAGAGATCGAGTCGAGGGTGGCGGTCATGCCGGGATGGTAGGCAGGCGTTCACTCACGGTTGCTTCAGCGCACCTATGAGCCAGGCGTGTATCAGGCCGCGGCGGCTGAACCGGCGTCGCCGTCTCCGTGCGCCCGTCCGCACGCCCGTCCGTGCGCGACGCGCCGCCGGACGGGGACGGTCACGAAGCGGCGACCGACAGCTTCGGCGACGACGGCGCTTTCGTCGCCACGGCCTGAAGCCCCACGCGCACCGTCTGCCCCGGCGCGAGGGTCGACGCCCAGTCGGCACTCTGGCACGTGACCGTCGTGCCGGAGAGGCGGCAGCTCATGCCCCAGGCGTTCGACACCGAGGTCGTCCCGGGAGCCTCGAACGAGACCTGCCAGCGCGAGACGGGGCCCGTCGCCGTCACCTCGACCTCGGCGACGTAGCCCTCGCCCCACGCGCTCTGCGGGAGCCACGACGCCGTGATGCGTGCCGGCCGGGGCGAGGCGGATGCCGGAGGCTGGGGGCTCGAGGTCGGCTTCGGCGTGGCCGTGGGCTTCGGCGTCGCGGTCGGCTTCGGGGTCGACGTCGGCTTCGGCGTGACCGTCGGCTTCGGCGTCGCAGTCGGCTTCGGCGTCGCGGTCGGCTTCGGGGTCGACGTCGGCTTCGGCGTGACCGTCGGCTTCGGCGTCGACGTCGGTTTCGGGGTGGACGCGGGCGACGGGGTCAGAATGGGCCGGAGTGCGGCGAGCTTGGCCGTCTGCCACGTCCGCCAGTCGTCGGTAACGAGGCCGCCGGTGTCGCCGCTGTTCGGGTTGAACGACCAGTAGGCGTAGCTCATCTTCGTCTTGGCGAGATAAGCGACGAGGGTCTTCAGCCAGGCCCGATCGCTCTCGGTCTCGAGTTTGGTGCCGAACTCACCGAGCAGCACCGGCGCGATGTTCTGGCGCACGAGGTAACCCCAGTTGGCATCCCAGATCCCCTCGAGATTGTCGGGGTAGTTCGGTGCCGAGAACCACGGCTGCTGGTGCACCGTGGCCGGGTAGTCGTGCGGGGAGTACACGACGCGGTTCTTCACCGAGAGCGTGACCGGGGCCGAGCGGACGTCCTTGAGACCGCCGCCCCACCAGGTCGCCGTGCCGTCGCCCTGGTTCTCGACGCCCTCCACGATGATCAACAGCTTCGGGTTGACCGACAGGACGGCGTTGCCGGCCCGCGTGGCCGCGGCGCGCCAGTCGCGGGACGCGTCGCCGCAGTTCCAGCAGGCCGGACCGTGCGGCTCGTTGTGCAGGTCGGCGCCGATCACGGCGGGCTCGTTCTTGTAGCGCGCCGCGAGCATCTTCCAGTCGTCGATCCAGCGCTTCTCGCTGTACTGAGAGGTGTACCAGAGCTCGCTCTGTCCGCCCGAGTCGGGGCGGTGACGATCGAGGATCACCGACAGGCCGTGCGCCTTCGCCCGGGCGATGACGGTGTCCATGAGCTTCAACGGCGACAGCGAGACCAGTCCGGGATTGACCGCCGCGTTGATGGAGTTCGAGCTCTTCGCCGCGAGGCACTCGTTCGAGAAGGGCAGCCGGATGGTGTTGAAGCCCATGGCCGCGATGGCATCCAGCCCCTCGTCGAGCGAGATCGACCAGAGCCCGTGCGGGGCGCAGGTGGACGTCTCCATCCCGAACCACGCCGTCGCCTTGATCACGTGGGGCGAACCGGAGGCCGTGACGATCGTCGACCCCTTCGTCGACAGCCAACCCGGCACCGACGCCGCGGTCGCCGACGGCACGACGGCACCCGCGATCATCATCGTCGCCGCCGCCGCGACGGCGGCGAGTCGCGCACCCGCGCGCCGCCACCGCATGGTCGTCTTCCGCACCCTTGGCCCCCGCCTTTCCGGCACATCCTATGTCGTCCGGAGCGTCACGAGGCGTGCGCGCGATGCACGGCCACGGCGAGGTGGAGGGCGGCGAGCACCTCACCGTCGTCGAGGCGCACTCCGAGGATCTCCTCGAGGGCGTCGAGACGCTGATAGAAGACCGACCGCGACACGTGCGCCGCGGTCGCCGCCGCCGTGCGATTGCCGGGGTGGGCCACCACCGCGGCGAGGGCGTCGAGGAGATCGTCCCGTCGCGCGGCGGGAAGGTCGAGGACGGGCGCGAGCATCGACTCGGCGTGGGCGAGCAGGCGATGGTCGCCCCGCAGCGCCGCCACGAACCGTCGAAGCGGATGCCGCCGCACCCACATCACGCCCGACTCGCCCATCTCCCCCGACTCGGCGAGGTCGAGGGCTTCGTGCGCCGAATCGAGCGTCCGGACGAGCATGTCCTCGGGGGCGGCCGGATCGACCCGCGGTCCCACGACCAGGCGCACCCGACCGCCGGTGCGCAGTGCCGCGAGGAAGCGGTCGACCGTCGCCCCCGCGAGAGTGGTCGTGGACGGGAGGGCCAGGAGCACCGGCATCCATCCCTCGGCCGGCTCGTCGGCGCGGCGCGGGGTGCCGCAGAGTGCGCGCGCGCCGACCTCCGCCGCCGCGGCTTCGATGGTGGCGGCGCCGGCTCCGCTCACGGCGAGGCCCAGCACCGCCATCCCGTCCGACAGCAGCCCGGCAGCCGAGAGTCGCACCGCGGCTTCGGGGAGGGATCCGTAGCGGTCGGCGACGAGATCGTCGACGAGGCGGCGGCGCCCGAGATGCACCCAGTCCTCGCCCGTGGGGTCGGCGAGCCGCCCCAGAGCGAGAGCGGTGGCCCCCTGCTCGAGCACCGCGAGGCGTCCGGCCGGGTGGGCGGGACCCGCCAGAGCGACGAGCGAGCCCCAGCGCGTGCCGCGCGCCTGCACGGGGACGATGGTGCGGGAATCGTCGGGAACGCGTCCGGACAGCCGCGAGCGTTCCTGCCACCCCTCGAGAACGACGTGGTCGGCGCCCGCGAGGTCGGCGACGACCACCTCGTGCGCGAGCGACTCGAGGATCACCGGAGCGCGCAGGGTGCGCGCGAGGCGCTCCACCACGTAATCGGCGGGCGCACCGCGGAGGGCGAGGTCGGTGAACAGGCTCCGCACCTCGTCGCGAGCGCGGAGGGCCGCCGTCTGATCGTCGATGATCCGTCGGTGCACCTGCTCGGTGACGGCGACGAACTTGACCTCGCGGTGCAGGGCGATGAGCACGAGACCGGCGGAGCGCGCCGCGTCCACGACGACCGCCGGCACGTAGCGATAGTGCGCCCCCAACTCGATGACGATGCCCACCAACCCTGCCGCCGCGAAATCCGCGACGAGGGCGCGCAGGTCGTCGGGGTGCTCGGGCCACGCGGAGGCCGTGGTGAGCAGCAGCTCTCCCCCGTCCAGCAGGCGACCGACTCCGGGGCTGTCCGAGACGTGCACCCAGCGGACCCGTGAGCCGAGGGCCTCTTCTCCGGCCAGCACCTCCGGCATCCCCTGGGCGAGACCCGGCATGTCCAGAGCCTCGGCGAGCGTCGGGAGACCGGAGTCCTCGACGACCGGACGATTTGTCCGATGGATCTCGGATTCGCGACGATCAGACACGTGCGTTCCCTCCACAGCACCCGAAGAATCAATCTCACACACCCTAATGCGCGCCCGGTCGGAGTGTCCGGGATCGCTCAGCCGAGGAGGACACGCATGACCCTGATCCGCCACCACATCGCCGGAGCCGCGCACGGTACCGACGCACGGACGGGAAACGTCTTCGACCCCGCGACCGGTCAGGTGCAGGCGCGCGTCGCGTTCGCCACCACCGCCGAGGTCGACGAGGCCATCGCCGCCGCGAAGGCGGCGCTCCCCGCGTGGCGGGCGACGAGTCTGATCAAGCGCGCCGACGTGTTCTTCCGCCTCCGCCACCTCCTCGTCGAGCGCACCGACGAGCTCGCGGCGATCATCACCGCCGAACACGGCAAAGTGCTCTCGGATGCCAAGGGCGAGATCAGCCGCGGCATCGAGAACGTCGAGTTCGCCGCCGGTCTCGTGCACCTGCTCAAGGGCGAGCACGCCGAGCAGGTCAGCCGCGGCGTCGACGTGCACTCGGTGAAGCAGCCGGTGGGCGTGGTGGCGGCCATCACCCCGTTCAACTTCCCGGTCATGGTGCCGCTGTGGATGACGGCATCCGCCATCGCCTGCGGCAACACGGTCGTGCTGAAGCCGAGCGAGAAGGACCCGTCGGCGTCGCTGTTCCTCGCGAAGCTGTTCGAGGAGGCCGGGCTTCCCGCCGGTGTGCTGAACGTCGTGCACGGCGACAAGGTCGCCGTCGACGCGCTCCTGGACTCCCCCGACGTCCGCGCCGTGAGCTTCGTCGGCTCCACGCCGATCGCGAAGTCCATCTACTCGCGCGCCGCCGAGAACGGCAAGCGCGTGCAGGCCCTCGGCGGCGCGAAGAACCACATGGTCGTCATGCCCGACGCCGACCTCGACTCCGCCGCCGACGCCGCCGTCTCGGCCGCCTACGGCTCCGCCGGCGAGCGCTGCATGGCCGTGTCGGTGCTGGTCGCGGTGGGCGACGACGTCGCCGACTCGCTGGTGGAGAAGGTGGCATCCCGCATCGAGGGCCTCAAGATCGGACCCGGGACGGATGCCGCGAGCGAGATGGGTCCGCTCATCACGCGCGAGCAGCGCGACAAGGTCGCCTCGTACGTCACGGGAGCGGCGGCCGAGGGCGCCGAGGTCGTCGTCGACGGCACGACGCAGCAGTTCGAGGGCGACGGCTTCTTCATCGGCGTCTCGCTCGTGGACCGCGTGGCCCCCGGCATGAAGGTGTACGACGACGAGATCTTTGGACCCGTGCTCTCGGTGGTGCGCGTCAAGACGTACGACGAGGCCGTGGAGCTCATCAACTCCAGCCCCTTCGCCAACGGCACCGCCGTCTTCACGCGCGACGGCGGCACGGCGCGCCAATTCGAGTTCGACATCGAGGTGGGCATGGTCGGCGTCAACGTGCCGATCCCGGTCCCCGTGGGGGCGTTCTCGTTCGGCGGCTGGCGCAACTCGCTGTTCGGCGACTCGCACATCTACGGCCCCGAGTCGATCCACTTCTACACGCGCAGCAAGGTCGTCACCACCCGCTGGCCCGACCCCAGCGAGAGCCAGATCAGCCTCGGCTTCCCGAGCAACCACTGAGTGCGGAAAGGTACAGCCATGACCCTCACCTCCCCCGACCTCGACACCGACGCCCGCGTCCGCGCGAACGACCGCGGCCACGTCTTCCACTCCTGGAGCGCCCAGGCGCTCATCGACCCGCTGCCGGTCGCGGGAGGTTCGGGCGCGACGTTCTGGGACTACGCCGGCAACAGCTACCTCGACTTCTCGTCGCAGCTGGTGAACCTCAACCTCGGGCACCAGCATCCCGATCTCGTCGCCGCGATCCAGCGGCAGGCGGGCGAGCTCGCCACCGTCCAGCCCGCGATGGCCAACGACGTGCGCGGCGAACTCGCCCGGCGCATCGCCGAGGTCGCCCCCGACGGCATGTCGAAGGTCTTCTTCACCAACGGCGGGGCGGATGCCAACGAGAACGCGGTCCGCATGGCGCGCCTCGTCACGGGCAAGCGCAAGGTGCTCGCGATGTACCGCAGCTACCACGGCAACACCTCCACCGCCATCACGCTGACCGGTGACCCGCGCCGCTGGGCGAACGAGCCCGCCGACGCCTCGGTCGTGCACTTCTTCGGCCCGTACGCGTATCGCTCGGCGTTCCACTCCTCGTCCGATGAAGAGGAGACCGCCCGGGCGCTCGAGCACCTCGAGCAGACGATCATCCTCGAGGGGGCGTCGACGATCGGCGCGATCATCCTCGAGACCGTGGTCGGCACGAACGGCGTGCTCGTGCCGCCGCCGGGTTACCTCCCCGGGGTGCGTGCCCTGTGCGACAAGTACGGCATCGTCTACATCGCCGACGAGGTCATGGTCGGCTTCGGGCGCATCGGCGAGTGGTTCGCGGTCGACGCGTTCGACGTGGTCCCCGACCTCATCACCTTCGCCAAGGGCGTGAACTCGGGCTACGTCCCACTCGGTGGTGTCGTCATCTCCGACGCGATCGCCGCGCACTTCGACACCGTGGCGTTCCCCGGCGGCCTCACCTACTCGGGCCACCCGCTCGCGTGCGCGCCCGGCGTGGCCACCTTCGAGGTGTTCGAGCGCGACGGGATCCTCGAGCGCGTGCGCGACCTCGGCGAGCGCGTCGTCGAGCCCCGGTTGCGGGCGATGGCCGAGCGGCATCCGTCCGTCGGCGAGGTGCGCGGGCGCGGGCTGTTCTGGGCGATCGAGCTCGTGCGCGATCGCGAGACGCGTGAGCCGCTCGTCCCCTTCAACGCGGCGGGGCCTTCGGCGGCGCCCATGACGGCGTTCGCGGCGGCGTGCAAGAAGGCGGGCCTCTGGCCCTTCACGCACTTCAATCGCGTGCACGTCGCCCCTCCCCTCGTCATCACGGAGGAGGAGCTGGTCCGCGGTCTCGACATCATCGACGAGGCGCTCACGGTCGCCGACGAGGCAGCGGCATCGTGAGAGTGCTCCACAACGTCGTCGCCGGCGCGTCGGTCGCCTCCGAGGGCACCCTGCTCGACCTCGTCAGCCCCGTGACGGGCGAGGTCTACGCGCAGGCCCCGGTCTCGACGGACGAGGAGGTGGATGCCGCCGTCGCGGCCGCCGCGGCCGCGTTCCCGGCGTGGAAGCGCGCGACGCCGGCGGAGCGCCAGCTCGCGCTGTTCCGTCTCGCGGACGCGCTCGAAGCGCGGGCGGAGGAGTTCGCCGACCTCGAGTCGGAGGACACGGGGAAGCCGCGCGCCACGCTCGTCGCCGACGAGATCGCGCAGTCGGTCGATCAGCTGCGGTTCTTCGCCGGGGCGGCGCGCGAGCTGAACGGTCGCGCCGCGGCGGAGTACGCGGAGGGGTTCACCTCGTACGTGCGTCGCGAGCCCATCGGCGTCGTGGCTCAGGTGACGCCGTGGAACTATCCGCTGAACATGGCGGTGTGGAAGATCGGCCCCGCGATCGCCGCCGGCAACACCGTGGTGCTCAAGCCCAGCGAGACGACCCCGCAGACCACGGTGCTGCTGGCCGAGATCGCCGCGGAGATCCTGCCGCCGGGGGTCTTCAACGTCGTCCTCGGCGACCGCGACACCGGTCGGGCGCTCGTCGAGCATCCCACCCCGCAGCTCGTCGCGATCACCGGGTCCGTCCGCGCCGGGATGCAGGTCGCGGCCTCGGCCGCACAGGGCCTCAAGCGCGTGCACCTCGAGCTCGGCGGCAAGGCGCCCGCGATCGTCTTTCCGGACGCCGACCTCGAGGCCGCGGCATCCGGAATCGCCGAGGCCGCGTTCTTCAACGCCGGACAGGACTGCACGGCGGCCACGCGCCTGCTCGTGCACTCGTCGCTGCACGATGCGTTCGTGGAGCGCCTCGTCGCGTATGTCGAGCAAAACGTCCGCGTCGGAGCCCCGGACGATCCGGACGCGTTCTTCGGGCCGGTGAACAACCCCGACCAGCTGGCGCGCGTGGAGGGCTTCATCGATCGACTCCCCGCGCACGCGCGGGTCGCGACCGGCGGTACGCGCGTGGGCGACACCGGATGCTTCTTCGCGCCGACGATCGTCACGGGACTGCGCCAGGACGATGAGCTGGTGCAGCAGGAGGTGTTCGGGCCTGTCCTCGCGGTGCAGTCGTTCGAGACCGAGGAGGAGGCTCTCGAGCTCGCGAACGGCGTGCCGTACGCACTCGCCGCCTCGGTCTGGACGCGCGACAACGGCCGTTCGCTGCGGTTGAGTCGCGACCTCGACTTCGGGTGCGTCTGGATCAACGCGCACATCCCGTTCGTCTCGGACATGCCGCACGGCGGGTTCAAGCACTCCGGGTACGGCAAGGACCTGTCGATCTACGGCTTCGAGGACTACACGCGCCTCAAGCACGTGATGGCGAGCCTCGCGTAACCGCGAGAGGGGTCGGGGGAAACCCCGGCCCCTTTTGCGTGCCCGGGCTCCGCTCCCACGCTTGCGCGACGGTTTCCGCTGTGTTTCGGCACTTTAAATTCCGGATTCATCATTGATATCCCCTTTGTTCCGCTGATACCGTCGCCCATCATGAGTTCCGTGACTGATCGCAGCGTCTCGCTCGACCGCGTGTCGAAGGCGATCGTCGAGCAGTTGCAGGAAGACGGCCGGCGGTCGTACGCCGAGATCGGCAAGGCCGTCGGTCTCAGCGAGACGGCCACGCGTCAGCGCGTGCAGAAGCTGCAGGATGCCGGCATCCTCCAGATCGTCGCCGTCACCGATCCGCTCCAGCTCGGCTTCGCGCGTCAGGCGATGATCGGCGTCCGCGTGTCGGGAGACACGCGGGTCGTCGCGGCCGAGATGGCGGAACTCCCGGGCGTGACCTACGTGGTCTCCACGGCGGGATCGTTCGATCTGCTCGTCGAGGTCGTCTGCGAGAGCGACGACGACCTCATCGACCTGCTCAACGATCGCGTTCGCGCCCTCCCCGACGTCGTCTCGACCGAGACGTTCGTCTATCTCAAGCTCCACCGACAGCTCTACAACTGGGGGACACGATGACCCTGCACGACACCGACCACGACGCGGCCCTCCAGGCGAAGGCCCGCGACCACCTCTGGATGCACTTCTCCCGTCAGTCGGTCATGACCGACGGGCCCGGCGTGCCGATCATCGTCAAGGGCGAGGGTCACCACATCTTCGACTCCACCGGCAAGCGCTACATCGACGGGCTCGCGGGCCTGTTCGTCGTCAACGCCGGGCACGGACGCCGCCGCATCGCGCAGGCGGCGGCGAAGCAGGCCGAGCAGCTCGCGTTCTTCCCGCTCTGGTCGTACGCGCACCCCGCCGCGATCGAGCTCGCCGAGCGACTGGCGAACCTCGCCCCGGGCGACCTCAACCACGTCTTCTTCTCCACCGGCGGCGGCGAGGCGGTCGAGACCGCGTTCAAGCTCGCCAAGCAGTACTGGAAGACGCAGGGCAAGCCCACCAAGCACAAGGTCATCTCGCGCGCGATCGCCTACCACGGCACCACGCAGGGAGCCCTCGCGATCACCGGACTGCCGGTGATGAAGCACATGTTCGAGCCCGTCACCCCCGGCGGCTTCCGGGTGCCGAACACGAACTACTACCGCGCCGAGGAATCGGGTTTCGGCGGCGGGACCCCCGAGGAGTTCGGCCTGTGGGCCGCGGACCGCATCGAGCAGATGATCCAGTTCGAGGGGCCCGAGACCGTCGCCGCGGTCTTCCTCGAGCCCGTGCAGAACGCGGGCGGATGCTTCCCCGCCCCGGCCGGCTACTTCCAGCGCGTGCGCGAGATCTGCGACAGATACGACGTGCTGCTCGTCTCCGACGAGGTCATCTGCGCCTTCGGTCGCCTGGGTCACTACTTCGGCGCCTCGGCATACGACTACCAGCCCGACATGATCACGTTCGCCAAGGCGGTCACGAGCGGGTACTCGCCGCTCGGCGGCACGATCATCAGCGACCGGATCTACGAGCCGTTCGCCCACGGCGACGCTTCGTTCCCGCACGGCTACACCTTCGGCGGACACCCCGTCTCGGCCGCGGTCGCGCTCGAGAACCTCGACGTGTTCGAGGAGGAGGGGCTGCTCGAGAACGTCCGCACGAACTCCCCCGTCTTCCGCTCGACGCTCGAGAAGCTCCTCGACCTCCCGATCGTCGGCGACGTGCGCGGCGACGGGTACTTCTTCGGCATCGAGCTCGTCAAGGACAAGGCGACGAAGGAGACCTTCGACGACGACGAGTCCGAGCGACTGCTGCGCGGCTTCCTGTCGAAGGCCCTGTTCGACGCGGGCCTGTACTGCCGCGCCGACGACCGGGGCGACCCCGTCATCCAGCTCGCCCCTCCCCTGACCCTCGGCCCCGCCGAGTTCACCGAGATCGAGCAGATCCTCCGTTCGGTCCTCACCGAGGCGTCGAACCGCCTCTGACCCCGACAGGGATGCCGACGCCACCCCTGTCGGCATCCCACCCGCTCCCGCGGCAGCACCCCGCCGCACCCGATCACGACACCGACCCCACGCTCTCCCGGCACCACCCCGCCGACACTCCCGCTCCCACCCCGAGCGGTGCTCCCGATGCTGTACCCGACACCATCTCCGGTCACGACCGCGTCATGACCCGCACCCTCTTGGAGGAGCCACGAACGATCATCTCGGTGCCGCCACGGCACCCGCGAACTCGGGCGCGAAGCTCGCCCGCACCCTCGGTCTCTGGTCGATCGTCGGCCTGGGCCTGGGCTACATGACCCCGACTGTCGTCTTCGACACCTTCGGTCTCGTCGCCGAGAAGACGAACAACGTCGTGCCCGCCGCGTACGCCGTCGCGCTCGTCGTGCTCGTGTTCACCGCGATCAGCTACGGCAAGATGGTCCGCGTCATCCCCAGTGCGGGGTCCGCGTACACCTATGCGCGCGAGTCGATCCACCCCGGCGTCGGCTTCGTCGTCGGCTGGACCGCGCTCATCGACTACATGCTGCTGCCCATGGTGAACGCGCTGATCCTGCGCAGTTACATGGAGGCGCTGTTCCCCGACGTCCCGGGCTGGATCTGGGTCGTCGTGTTCACCGCCGGCGTGACCGGCGTCATCTACCTCACGATGCGCGGCACCTCGAACGTCAACATGATCCTGCTGGTGTTCTCGATCCTCGTGATGACGGTCTTCGTGGTCATGGTGTTCGTGCAGCTCGTCGGCGGCGCGGGAGCCGGCACCGCGGTGTCGCTCGCCCCCTTCGCCCACAGCGAGGTGCAGTTCGGCGCAGTCCTGGCCGGAGCGACCGTCGTCTGCTTCTCGTTCATCGGGTTCGACGCGGTGTCGATGTATTCGGAGGAGGCGAAGACGCCGAGGATCATGCCCCGCGCGATCCTGCTCACGCTCATCGCGGGTGGCGTCATCTTCCTCGTCGCGGCGTACTTCACCCAGCTGCGCTTCCCCGACTCGACCGCTTTCCCGCAGGAGGCGATCGAGGACAGCACCCTGCCCGAGATCGGCGTGCAGGTCGGTGGGCCCGTGCTGCAGGCCGTGCTCACCGCGGCCGGGTTCGCCGCGACGCTCGCGTCGTGGCTGGCCTCGCACGCGTCGGTCTCGCGCATGCTCATGGTGATGGGCCGCAACAACGTGCTCCCCCGCCGGATCTTCGGGTTCATCAACCCCAAGACGCACACCCCGACGGTCTCGATCGTCATCGTGGGCGTCGTGAGCCTGCTGGCGATCGCGTTTACCCTCGAGCAGATCGCGGCGTACATCAACTACGGCGCCCTGGTCGCGTTCTCGTTCGTGAACATCTCGGTCATCGCGTGGTTCGCCATCCGCAAGGGTCTCCACAAGACGCCGGGCGACGTCATCCGCTACATCGTGATGCCCGGTATCGGTCTGCTGCTGACGGCCCTGCTGTGGGTGAACCTGGACATGCATGCCCTCATCGGCGGTCTCATCTGGACCGCTCTCGGCGTCGTGTACCTCGTGATCCTCACGCGCGGCTTCCGTCGTCCGATCGCCTCGTTCGACGAGAACCAGCCGGTCACCGGGGTCAACAAGACGCTTCCCGGTCCGCGTTCGGAGATCTGAAGCCAGGGCCTGACAACCACGCTGGCAACCGCGTCGGCCGCGGCATCCCTCACACGGGGTGTCGCGGCCGACGCTGTTCCGCGCTCCGGACATCCCGCCCGCCTGAGGCGCGGTGCGCGCCGCAGCACGGTCGACACGAGAGACGACTCCGGAGCGCGGGACGGGAGCGAGGGACCCGCGCTCGCGGGGTCTGCCTGCGTCCGCGGGTAGTCTGCATCGATGCGCGTGATCGACGGCTCCGAACGGACCATGTGGACCATCGACGTCGGCGGGCTCAGCCGTGACGCTTTGATCGAGCGACTCGATGCCCACGGCATCCATCGCAATCCCTTTGCGAAAACCCTCCTCGCGGATGCCGTCTTCGACGACGCCGCGCACGAGACCGTGACGGTGGTCGAGAGATCCGTGGCCGACCTCGGATTTCTCGACGGCGCGACCCTGCTTCGCGTCTTCGACGCCGCCGCCCGGCACGGTCTCGGGCTCTGCCCGCCGGTCACCGCGCCGTACCTGCGCCTGGCCACGCTCGATCAGGCGAGCGCTCCCGACAGCATCCTGAGCACCGGGCGCGCACCGACGGGTTCCGTGAACGTCGCCTCCCCCGTGCTGCGCGCCGACCACGAGTACCCCAAGGGCTTCTACCTGCGCGTCATCGACGGCGTGCCGTGGCTGCGGGGGTACCGCTGTGACGACGAGCACGTGCTGTCGCCGGACGATCGCTTCGCGTTCCGGGCTCCTACCTGCGGGCCGAACTCCTGAGTTCTGTGCCTGAGCCGGGCGCCGGAGCCCGTGGAGAGGGCAGCGCGCACGATATCTCAGGAGATTCACGCGCGAGAGCCGGCGCCCGCGCTCACCGCTCGAACGGGGTGACCGCGCCCAGCACCACGGTCTCGGCGTCGTGGCCGTTCGCCCACCAGTGCGGTTCGGAGCAGCCGTAGGTGACGGTGTCGCCCGCGTGGAGTTCGACCCGGCGATCGGCTTGGCAGACCACGAGCACGCCGGACTCGACCGTGACGGTCTCGGTGCCGATGTGACGGAACGGACTCGCCTCGTTCGAGAACCCGACGGGAAGCGTCGAGCGGATCAGCTGCAGCATCGACTCCCCGCGGGGCGTCAGGAGCTCGCGGACGGCGCGCTGCGAGGCGGGGGCGTCGACGGCGACCGGCATGACGTGCCGCTTCGCGCGGGTGACCACAGCCAGCGGCACGGCCGGTTCGTCGAGAAGCTGGGCGACCGGGATGCCGAGAGCTCCGGCGAGCCGTTGAAGCGACTGCAGCGAGGGGTTGCCGAGTCCGCGCTCGAGCTGGCTGACCAGGCCGAAGCTCACGCCGGCCTTCTCGGACAGAGCCTGAACGCTCAGGCCGAGGCGCTTGCGGGCATCTCGCACCGCGGCCCCGAGGGTCTCGACGGTGCGCTGCTCATCGGCATCCGTGGCTCTGGTCATGACCGTGTCAGCGTATCGAGATCAGGGCTGATCGGCGCCGTACCCTCGGGTCTCCCGCGCGTCACGCGTGCGCCCTCGGGCCGTCCGGCGGCACCGCGGCGAGGAGCGCGCGCGTGTACTCCTCACGGGGGTGCGCGAACAGCTCGGGCGCGGGCGCCGCTTCGACGACCCGGCCGCCGCGCAGCACCACGACGTCGTGACTCATCTGCTGCACGATCGCGAGGTCGTGCGCGATGAAGAGATACGTCAGCCCCTGCTCGACCTGCAGCCGCCGCAGGAGCGCGAGCACGCGCGCCTGCACCGACACATCGAGGGATGCCGTCGCCTCGTCGAGGATGACCAGCTCGGGCTCGAGCGCGAGAGCGCGCGCGATGGACACGCGCTGACGCTGCCCGCCGGACAGCTCGTGCGGGAAGCGCGCCGCGAAGGCGGGATCGAGGTCGACGAGCTCGAGCAGCTCTCGCACGCGCGCGGAGCGCGACGCGGCCGTCCCTCCGCCGAGGCGATGCACGCGCAGGGGTTCCGCGATCGCGTCGGCGATCGTGCGACGCGGATCGATCGAGGCGAAGGGGTCCTGGAAGACCATCGCGATGCGCCGACGCTCGCGACGCGGGGCGCGCAGCGCGTCGCGCACGCCCTCGCCGGTGGCATCCGCCAGGGTCGCCGTCCCCGCGTGGGGGGCGACGAGTCCGGTGAGCGCGTTCGCGATCGTCGACTTGCCCGAGCCCGACTCGCCCACGAGCGCGAGGGTCGTCCCGCGGCGCACGGTGAACGAGACGTCGTCGACCGCGTGAACCGTGCGGCGGCCCGCGGGGGTCTGCACCGCGAAGCGCACGTCGAGATTCTCGACGGCGAGGAGCGGCCGCGCCGAGGGCTCGGGCGCGGGTCCCGCACCGGCGACCACGCGGGGTCGTGCCGCGAGCAGCTCTCGCGTGTAGGCGTGCTGCGGATCGGCGTACACGTCGGCGAGGGGGCGCTGCTCGACGGCCTCGCCGTGGCGCAGCACGATCACGTCGTCGGCGACCTGCCCGATCACCCCGAGGTCGTGGCTGATCCACACGACCGCGGTGCCGCGATCGCGCTGCAACTGCTGCACGAGGTCGATGATCTGCGCCTGCGTGGTCACGTCGAGAGCCGTCGTGGGCTCGTCGGCGACCAGCAGGGCGGGGTCGCACGCGAGCGCGATCGCGATCATGACGCGCTGGCGCTGCCCGCCCGAGAACTGGTGGGGATACGCCTCCACCCGCGACGCCGGATCCGGGATGCCGACGGCCTCGAGCAGCGAGATCGCCCGGGTGTGCGCGGCCCGGCGGGTGAGTCCGCGATGCGCCTCGAGGGACTCCGCGATCTGCCGCCCCGCGGTGAGGAAAGGGTTCAACGACGTCGAGGGGTCTTGGAAGACGAAGCCGACGGCGTCGCCGTGCACCGACCGGAGCGTGCGGTCGGTCGCTCCGACGAGCTCGACGCCGGCGGCATCCGGACTCGTCCGCAAAATGCTCGAGCCGGACACGCGGCGCCCCGGGGCGTCGATGAGACCGGTCGCGGCGAGGACGGTCATGGACTTGCCCGAGCCGGACTCCCCCACGATGCCGAGCGTCTGCTCGCGCTCGACGGAGAAGTCGAGTCCCCGGACGATGGGGTTCTCGCCGATCGCGACCCGCAGATCACGCACATTCAGAACGGTCATCGCGGGATCTCCTGAGTGGTCGGGGCCGGGTCGGCGAGAGCGAGTTTCCTGCGCCGCCGCTCCCCGTGGCGCGCCTCGATGATCGTGCGCTGGCGCGGGTCGAGGCCGTCGCGCAGCCCGTCGCCGAGCAGGTTGAAGGCCAGGGCCGTCACGAAGATCGCCGCACCCGGGAACACGCTCATCCACCACGCCTGCGAGAGGAAGCCCTGCGCGGTGAACAGCATCCCTCCCCACGACGGCGCCGGCGGCTGGATGCCGAGCCCGAGGAACGACAGGGCGGCCTCGGACAGGATCGCGAACGCCAGGGAGAGCGAGGTCTGCACCACGATCGGCCCGCCGATGTTCGGCAGCACATGGCGGACGAGGATGACGGGAGCCGGGGTGCCCATCGTGCGCGACACCTGGACGAACGGCGAGGTCCGCAACGACAGCGTGCTCGCGCGGGCGACGCGCGCGAAGATCGGCGTGTAGACGACACCGATCGCGATGGTCGTCGTGAGCATGCCCGGCTCGAAGATCGCGATGATCGCGAGGGCCAGGAGCAGCACCGGGAAGGCGAACATCACGTCGACCACGCGCATGAGGGTCGCGTCGACCCAGCCGCCGGCGTAACCGGCCACGACACCGAGCGCGAGACCGAGCACGAGAGCGATGACCACCGCGATCGCCGCGATCGTGAGCGAGGTGGACCCCGCGAGCAGCACGCGCGAGAAGACGTCGCGGCCGAGCTCGTCGGTGCCGAACCAGTGGGCGGCGCTCGGCGGGGTCAGGGCGTTCGCCACGTCGATCTGGTTGACGCCGTACGGCGCGATCCACGGGGCGAGCACGGACGCCGCGACCACGACGGTCAGCACGACCGCGGCGGCCACGGTGAGCGGATTGGATGCCAGAAGGCGCCACGAGCGGACGCGCGGGCGCCCGACGGCGGGGGCGACGGGGGGTTCGGTGACACTCATGCGGCTCGGATCCTCGGGTCGACGACGGCGTAGAGCACGTCCACGATCAGGTTGACGACGATGAACATGACGGCCACGAGGAGCACCGCGCCCTGGATGAGCGGGTAGTCGCGCGCGGCGACGGCGTCGTACACGAGCCGGCCGAGACCGGGCCACGCGAAGACGACCTCGACCACGATGACGCCGCCGAGGATGGTCGCGAGCTGGATGCCGGCGATGGTGAGCACCGGGACGAGGGCCCCGCGCACGATGTGGCGCGAGACGACGACCCGACGCGGGAGTCCCTTCGAGACCGCGGTGCGGATGTAGCCCGAGGAGGCGACGTCGATCACGGCCGCGCGGATGTAGCGCGTCATGATGGCGCCCGCGACGAGGCCGACGGTGACGCCCGGCAGGGTCACCTGCCGGAGCCACCCGGCCGGGTCGTCCGCGAAAGCCACGTAGCCGCTGGCGGGGAGCAGGCCCAGCGTGACGGAGAACAGCGAGATGAGCAGCATCCCGAGCCAGAAGTCGGGGATCGAGACGCCGAACTGGCTGCTGAGGCGCACGATGACGTCGCTCACCCGTCCCTCGCGGAGCGCGGAGTAGATCCCCGCCGGGATCGAGATGATCAGGGCGACGACGAGTCCGACGAGCGCGAGGGAGATCGTCGCCGGGAGGCGCTGCAGGAGCGTCGTCGTCACGGGCTGCCCGTTGCGGAAGCTCACACCGAGGTCGCCCGTGACGGCGTGCGCGAGATAGGAGAAGAACTGCTCGGGGAGCGAACGATCCAACCCCGAGGCGGCGCGCAGCGCCTCGTACGCCTCGGGCGTGTAGCGGGTGCCGAGGGCGAGACGCACGGGGTCGCCGGGAACGAGGTGCACGAGCGCGAAAACGACGATGAGGACGCCGAGCAGCACGATGGCCGACGAGAGCAGACGTGCGCCGAGGAAGCGCACCAGCTGGGCGGGGGCGACCCTCATGAAAACCTCCTTGCTCGGCGCCGGGCGGCGACGGCGGTCTGGGGCGTGACCGCGGGGGCACCGGCATCCGGCACCCCCGCGGCGCGCATCACTTGTCGATGCTCGTGCCGGCGAAGCGGATCGCCCGGTCGGCGCGGGTCTCGTACCCCGACACCTTCGGCGACCACAGCTGCGTCACCGAGGGGTTGTAGAGGTAGATGTAGCTGGCCTTGTCGGCGATGATCGTCGCGGCCTGCGCGTAGAGGTCCTTGCGCTTGTCCTTGTCGGTCTCGACGCGGCCCGCGTCGAGCAGCTTGTCGACCTCGGGGTCCGAGAACTTCTGGGCGTTGCTGGCACCGTCGGTGTGGTGCTGCGAGTAGTAGAAGTCGTCGGGGTCGATGTTGCCGAGCCAGCCCATCATGAGCATGTCGAAGTTGCCGGAGTTCTGCTCGTCGAGCCAGGTCGAGAAGTCGGGCTGGCGGATCGAGACCTGGATGCCGAGCGGCTCGAGGTTCGCGGCGATGATCTGCGCGGCCGTGACCGTCTCGGGGTAGTCGCTGGTGGCGAGCAGGTCGAGGGTGCCCCCGGTGAAGCCGGCCTCCGCCATCAGCGCCTTCGCTTTGTCGACGTCGGTGGAGTACTGGTCGTACTCGGTGTACCAGAAGCTCTGCTTCGGGATGGCGAGCTGGTTCTTCTCGGCGGTGCCGTAGCTGACGGCCTGGACGATGGCATCCCGGTCGATCGCATACGCGATCGCCTGGCGCACTCGGACGTCGTTCCACGGGGCCTTGGCCTCGTTGAGCGCGAGGTACCAGTAGTCGCTCGACGGCGTCTGACCGAGGGTGACAGAGCTGTCGCTCGAGAGCTGCTCGACCTGCTGCGGGGGCACGACGTCGGTACAGTCGATGTCGCCGGCCTTCAGCGATGCCAGGGCCGTGGCGGGCTCGGAGATGAAGCGGTACTCCACTCCCCCGAGCTTCGGCGCGCCGCCCCAGTAGTCGGGGTTGGCCTTCAGGATGATGTGGTCGCCGGCGACGTAGTCGCTGACCGAGAACGGTCCGGTTCCGACGGGCTTGGTGGTGATGTCGCCGGATTCGACGTTGCTCTTCTCGACGATCGCCATTCCCTTGAAGCCGCCGAGGTTCGACAGCAGGTTCGGGGTGGGCTGCGAGACGGTGATCACGACCGTCTTGTCGTCGGGGGCGCTGACGTCGCTGACGGTCGAGAACTTCCACGCGTTGGCGAGCTTCTCGTCGATGATGCGGCGGTACGAGTACACGACGTCTTCGCTGGTGAGGTCCGAGCCGTCCTGGAACTTCACGCCGTCGCGCAGGGTGAACGTCCAGGTGAGCTGGTCGTCGCTGGTCTCCCAGCTCTCGGCGAGCGCGGGCTGCATCTCGAGGTTGGCGTCGGGCTGGACGAGCGTGTCGTAGACGTTCTCGAGCACCTCGAACGCGAAGTACGACGTCGTCTTCTGGGGGTCGAGCTGGTCGGGCTCGCCACCGATCGCGGCGACGAGGGTCTGACCGGATGCGGAACCGGAGTCGCCGAGGTCGACGCTCTGGCCCGCGGAACAACCGGCGAGGGCGAGGACCGCGGCGAGCGCGCCGGCGATGCCGAGAGTGGTGCGCGATGTCATGTGATTGCCAATCGGGTGGGCGGGTCATCATTTAGATGATGTTTCGATCAGTATGTGCAAGCATGGGGGCGGGCACAAGCCCGGGGCGGCCTCGAAACACGATCGTCACAAAGCCGCTCCGACCCGACCGCCCGCCCTTCGTCGACCCCCGGGAGCGCCCATGACCTTCACCGTCCTCGCCCGTGACACCCGTCGCGGCCTGATCGGTGCCGCGACGGCCAGTCGCTCCCTCGCCGTGGGGGCGTCGGTGATCGCCGTGGATCCCGCCGTCGGCGTCGCGGCCAGTCAGGCGTGGACCAACCGCTCGCTGCGGGGGCGCCTGCTGACCGCGATGAGCGAGGGGCGCACGGCCGCCGAAGCCGTGGCATCCGTCCCCTCCTGGGATGACGGGCACGCCCTCCGACAGGTCGCGGCTCTCGCGTGGGACGCGCCCGGGGCGGCTCGCTCGGGTGAGTCGATCACGGCCTGGGCGGGGCAGGCGACGGCGACGGATGCCGTGTTCGTCGGCAACCTGCTGACCGGACCCGAGGTGCTCGAGGCGATGAACGATGCCTGGGTCCGTGGTGAGGGCGACTTCGCGGACCGACTGATCGAGGTGCTCCGGGCCGGGGAGGCCGCCGGTGGCGACGCGCGCGGCCGGCAGAGCTGCGCGCTCCTGATCGCATCGCCCGAGGACACCGTCCTCGACCTCCGCGTCGACGACCACGACGAACCGCTCGCCGAGCTGGCGCGGCTGCGGACCCTGTCGATGATCCCCGTCGAAATTCCGAGCGCTGCCCGCTGAGCGGGATCACGCGGACCTGGACATCTCCACCCGCACATCACGGCGAGCTCATAGCCCGCTGCTATGACGGCACGGATACGCGGGGCGATGCTGTGGGGCGTGACCGAACCCCTCCCGCTCGCGCGCTGGTGGCGCGAACCCCTCTGGGCGAAGGGCGTGCTGGCCGCGATCCTCGCCGGCAGTGCCCTGTTGATGACCTGGAACCTCGCCCGCGGCGGCGACTTCGCCTTCTACGAGGCCGCGGCCCGATCGATGTCGGAGTCGTGGCGCGCCCTGCTGTTCGGCGCTTTCGACCCGGCCGGGACGGTCACCCTCGACAAGCTCGCGGGCTTCGCCGTCCCCCAGGCCATCGCGATCCACCTCTTCGGCATGTCGACCTCGGCCGTCGCGCTGCCGCAGGTGATCGAGGGTCTGGTCACCGTGATGGCCTGCGCGGTGGTGGGCCTGCGCGGGGGAGGGACGGGAGCGGGACTCGTCGCCGCTCTCGCGGCCGCGTCGACGCCGATCTTCGTGTCGATGTTCGGCCACCCGATGGAGGACGGCCTGCTCACGATGGCGCTCGCGGTGGCCCTGGTGTGGTGGCAGCGCGCGATGCTCACCGCGCGGTGGTGGCCGCTCGTGATGGCGGCGGTCTTCATCGGGGTGGGGTTCCAGGCCAAGATGATGTCGGCCTGGTTCGTGCTCCCCGCCCTCGCGGTGGGGACCGTCATCGCGACGCCCGCGATCCGGCGGGGACTGGCCCGCGCCGCGGCGCTGGTCGGGGCGAGCGTGGTGGCGTCGATCGCGTGGATCGCCGCGATCGCCCTCACCCCGGCCGGAGCACGCCCCTACATCGACGGCTCGACCGACAACGACGTCTTCGCGATGGTCTTCGGCTATAACGGCCTCGACCGCTTCGTTCCGGGTGCCGTGCCGGGCTCGGTCGGCGGCCCGACCGGGGGCGGGCTCGGCGAGGGTCTCAGCGCGCTCGGTCGCGCGGTCAGCGCGCACGCGGGCGCCGCCGACGGGGGATCGTCTCCCACGAAGCTGCTCGAGATGCCGCTGGTGACGCAGATCGGCTGGCTGTATCCCGCGGCCCTGGTCGGTCTGGCTCTCGCTCTCTGGCGATTCTGGCCGCGGCGCGCGCGCCCCGGGGATCGAGCGCGCTTCGCGCTGGCCGTCGTCGCGGGTCTGTGGCTGACCACCTCGGCGGTGGTCCTGTCGGCCACGAAGGTGCCGCACACCGCCTACGTCGCGGCCCTCGGCGTGCCGCTCGTGCTGCTGACCGCGATGGCGTGGAGCGAGGGCGGCCGCCTGCTCCGCTCGCCGCGGCGCCGGGATCGACTGGTGCTTCCCGCGCTCCTCGTCGCACAGGGCGCCTGGTGGAGCGTGCTGGCCCGCGAGGCGCAGCTCCCCGAGGCCTTCGCGACGGGCGCGGGCGTCGTCCTCGTCGCCGGCGTGGTGCTGGGCATGATCGGCGCGTGGCCGCGTCGCACCCGTCCGGCGCTCGCGCGCGCGCTTCCCGCCGTCCTCGCCCTGGCTCTGCTCTGCGCCCCGGTCGCGGCGAGCCTGCAGGTGCTCGATGCGAACCGCGACGGGAGCGGCGGCGACGCGTACGTCGGGATCGCCCCGCGCTCCGCGCACGCCACGGAGCCGTTCGCGATCTCACCGCCGGCGTTCTGGGGCGGCACCCCGCAGATCTCGTCGGGGGTGGCGCAGCTCGCTGCCGCCGCGCGCGCGGACGGCGGCGGCGCCGACGGCGCGCCGCTCCTCGTGAGCGACAGCTGGTCCGTGTCGGCGCAGATCATCGACGCCACGGGTGCCAGCGTTCTGACCGACGGCGGATACTCCGGTCGCGTGCCCGTGTTCACGGCATCCGCTCTCCAGTCGATGGAGCGGTCGGGGCGCGTCCACCTGTTCGCCGTGTCGTCGGGGGCGTCGAAGACGGATCCGGTCCGCGAGGTGGCGACGGAGCCCGGATGCCACGAGGTCAAGGCGTGGCAGCTGGGCGACCCGGGCAAGGCGGGAGACACCGCGCACGGGTCGAGCAAGCCGGGGAGCGTCGCGCTGTATTCCTGCGGGGGCGGGGCGACGTGAGCCCTCGCGGGCGGGATCGGTCCCGAGTCTCCGCGCCGGTAGACTCCCCTCAGTGACCACCACCCGCACCGAAGCCGCGTACCTGCGCTCGGTGACGGCGTTCAAGAACCCGACGCTCGACCTCTTGCACGGGCGTTTCGCGCCGTTCGTCGTCGCCGTCCTGTCGGTCGTCTTCACCCCCGATCGTCCGGCCGTCGCCGTCGCCGACGCGCACGTCGAGGTCGCCGAGGCCATCGACGAGTTGCGCGCCGCGGGATACGACACCGACGACGACCGCCGCATCCCCGCCGGGTCGGCGCGCGACATCTGTCGCGGGTGGGTGCGCGTGGGGTGGCTGGGGCTGCAGATCGAGGACGACGTCGAGGTCTACCGCCTCTCGGCGCACGCGGTCGGGGCGCTCGAGATCGCCGGGCGCGCGGGCGGCGGCCGGGCGCGGGTGTCGCGCTCGCGCGTGCGCACCCTGCTCGACGCGGTCGAGCGGCTCGCGCGCGACGCCGAGAGCGATCCCGCTCGCCGCCGCGAAGCCCTGCTCGAAGAGCGGGCGGCCCTGGATGCCGAGATCGCCGCCCTCGACGAGGGCATCGTCGAACCGCTCGACGACGACCATCTGCTCGAAGAAGCCGAGAACGTCATCCACCTCGCGCGCGAGCTCCCCGCGGACTTCTCGCGCGTCGCGGAGTCGATCGCCGCGATGCAGCGCGACGTCGTCGCCGAACTCCGCCGCGACGTGCGCCCGACGGGTGAGGTGCTGCGGGAGTACCTGGAACGCGGCCGGCAGGTGATGCAGGCGACCCCCGAGGGCCGCGCGTTCCAGGGCGCGCTCCGCCTGATCGGCGACCCCGAGAACATCGACGACCTGACCGACCAGCTCCACGCCGTGCTCGCGCAGCCCTTCTCGCGGCTCATGACCCCGGAACAGCGCGGAGAACTGGATGCCATCGCCCGCCGCGTCGAAGCGGGTGTGCAGGAGGTGCTCACGGCGCAACGGCGCGCCTCGCACGTCATCACCGCCCAGGTGCGCACCCACGACCCGATCCGCGACCGCCAGGTCGACGACCTGCTGCGCGGCGTGATGGCGGGGCTGCACCGCTGGAGCCAGACCCGCTCCCCCGGCCGCGTCGAGCCGGTCCGGACCCTCCCGCTCGCCGACGTCGGGCATCTGCGCCAGTCGATCAGCGACGTCCGGCCTCCCGGGGCGCCCGAGCCCCTGGCATCCGAGACCCCCGATGTCGAGTTCGTCGACGCCGACACGCGTGCGTGGGGCGGGCCGCACTACGCCGAGCTCGAGGAGTACGTCGCGCGCCTGGGCGACGGCTTCGACCTCGCCGACGCCTTCGAGGGAGCGGATGCCGAGACCCGGCGCCCCGTCGACCTCGTGGGTCTGCTCGAGATCGTGCACCGCCGTGGTCTGACCGAGACCGACGACGTCTCGATCGTCGAGGCCGTGCGCCCCGACGGAACGACCCGGCGTTTCGCGTTCGGGGCGGTCCGAGCAGCACATCTCACGGAAAGCACTCTCGATGACTGAGGCCCCCGACGACACCCCCGCCTTCATCGCCCCCGTGGCGATGGAGAACGACCCCGACGCGCTCTTCGCCGGCGACCGGGGCACACTCGACGCCGACGTGCGGCGCGTGCTCGTGCGGATCCTGCAGCGCCGGTTCCTGCTCGCCGAGAGCTCGCCCACCGAGTGGAAGCTGCTGCTCGAGCACCAGCAGATGATCGAGTCGCGCCTGAACGACCTGTTCGTGCGGCTGGTCGTCGACCACGCGCGCGGCGTGGCGTACAAGGAGCAGGTGCGCAGCGACGAGGTCGACGTGCCGATCCTGCTGAAGGACGAGGCCTACTCGCGCGCCGAGACGCTCGTGCTCGTGTACCTGCGGACGGTGTTCCAGCGCGAGACGACCGCGGGCACGGCATCCGCCCGCGTCGATGTCGAAGAGGTCGAACAGACCGTGCTCACGTACTTCAGCGAGACCGACGGCACCCGCGCGAGCCAGCAGCGCGCGGTGCGCACGGCGATCGCGCGCCTGGATCGCGAGGGGATCATCGAGGAGGAGTCCGAGGGGCGCTACCGCATCGGATCTCTTATTGAGGTGGTGCTGAGCGCAGAGGTCTTGCGGGAGCTTCAGCGCTGGCTCGACGAGCAAACTCAGGATGCCGAGGCACCGGCGGTGCGCGAGCGCGAGGTCGTGGCATCCGGGGCTTCCGAAGGAGACTCACTGTGACCATGCTCGAGACCCTCTTCGGACTCATCCCGGCTGCGTCCCGCGGTCAGCAGTGGGTCGCCGAAGACCTGCAGCTGATCAACTGGGGCGGCTACGACGGCACGCACCGGGTGCGCTTCGCGCCGACCGCGACGCTGCTGTGCGGCGGGTCGGGGTCGGGCAAGTCGACGCTCATGGACGCGTACGTCGCGCTGATGATGCCGCACACGACCCCCTTCAACGGCGCCTCCAACGGCGCGGTCGTGGGGCGTCCGCGCGGGCAGGAACAGCGCAACATCCTGTCGTACGGGCGGGGCAAGCTCGACGAGTCGCGCACCGACGAGGGCACGAAGGTGCGGGTGCTGCGCGGTGACGGCGTCGACACGTGGACCGCGATCGCGATGACGTGGGCCGACCACGACGGCGCCCGGTTCACGGCGGTTCGCGCGTGGTACATCCCGGCGGCGGCGCGGACGCTCGACGACGCCGTGAAGGTGCGCGCGACCGTGCACGGCGCTTTCGACCTGCGTCAGCTCGAGCGAGCGGCGCAGAGCCACCTGTCGGATGCCGCGGTGCGGGCGACGGGACTCGACACCCTCGCGACCGACCGCGAGTTCTCGGCGCGGTTGCACGCCGTGCTCGGGATCGGCGCGGCCGGCGCGGGGACGAAGGCGATGAGCCTGCTCGCGCGTATTCAGGCGGGGCAGCAGATCACCACCGTCGACGACCTGTACAAGCGCATGGTACTCGAAGAGCCCGAGACCCTCGCGGTCGCCGAGGCGGTCGTGTCGCACTTCGACGGACTCGAGTCGACGCGCACCCGCATGCTCGAGGCACGCCAGCAGGTGCGCGCGCTGCAGCCGATCCGCGGGATGAAGACTCGCATCGACGAGGCGGCGGAGCGGTTGCGGCTCATCGAGGCGCTCGGGAGGTTCAGCGACCCCGAGTCGCGCGCGTCGCTGTGGCGGGCGCAGCGTCGGGTCGACCTGCTCGGCGCGGTCGAAGACGAACTGCGCGAGCGCACGCACGCGACCGACGCCCTCGTCCGCGAGCGGCAGGCGCTGGCCGACGCGGCCGAGGCCGAGCGCGAGGGACTCGGCGACGTGCTCCGTGCCGCAGGCGGCGACCGACTGGACGTCGCGCAGCGCGAGCTCCGGGGACTCGAGCGACGCCTCGCCGGGATGCAGCGCGATCGCGAGCGGTTCGAGGCAGCGCTCGCCGTGCTGTCGGTCGAGGTCACGACCGAGAAGCAGTTCACCGCCCTCGTCGACGAAGCGCGCCGCACCCTCGGAGACGCGGATGCGAAGAGCGCTGTGCGCGACGCGTTCGTCGCCGCGAGCAGCCGGCACACCGACCTGCGCCAGCAGCTCTCGACCATCGAGGCCGACCACCGGCGCACGCAGACCCGCGACGACAACATCCCCCCGCGACTGCACGAGGCGCGCGAGGCGCTCGCGGAGGCGGCGGGTCTCACCGCGGCCGAACTGCCCTTCGTCGCCGAGCTCGTCGACGTCCGCACCGAGTTCGAGCCGTGGCGCGGGGCGTTCACGCTGGCCCTCGGCGGTTTCGCGACGACCCTTCTCGTGGATGCCGAGCACCTGGCATCCTTCCGCGCCGCGATCGACGGCGTGCGCCTCTCGGAGCGTCTGCGGTTCGAGGGCGTGTCGACCGGGATGCCCGAGCGCACGGGTCTCGACCCCGCGACGCTCCCCGGGCGCCTGGAGTACCGCCGCTCGCCCTTCACGGGCTGGCTGCAGGACCGACTCGAACAGCAGTTCGCATTCGTGTGCGTGGACAGCGCCTCCGAGCTCACCGGGCATCGCATGGCGTTGACGATCTCGGGGCAGACGAGCCAGGGCGCGCGCGGGGCTCACGGTGGGTCTTCTCGCCACAGCATCCTCGGGTTCTCGAGCCGCGTGCGCCTCACCGAGCTGGGCGAGCAGATCGTCGCCGTGCGTCGCGACCTCGCGACGGCGAAGGCCGCGGTCGACGAAGCCGCCGCGGCGCTCGATGCGTTCGACGAGCGGCGGAGCGCTCTCGAAAAGATCGCGGACCTGTCGTGGGACCAGGTGGACGTGGCATCCGTCGAGCGCGATCTGGAACGCTGGAACGAGACGATCGTCGAGATCACCGCCGGAAACCCGCGCATCGCCGAGCTGCAGGAGCAGATCTCGGGCGCGAGAGCCCGCGTCGCGCGGCTGCGGGAGGAGATCGGCGGGGCCAAGACCGAGCAGCAGGCGCTCGCGGCGCGATGGGCCGAGATCACCGACGATGTGGACAGCGCGAACGAGCGTCTGGAACGGGCCGAGGACGCCGAGATGGTGTTGTCGGTGGACGAAGCCGCGTACCTTGACGGGCTTTTCGTCGCGCCGTCGGGTGACGCCTCGCCGTCGCAACTGCTCGCGCGCTTCGACGCCGCACTGGAGTCCGCGTCGAAGCGTCTCCTCGAAGAACAGCACACCTCGCAGGAGACCCTCGCGGATCAGCGCGAGAGCCTCCGACGCACTCTCACCGCGTTCACCGACCGGTGGCCGAGTCCCAACCTGCTCGCCGATCCCGACGAGTCGCTCGGCGATTTCGAGCGGATCCTCGCCGATCTCGAGGCGAGCGGCCTGCACGAGCTCGAGGCGGAGTGGCGGGATTCGCTGCTGCGCCTGTCGGGCAACGACCTGACGAACCTCGATTCGGCGCTGACGCGCGCCCTGCGCGAGATCCGCGAACGCATCGCCCCGATCAACGACATCATGCAGGACCTGCCGTTCTACGACGACGAGCACCGGCTGCAGATCGTGCCGCGCGAGAACCAGTCGGAAGTCCGTCGCCGGTTCCGTCGCGAGCTGCGCGACGTGCGGGCCGCGATCGACGCCGCGTCATCGGACGAGGAGCGTGAGGCCGTGTACGGGCGGATGGCGCGACTGATCAACCGCATCCGGCCCACGGCTCCCGATTTCGCCGACCTCGTCGACGTGCGGAACCACGTGCGGGTGAGCGCCGAACGCTTCCGCGCCGACACGGGCGAGCACGTCGCCCTGTACGACCACATCGGCGAGAAGTCCGGTGGGGAGTCGCAGGAGCTCATCGCGTTCATCGTCGGCGCGGCCCTGCGGTACCAGCTCGGGGATGCCGGGGCCGAGCGCCCGCGGTATGCCCCGGTGTTCCTCGACGAAGCGCTCATCAAGGCCGACGCCCACTTCACCAAGCGCGCGATCGGCGCGTGGCGGGGCCTCGGGTTCCAGCTCGTCATCGGCGCGCCCAACGACAAGTACAGCGCGATCGAGCCGCACGTGGACGTCGAGTACGACATCCTCAAGGACACGCGGGGGCGGTCGTGGGCGAAGGCGAAGGTGGGGGTCGCGGCGGACGCGTGACGCTCGGGCCGGGCCTGCGGTCGCGGCCGAGAACGCGGGTCTGCCGGCGTGCTCACATCGTCATGAGCGTCGCCAGCGAGAGCAGATACCCCACGAGCAGCGAGACCGCCCACGCCGTCGCGGCCGCGAAGTGCCAGTTCTGGCGTTCCTGCATTTCGAGACGGCGCGGGTCGTCCGCGGGCAAACTCCGAAGCGCTCGCTGGGTGACGATGAACGCGGGGGCCGCAAGCGCGAGGATCACGACCGTCGCGATGAGCTGGAGAAGAAGCCCGTTCTCGCGCGGACCGATTGCGACGCTCGCTCCGGCCGATGCGACGGCGCTCACGATATCGAGGGGGCCGCTCAGGGCGATGATGCCGATGGCGCCGACGACGACGATCACGGAACGGACGACCGCCTCCCCAGCCGTCGGCGCGGGGGAAGCACCCCCGCCCTGACGGCTCCACAGCTCGCGCCGGAGCCGTCGAAGGGCAAGGGGCCACACGATGACGCCGGTGATCGCGGCGAGGATCCACGCCAGCACCTGGGTCGACGACATCTCGAACCCCCACGCGTCGACGAGGAAGACGCCGCCGATCCACGCGAACAGTGCGGCCGGGATGCCGATGAAGACCACGAGGAGGGTGATGAGCAGCCGGGTGCGGCCCGGGAGCTGGTCGGGTCCGATGGCCCCGGTGCGGGCGGGGCGGGAATGGCCGGAAGGATGTGCCGCGCGCTGGGTGTCGCGCTCGAAGCTCATAGGGAAAGGGTAGCCAGTTGCTCTCGAGGGCAACCTCGTGGGAAGAGCCATGTCGGCGGTCTGATGAAGAATGTCCTCATGTCCGCCGTCGTCTCAACCCTCGAGCTCGCGCCATTGATGAAGCGCGACGTGGCGTGGCAACTCATCCGCGCCGACCTCGCGCCCGTGATCGCCGGCCTGCTCGGCACCCATCTCGGAGGACAGACGCGCCGGGTCGACGCCGAAGAGCTCTACGAGCGGCTCGACGACGATCTCGAACAGCTGCGTATGCACGGCCTGAGCCTGCCGCTCAGCGGACAGGGGTATTGCGCGCAGTGGCGAGCCGCCGGTTTTCTCCTTCGTCGCCCCGCAGTCGATGCGCGCGGCGAGACCCTCGAGCTGTCACCCGATGCCATTGCGGCGGTGCGCTTCCTTCAGGGACGCGCTGCTCCCCGATCCGCCGCAACGGAGTCACGGCTGGCGAGCATCGCCGCGCAAGTTCGCCGTCTTGCCATCGACACCGATCCCGACGCGGCTGCACGTATTTCGCTGCTCGAAGATGAGAAGGACGCGATCGACCGGCGCATCGCCGCCCTGCGCTCCGGCGACGACAG
Organism: Microbacterium sp. NPDC086615; assembly: GCF_040686055.1. NCBI lineage: Bacteria > Bacillati > Actinomycetota > Actinomycetes > Micrococcales > Microbacteriaceae > Microbacterium > Microbacterium sp. NPDC086615. The sequence goes on from NZ_JBFBJJ010000002.1 coordinate 146,516, forward strand.
CACCCTCGATACCGACCGTGCGCTCGAGCGCACCCGCGACCTGTTGGCGCAGGCGGCCGACGTGCCCGACGACTTCGCCCGTGTGCGCACTGAGTTCGAGACGCTCAACACATCTCTTCGGGCACGGGTCGTCGAATCCGACGGTTCACAGGCGGCCGTGATCGACGAGGTCTTTCTCGGCATCGACCACATTGCCGACTCCGACGCCGGGCGCAGTTTCGCCGCCTTCTCGCGTCTCGTGCTCGACCCCGCGTTGAGCGCCGCGTTCGAATCCGACATCCGCCGCGTCCTGGAGCGCGACTTCGCGCAACAGCTCACCCGCGACGAGCGGCACACCCTTCGCACTTTCCTCACGACGCTGAAAGCGCGTAGCGCCGAGATCCACGACGTCATCACGCTGTTCGCTCGTGCGCTCAGACGATACGTCCAGTCACAGGACTACCAGCGCGACCGCGTGCTGCGAGGGATGCTTCGAGAGGCGATGCACGCCGGCGTCGCCGCGTCCGCTGGGATCAAGCCGTGGCATCACACGCGCTTGCACCTCGATCTGTCGGCCGTCACGCTGTCGAGCGCCGCGACCGTCGATCTTCACGATCCGGCCGAGTTCACTGCCATCGACGTCATCGAGCACCACTCGGCCGAGATCGCCGACCTCGAGGAGTTGCGCGCGCTCGCCCGCGAGACCGAGATCGACTTCGACGAGCTGACACGTCACGTCAACGACGTGCTGGCAGAGAGCGATTCCTGCACCGTCGCCCAGGTTCTCGCGCGCTTTCCCGCCTCGCAAGGCGTCGGGAGCGTGGTCGGCCTCCTTTCTCTCGCCGCCGAGCAGGGAACCGTCGACAAGACCTATGAGGCGCTCACGTGGCGCGGCCTCGACGGAGTGGACCGCACAGCCGTCGTCGCGACGCATCGATTCACAGGGAGGCTCGTATGAGCACAACGGACATCGAGGACGCCGCCGAGACGGCGCCGTCCGTGGAGGTGTGGCCAGGCGACCCCGGTGAGTTGCCCGAGCGCACCCGGCGGGTGCTCCTTCGGCTGATCCGCGGCCCGTACCTCTCCGGCGCCCGAGAACCGCAGCTCTGGTCCGTCCTTCTCAGCGATGAGAGCGTGTTGCGTTCTCGCGTTGCCGAACTGTTCCTCGAACTCGTCATCGACCGCGACAACGAGTTCGCCTTCGTGCGCAACGCACCCGCCGAAGACGCTCCGAAGGCCGTCCGGTCGGAGCGGCTCACCTTTCTCGACACGGCGATGCTGCTGATACTCCGACAAACGCTGCTGAGCGAAGAGGGCCGAGGACGAGTCATCGTCGGGCAGAGCGAGATCTTCGAACAGTTGACGGTGTATCGCACACCCGACCGGGACGAGAAAGACTTCCTCAGCCGACTCAACTCGTCGTGGCACAAGATGCAGAACAAGCTGCGCGTGCTGCATCCGGTCGGCACCGACCGAGCCGAGATCTCACCGGTGCTCCGACTGATCGTCGATGCCGATCAGGTTCGCGCCATCACGGCAGAGTACCAACGGATCGCGGACGAAGACGGCTCAACCATCAGCCAACCCGACCGGGACGACATCGAGTCCGGCGACGCTGTCGATGAGGCTGAGGAGACAGACGAGTGACGACGATGACCTTCCCCGACGAGATAGCCGAAGATACGGAACCGACCGATCAATGGCGCTTGTCACGCGTCGAACTCGTCAACTGGGGCACCCTTCGCGGATTCGTCACGATCGACGTCGCGCGCCGAGGACATCTCTTCACCGGCGCGTCAGGATCGGGAAAGTCGTCGTTGCTGGATGCCATTGCCACCGTGCTCACCCCCGACAAATGGCTCCGGCTGAACGCTGCCGCCCAAGACGGGAACTCTCGTCTGAGCGACCGCAGTCTCATGAGCTACGTTCGCGGAGCGTGGACGAAGGAAGCACACGACAGCGCGGATCGCGCCACCACCACCTACCTCCGGCCGCGCGCCACCTGGAGCGGCATCCTGCTCCGATACGAGAACCCCGCCAGCGACCCTGTCACCCTCGCACGTGTGTTCCACGCGCCGGGTGCGAGAATTGAAGCGGGGGCTCTCAAAGACGCTCGACTCTTCATACGTGACGATGTCGACCTCATGGCGCTGAAGCCGCACGTCGAAGCAGGAATCGATGCACGACGCATGGCGAAAGCGTTCCCCGAAGCGCTCATCACGACGGGTGGGCGGCATGGGCGCTTCCACGATCGCATCGTGCGGCAGTTCGGCTTTCGCAGCGACGCCACGTTGCACCTTCTCCACAAGACCCAGTCAGCCAAGAACCTCGGCACGCTGGATGCCCTCTTCCGCGGATTCATGTTGGATGCGCCAGAGACATTCGCTCGCGCCGACAATGCGGTCGAACAGTTCGTCGAACTTGATCGAGCGCACGCGCACGTCGTCGATCTTCGCCGACAGGCGGATGCACTGCGCCGCATTGACGAGACCATCACCGCGTACGACTCCGCATCGGCGGAGGTCGCCCGCGCGGTGGGTCTGCTCGACGCCGTCGAACCGCACACCTCCGCGCTCAAGCTCCGGCTTGCTCGCGAGGCTCTGGGACCCGCGCGCGCGGGTCTGGCGCGTGTCGTTGCATCCCTCGGGGACGCCAAGAGGGAGCGCGACCTCGCGGCCGATGCCCTGGCTTCCGCTGACGCACGTGTGCGCGAGGAAGGGGGGACTCGGGTCGAGGTGCTTCAGATGCGCCTTGACGCTGCGATTCACCACGAACGAACCGTGGAGCGTCAACGTTCGCTCCTCGAAAGCGACCTCGCGCAGATCGGCGCTCCGGTTCCCGAAGACGCGGGGCAGTTCGCCGAACTGATCTCGGTCGCCGCGAGCGAAGCCGATCACAACATCCCCGCGGTCGCGCACGAGGTTCGGGATGCCGCCAGCGAGGCACGTAAAGCGCTCGCCCGGATCGACGACCAGCTCGCCGCACTCCGCGAGAATCGCAGCAATATCGACCCCCGGCTTCTCGGCGCGCGCAGATATCTCGCGCACACGCTCGGGGTGCCCGAGTCGAGTCTGCCGTTCGTGGCTGAGCTCGTGTCAGTGGCGCCCGAGCACGCGGCCTGGCGCGGCGCCATCGAACGCGCCCTGGCGCCAGTTGCGACCACGATGCTCGTCGGCGACGAACGGCTGGCCGAGGTGCGACGAGCGGTGAACACGAGGTACCTCGGCGTGCGTCTCGTCATCGAAGCCGTACCGCCGTCCGTCGAGGAACCCCGCCGTCCGCGGGAACCGAGGTCGCTCGTCCACCGAGTCGTCGTCGCTGACACCGCGTTTCGCACCTTCGTGCTCCGCCGCATCGTCACCGACTTCGACTACGCGTGCGTCGACCACCCCGACGATCTCGACGGCGTGCAGCTCGGTGTGACCATCGTCGGTCTACTCAAACGCTCGTCTCGTCGGTATGAGAAAGACGATCGCTCCTCCGTCGACGATCCCGCGCGCTGGGTGCTCGGCGGAGACACCGAGGCACGGCTCGATGCGCTGCTGAGCCAGCGCCGCGACGCGACAGAGGCGATGAAGACGGCGACAGCCGCAGACGCTCGCGCCGACGCCGCGCGTGAGGCCGCTCTCGCTCGACGCGAGGTCTTCCGCCGAGTGAGCGGCCACGCGTGGGAACACATCGATGTCGCGGGAGCTGCCGCGCTCGCGGCTGCTCGCCGGGCGGAGCTCGACGCCCTGACGGCGGCCTCGTCCTCGCTGAGCGCGGCGCAGGAGACGCGAGATCGAGAAGCGGCGCGACTCGAGACGGCGACGGCCGAGTTCGAAAGGCTGCTCCGCGCCGAGGGCAGCGCGCGCGATGCGCTCGATCGGCTGGAGGGCCAGCTCGCCGATCTCGAACGCTCGTCTCCTCCACCCGTAGACGAGAAGTCAACCGGCGTTCTCGACGAGCGGTTTCGAGCGGCGCGGCGATCGCTCACGCTGGACACGATTGATGAGGTCGCCCGCGCTGTGCAGACCGCACTCGCTCGAGAGAAGGACGCCGCGACGCGACGCGAGAGCGATGCGGCGGCATCCTTCGCCGGGCGGGCGGCCCAGTTTCACGCGAAGTGGGCTGCAGCGGCCGCGGAGCTCACGACCGAGATCGGTGATCGGTACGGCTACCGGGAACTTCTGGAAGGGATTCTCGCCCGCGGACTGCCCGAGAAGGAAGGCGAGTTCCGGCGTCTGCTCCGCGAGAGAACCCGTGATGTCGTCGCTCACCTTCTCGCTGATCTCCGCGATGCGCCGGGACTCGTGCGGGAGCGGACCCTCCCCGTCAATGCCTCCCTCGGACGCTCTCCCTTCGAGGGAACCGACCGTTTTCTCGAGATCGACGTGCGAACGAGTCGCACACCCGAGGTCGAGGAGTTCCTCGCCGATCTTCGCCGCGTCGTCGAGGGCAACTGGGCCGACGAGTCGACCACGGGAGCCGAGGAGCGATTCGCCGTTCTGCAGCGTGTGATCGGTCGCCTCGGTTCCAAGGACCGCGTGGACCTCGACTGGCGTGCCCGGGTGCTGGACACCCGGTTGCACGTCTCCTTCCTCGCCCGCGAGAAAGATCCGACTGGTCGCGTCGTTCGTGTGTACGACTCTGCGGAGGGGCTCTCCGGCGGGCAGAGGCAGAAGCTCGTCATCTTCTGCCTCGCTGCGGCCCTTCGGTATCAGCTCACGGACGACGAGTCCGATGTTCCGCGATTCGGCTCGATCGTTCTCGATGAGGCCTTCGACAAAGCCGACAGCCGGTACACCCGCAATGCGATGAATGTTTTCCGCGCGTTCGGCTTCCATATGATTCTCGCGACTCCGCAGAAGCTTCTGCAGACGCTCGAACCATACGTCGGGGCGATCACCGCCGTCTCGAATCCGGAACGCAACAGCACACGCCTGGCGAATGTCGTCTTCAACGAGGCCCCCCAGGGCGGGACGGCCATCGCCGAAGAGGGTGACCGGCCATGACCTCTCCCGTGTCGGTATCCGGTGCCCGCGATCGAGCTCGCCGACTGTACGACCGTGACGCGCGCGACTGGGCAGCGACCGGGCGCGCCGACGTCGTTCTCGACATGCCGTTGCATCCGCCGACCGAGCGGGCCGCGCTCGCCGATCTCGATTCAGCGCGGCTCTGGGTTGACGACTGGCGGCAATGCGAGAGGTCGTCGACGGTCACCGTGTCGTGGAGCACGCGCGTATGGTCGCGCGTGGGCTCACAGTCGGTTCCTGATCGGCTTCGGGTCGAAGGACCGAGCGCGATCGCGATGTTCGCTGGGAGGAAGAGCGACTGGACACGACTGTCCGGGCGTCTCGGAGTACTGCGTGATCTCGTCGGATCCGCGTCCGCCTCGACACTCAGGTCACACGCACGCGACATCGATTCGCTGGACGACGCAGACTTCGCGCGGTTGACGGATGTCGTGACGTGGCTGCGCCTGCATCCCGTGTCCGGACGACGCGTACGGGAACTGCCGATCCGAGGCATTCATACGAAATGGATCGAGAGGCGCCGATCGCTTCTCGAAGCGCTCCACCGCTCCGGAACCGGGGAGAGCGGACTCGGTCTGCACGAGCCGGAGCCACTCGTGCGCATGAGAGTTCTCGACCCCACGCTCGCCGTTGGCGGACTCACCGATGTCTCGGCTCCGGTCAGTGATCTCGCCAAGCTCGATCTCCGGCCCGAACGGATCTTCGTGTTCGAGAACCTGGCGACGGTGCTGGCGATGCCGCCCGTCGCCGGCGCGGTCGTCCTTCACGGCGGGGGCCACCGTGTCGAGCCCGTCGCCCACCTACCGTGGGCTCGCACGGTGACGTACTGGGGTGACCTCGATTCGCACGGGTTCGCCATTTTGCATCGGCTACGTGCGCACGGGGTGACAGCGACGTCGATACTGATGGACACCGACACCCTGCTGGCTCACCAGGACATGTGGGGTTCCGATGCCGAACCGAACGTCTCGGTTCTCTCGCTCCTTACCCCCGACGAGAGCTCGACACTACGCATTCTCAGCAGCGCCGGCAACGTCCGACTCGAGCAAGAGAGAATCCCCTGGGACTACGCCATTGAGGCCCTGACCAACGGCCCGTCACGTTCGTAACAAGCATTTGGGAGAGCCTGAGCGAACGGGTTTGGCTTCGTCTTTCTGGAGGCTCCACCCTCGGGCGACGGAAGGCACCCGATGGCTGCAGTCATGTGCGTGACGGCGAGGCCTGACTCGCTCGCTCCCGCATCAACAAGCGAGGAATGACGGCGTTCTCTATGTCGACCGGCAACCGGGCACGCGTCGGCGTGATACCGCCGCGTGGAACGTCAGCGCGCTGAGGAGTCGACGAGGCGAGCAAACGTGGTGATTTAAGGTCCGAATTACTGTTCTCTCGCCGCCGGGTGGCAAGGCGAAGGACCTCAGAACCAGCCCTCGTCCTACGGGATGCCGTCGGCCCACTTGCACGCATCGGACCATCAGAAGGGCGGCGGGTCTTCGGCGACCTCGGCACCCAGCGGAGACGTCCACCGCATCTCGCCCGTGTCGGGGTCGCGGGACGGGGCCCACCGCGACTCGTGCCGCAGACGATGGTGATGTCGGCACTCGGGGGCGAGATTCTCGTCGTCGGTCGCGCCGCCCTCGCTCCACGCGGTCAGGTGATCGAGGTCGCAGTCGCGAGCGGGCCGACCGCACCCGGGGAACACACACGTCGGCGAGGTGACGCCCAACCATCTCCGCAACGCGGTGGGAACGCGATACGTCGATCGGTCGAGCGCGACCGGTGCACCCGTGAGCGGGTGGGTGAGAACGCGTACCCACGAGCTCGCCTCGCCGGCGAGGCGACGAGCGGTGTCGAGGTCGATCGGGCCGTAGCCGTCGAGCGTCGCGGGCTCGGCGCCCGCGCCGAGCAGCGTGAGCGCGGGAACGGTCACGACGACGCCGGGCCGACGATCCGGGCGCGCGATGGGTGGGAACGTCGTCGTCGGTGAGCCGTGGACGGACGCGGAGCGAACTGCGCTGGGTGTCGAGATGCGGGAGACCGTGGGAGCGTCCGCGGCAGGCGCAGAACCACCGGCGGACAGAGAACCACCGGCAGACGGGGCACCCGCCGTGGTCGGGGCACCGGCCGTGAGCAGATCCGCGACAGCGTCCGCGCGCAGCTGCGCGAGAGTGCGCTCTTCGTCGGGCGCGACGCGAAGGTGACGCGCGATACGGTCGACACGCGTCAGAGCGTCGTAGGCACGATCCGCGGGAAGAAGAGCGGTCAAGGTCGCCATACCGTCGAGCTCGGGGCTCACCCACACCCCGCGATCGCGAGCCGCCCGGCGATGACGGGCCTCGATCGACTCGCTGTGCACCCGCTCTCGAAGCGCTCGAGCCGCAGCCGTGAAGCGCGCGGGCGGAAGCCGGAGCGCACGATCGAGAGCGCCCTCGTCGAACGCGCGCCACGATTCGTGATGCTCGGGCGGGGTCGACGTGGTGCCGTCGGCCGCGTCCGCGGTCTCGTCGGGGAGCATCGTGACGCCTTCGAGGAGCCCGTCACCTGCACCTCCGTCACCAGGATCTCCGCCAGGGGGTGCACCGTCGCTGGAGAAACGGTCGCCTTGGTGCAACGGATCGCCCGGGCCCTCGGCATCCGGAACCTGCACATCAGCGCCGGTCGACGACGCGTCGCAGGGTTCTGCGGGCAGCGACGTCGCCAACCGGGCCGCCTCAACCGCGTGTCGCTCGGAAAGCAGGCCGTCTGAAAAGGCGCTCCACACCTCGGGGCACCGGGTCTTCAGCATTTCGGCGTGGGCCGCTCGCGTGCGAACGGTCTGCTCGGACAACCGGAGGCGCGTCGCGATCTCGGCGACGACGGCACGCTCTGCCATGTCGCGCCGGTCGCGACGCACGGCGGCGACCGAGCGCCGCCGGGGGTCGCTCCACTCGAGGTCGAGCGTCGGGTCGGGACCGACCCACGGAACCGGATCTTGCCGCGCCGCTCGCGAGAGCGTGGCGATCAGACCGTACTCGGCCGCCGTGGCGCGGTGGCGTGCGCGGACCTGGAGCGACAGCTCGTCGAGGAGCGCGTCGGGGCTGAGGGCGCCCCGCCCCGCATGAGATCCGCGTTCGTCGAAGTCATCCGAGTCCGTCGCCGGAACCACATCGGAAAAAGGATCCAGGTCGAGAAGACCCCGGTCGATCGCCCACGCGGAGTGAGCGTCGGCGAGCAGGTCGTCGTCGCTCGGCCACGGCACGCCCCACGGCGAGACGACCGAGCTCGGCCGGTCGTTTGCGGGTGCCGTGACGTCCATGATGCAACGCTAGCGAGGGGGTCCGACATCGGCCGGGCGCCCGGATTCGAGCGCGCCCGAGGTCGTCGAAGGAGCGGATGCCGACGGCTCGCGCTCCGAGCATCACGCACGAAGCGGATGCCGACAACAAGCCAAACCCCACCACCCACGCCGCACCAACACCGAACATCGATGCCGCTGACACACCCCACCCCGGTCACACCGCGCCGCGCGGGGCTCCCACCGCGGGGCCGGATCCCTCGTTCCCTCAGCTGGCCCCATGAAACTGCTCGGCGCTGTGCTCTTCCGAGCGGGTATCCCCCTCGTCACCATGACCACGATCGGCATCGCACTCCTCGCCCAGGGGAAGCCCGACGACGGACGCGCGACGCTCGCGGTCGGCGTCATCGCGGCCGCCGTGTCGGGGGCGTCCGTGATCTACCAGGTCGAGACGTGGAGCATGCGCACGCAGACCCTCGTGCATTTCCTGGTCATGACCGTGACGGTGCTGCCCGCGCTGCTGCTGAGCGGGTGGTTCCCGCTCGACACCGGGTGGCACTACCTCGGCGTGGTCGCGGTGTTCCTCGGGACCGGCATCCTGCTCTGGGCGTTCTTCTTCGTGCTTTTCACGAAGATCCTGCCGAGGCGCCGCACCCCGCCTGCGGCCACCTAGACGGGAGCCCGTGCCGGCGCTTCGCCCGCGCGCCTCACGCGGGAACGAGAACCTCCCCCTCGGCCACGGCAGACGTCTCACGGTCGCGAACCGGGACGAGCTCGCCCAGCACCCGCTCCCCCACGCTCGGGTCCGCCGCCACCCGCGCGGCCAGCGCCCGCACGTGCACGACGACGCGAGTCGCCGCGCGAGCCGAAGAGGGGTGAAGCGCGCGGTCCACGGCATCCAGAATCCCGAGGAGACGCTCGTCGTGGCACCGGTCGTCCGACGCGGCGATCCACTCGAGCACGTCGGCGATGGTCCAATCCGGGGTCAGTGGACTGACAAATGCGGATTCGGGAGAGTCGAAGCGGGTCATTGGACCACAATCGGGGTTCATGACCCTCGTTGACAGAGCCACTTCCGGTCTGGTGGACCATCGCACAGCCATCGTCTCGGCGGAGCGCCTGGCGGTTCGGCTCGGGCGCTGGGCGACGACCGACGCGACCCTGAGCGCCAGCCTCGCCGAGGCGATCGCCCGTCTGGTCCGCGAGGGAGAGCTGCGCGGCGGCGACCGCCTTCCGTCCGAGCGGACGCTCGCCGCCACCGTCGCCGTCTCACGCGGAACCGTGGTCAGTGCGTACGCGCGCCTGTACGACGAGGGCATCCTCGATCGTCGCCAGGGCAGCGGAACGCGCGTCGCCGGCGCCGCTCCCCTCGCCGCGCGCCAAGCAGCCGGGCGCGGCGAGGCGCTCTACGCGACCCTGCCGTCGAGTATCAACCTGCTGCGTGCGGTGCCCGCGATCTCGCCGCGCGCGGTCGGCATCGTCCAGCGTCATCGACCCGTGCTCGACGCCACGACCGTCGAGGCCGACCCCGCGGGACTCCCGGATCTTCGCGCCGCGATGGCCCTCGCGATGACCGAGGACGGAACCCCGACGACGCCGGCGCAGGTGCTCGTGACGCACGGGGGACAACAGGCCCTCAGCCTGCTCGTCGACGAGGTCGTCTCCCCCGGCGACACCGTGCTCACCGAGGAGGTCGCCTGGCCCGGACTCACGGATGCCGTGCGCCGACGCGGCGGCCACGTCCACGGCATCCGGCTCACTCCCGACGGGATCGACGTCGAGGCGCTCGAGATGGCGATCGTGGTGCGTCGCCCCGTGCTCATCGCCCTGAACCCCCACAACCACAACCCGACCGGGATGCAGACGAGTCCGGCCGTCCGTCAGCGGATCGCCGACCTCGCCGCCGATCACGGCGTGACCGTGGTCGAGGACCGGGTGCTCGCGCACGTGTCGTTCGACGGCATCACGCCGCCGTCGCTGGCGGCCCTCCGGCCCGACGCACCGATCATCGTCGTCGAATCACTGTCGAAGTGGGCGTGGGAGGGGCTGCGGGTCGGATGGCTGCGCGCAGACCCGGTGCTCGTGCGGCGACTGCGCGGCCTCCGCCAGAGCACCGATCTCTCGACCAGTGTTCCCGCGCAGATGCTGGCCCTCGACCTGCTCGCCGAGGCTCCCGCCCTGCGCCGCGACGTCGCGACGGTGCACCGTGACGCCGCCGTCACGACGGGGCGGCTGCTCCAGGCGCATCTCCCCGACTGGCGGTGGCGACCTCCGCGCGGCGGACTGTGCATCTGGGCGCAGCTGCCCGCGGGCTCCGCGGCGGCCTTCTCCCGCCACGCGGCCGGGTTCGGGGTCTCGGTCGCGGGATCGGCGCAGTTCACCTCGGATATGGATGCCGACGACCACATCCGCCTCCCGGTGACCCCGGAAGCGCACGTGCTCGAGGCCGGCCTGCAACGGCTCGGCGAGGCATGGCGGGCGTACGGGGCGTCGCTGTCGCGGGAGGTCTCCTGAGGGCGTCTCCGAAACGGCCGTGGACGTCACCGAGCGTCCGCGGGGAGAACGCCTTCGTGGGCGGTGACGGGAAATCTTCTGCACGCGGGCCCCGTCCCGTCCTGCACAGGAGGCCCGGACGCGATGCTGTCCGCAGCTCGCGAAAAGAGCGACGGGAATGTCCTGGCCCCTCTCTACGCTGTCTGCTGAAGGGCACGGCGGAAGGCGGTAACAATGCAAGGACTCGAGGTCACGGTCCTGCTCGGACTCGCGATGCTGGTGGGGACGATCCTCGCGCCGCGTCTACGGGTGGCGACGCCGCTCGTCCTCCTCGTCATCGGGCTCGCGCTGGGGTTCATCCCCGAGCTGCGCGCGATCGAGCTCCCGCCCGAGACCGTGCTGCTGCTCTTCCTTCCCGTCATGCTGTTCCGCGAGGCGTGGACCACGTCACTGCGCTCGGTTCGCCGATCGTTGCGGTACATCATCCCGATGAGCACGCTGCTGGTGGTGGCATCCGCCTTCGCCGTCGCGGGTGTCGCGACCTGGATGGGCGTGCCGTGGGAGGCCGCGCTCGTCATCGGCGCGGCGGTCGCGCCGCCCGACGCGACGGCGGTCGCCGCCCTCGGGCGGCTGCTCCCTCAGAAGACCTTCATGAAGCTGAAGGCCGAGAGCCTCACCAATGACGGCACGGCCCTCGTCCTGTACGCGATCGCGGTGTCACTGCTGCTCGGCGGCCAGGTCACCCCGTGGTCGATCACCGGAATGGTGCTGCTGTCGTACCTCGGCGGCGCGGCCGCGGGCATCGCCGTCGCCGCTCTGGCCTACTTCGCCCTGCGGCGCATGCAGTCCACTCTCACCATCAACCTCACGATGCTGCTCGTGCCGTTCGTGTCGTTCCTGGTCGCGGAGCTGATCGACGCGTCCGGGGTGCTCGCGGTCGTCTTCGCGGGCCTCATCGTGGCCTGGGTCTCGCCCCGGATCACCACGGCGATGTCTCGTCGAGCCGCGGATGCCACGTGGCCCTTCGGCGTCTACCTGCTCAACGGTGCGCTGTTCGTGTTGATCGGCCTCGAGGTCCAGCTCGTCCTGCACGAGATCTCGCCCTCCGAGATCGGCATCCTGTCGCTGATCACGGTGGCGGCCTGGATCGCGCTCTTCCTCGTGCGCTATCTGTTCCAGTGGCTGTTCAGCCCCTTCTCGCGCCCCGCGGCCGGGTCGACGCGTTCGCTCCGACACCGTTCCCGGATGGTCAGCACCGTCGCCGGCTTCCGTGGCGCCGTCTCGCTCGCGATCGCACTCTCGGTGCCCATCACGACCGAGAGCGGCGCGCCGGTCGCCGGACGCGACGCGGTGGTGTTCGTCACGGCGGGGGTCATCGTCCTCACACTCCTTGTGCAGGGGCCCCTGCTTCCCGTGGTCATCCGCTGGGCGAAGCTCCCGAACGACGATGCCGCGATCGAAGAGTACGAGCTCGCCGAGCGCGCGATCTCGGGAGCGGCGCTCGCCGCCCTCGACGACCTCGCCGTCGAGCACGGCATCAGCGATCGGGTGCGTGACCGCGCTCGCCGCGAGGGATACGAGCGCCTCGAGCTCGCCAACGCCCGCGCCGTCGCCCGCCAGCGCGCGATCGAGGAGCGCGATCTGGCCGAGCTCGACGCCTCTCTCGACTCCTCGGTCGACGACGACGGCGGCGGTTCGACCTCGTCGACGATGGGACCGGTTCCTCCCGCCGGCACCGACGACGAAGGGCGACGCACCCTCGGCGGGCTCGAGATGATCGCCGTGAGCGACGACATCGACGTGACCCAGCGCTCCCCGCTCATCCGGCACAAGGAGGCGACCCGGCTGCGCCTGGCGATCCTCGACCGCAAGCGAGAGGTGCTCCTGCGGCTGCGACGCGAAGGCACGATCGACGACCTCGTCGCGCGGAAGATCCTCGCCAACCTCGACCTCGAAGAGATCCGCACGCGCGGGATCGAGAAGGCGAGCGACTGAGCGGGATGCCGTGGGTCGGGAGTCCGCCGGTGATCGCGGGCGCCCCGGGGGCGCATCGGGGCGGGGCGTGCGGGCGGGCCGGGACGGCACGTGCGGCCGGGGCGCGTACGGGCGGGGCGCGTGCGGGCGGGGCGCGTACGGGCGGGGCGCGTACGGGCGGGGCGCGTACGGGCGGGGCGCGTGCGGGCGGGGCGCGTACGGGCGGGCCGGGGACTCACCGGCGGCGCTCGGCATCCGGACACCCGCATACCCGCCACCTGTCGGCCCGCCCCCGGTGATCTTCCGCCGCGTGGCGGGGCACCGGGCGCACCGCCGCGCGCACAATCGAGACGGACGCGACGAGGCGTCCCCGACGAAGGAGTCATCATGACCCGCGAATCGCATCCCGAGGAATCGGCTGCCGGCGTCATCACTGCCACCGACGGCCACCTGGCCACCCTCGCCGTCGACGGCATCCCGAACCGCCCTCCCTTCGATCCCGAACTCGAGACGATGCTGGGGGTGATCTCGCAGATGGTGCCCCCGACGCTGACCGCCGAGATGGTGCCGGTGATGCGCTCGGCGAGCGTGCCGGGGATGCCGACCCGCGACGAGATCCTCGACACCGCCGACCTGCAGTCCCGCGACGTGACTATCCCCGGCTACGAGGGCGCGGAGATCGTCGTCTCGATCGTCGAGGCGAAAGGACGCACCGGACACGGCCCCGGGATCTTCCACACGCACGGCGGCGGCATGATCTTCGGCGATCGTTTCACCGGCGTCGAGGGCTTCGCCGAATGGCTGCACCGCTACAACGCCGTCATGGTGACCGTCGAGTACCGACTGGCACCCGAGTTCCCCGACCCGTATCCGGTCGAGGACTGCTATGCGGGACTCGTCTGGACGGCCGCGCACGCGGAGGAGCTCGGCATCGAGCACGAGCGGCTCCTCATCGCGGGCGGCAGCGCCGGCGGCGGGCTCGCAGCGGGGGTCGCCCTGCTCGCGCGCGACCGGCGGGGACCCCACCTCATCGGCCAGATGCTGATGTATCCGATGCTCGACGACCGCGACGCGACCGTCTCGACGCATCAGATCCAGGGCGTGGGCGTGTGGGATCGCGCGAGCAACCTGCTCGGGTGGAACGCGCTCCTCGGCGAGCGTCGCGGCACCGACGGGGTGTCGATCTACGCGGCTCCCGCACGGGCGACCGACCTGTCGGACCTCCCTCCCGCGTTCATCGACTGCGGCAGCGCGGAGGTGTTCCGCGACGAGGACGTCGCCTATGCGTCGGCCATCTGGGCGGCGGGAGGCCGGGCCGAACTGCACGTCTGGCCCGGGGGCTTCCACGCCTTCGAGGGATTCGCCCCGCAGGCGGCCCTCTCCCACGACGCCGTCGAGGCGCGGGACCGGTGGATCCGTCGGCTGCTGGGGTGAGGCGGACGCGCGGGCGGCGGGGCGATCCCCCGCCCTATGCTGTGTGCGACACGGCCGCGCGGGACGAAGGAGTGACGCCATGCAGGAACTCGCGGGACGCCTGAGAGTCCTCGATCCCGCGGCGAGCGAGTCGGTGAAGATCATCGACTACTTCGACTCCCTCATCGCCGGCGGCGCGGGCGTGGAGTCGGTGGTCCGGGCGGCCGCGATCCTCGGCGGGACGACCGCGGGAGCCCGCGTGCGCGGTCGCCTGCTCGGCATCGACGCCGACGGCGCGCGGATCACCCCGACCCCGCCCGCGTCCCTGTCGGACACGGACGCCCCGTGCGTCTGGCTCCAGCGCGACACCGGGTCGGCCGTCAACGACGCGATGATCGTCGATCGCGCGCAGGTCGCCCTCGCGATCATCACCGCCCGCGCCGACCCGACCACCGGCGCGGTCGAGCGTGTGATCGACGCCGCCGTCTCGCGCGTGGATCGCGAAGCGGCCGCGCATCGCCTCCGCCTCGACGGGGAGGTCCGCGTCGTGGCCGCGCCGCCCCACTCGCGGCACGTGACCACGGCCTCCACCGTGCTCGCCACCGCGGAGGGCGCGGTCTGGATCGGCCTCGGCGAGGTCGTCCCGCCCGAGGGGCCCGTGGGCACGAGTGTCGCGCGCGATCTCGACGACCTCCCCCGCGCCTGCGCCGACGCCCGCCTCGCCCTGCGGCTGGCCGACGACAGGCATCGCGTGGTCGATGCGGGCGAGCTCGGCGTTCTCGTCGAGCTCGCCCGCGCGTTCTATCCGTCGGGTCCACGGCATCCGGATCTCGCCGCGCTCGACGCCCTCGACGCCCGGACGCTCGAGGCGCTCGATGTGGTCGTCGACAGCGAGAGCATCCGCGCCGCGGCGACCCGGCTCTCGCTGCACCACAGCAGCCTGCAGTCCCGGCACGAGAGCTGGACCCGGCAGCTCGGCTACGACCCGCTCACCCCGCGCGGTCGTGCGCGGTTCCTCGCGGCGCGGATGCTACAGCGGTTGGGGTGAGGGGAGCCCGCGCTCCCGCCGGTACCCCGTGGCGCCGCGCCCGCAGCCCCGCGAGCGTCGGCACGATCCCCCGCGGCACGAACAGCAGGAAGACCACCAGCACGATCCCGTACCCGGCGTACTGCAGGATCGGCCCGGCCGCCGCCGGCATCCCGGGCGTCGCGCTCAGCGCGCTCAGCACCTGCAGCCACAGACTCAGCGCGAGGGTCCCCACGACCCCGCCCCACACCGACCCGAGACCTCCCACGACCGCCATCACGACGTACCCGAACGAGACGAACGGCGGGTAGGTGTCCTGGCTGACGTACGGGGTGAAGAACGCTCCCAGCGCCCCCGCGAACCCCGCGAATCCGCCCGCCACCGCGAACACGGTGAGCTTGCTGCGCAGGATCGGCACCCCGCTCGACGCGGCCGCCGACTCGCTCCCGGCGAGCGCACGGATCCCCCGACCGAAGCGCGACCGGACGAGGTTGTGGCAGACCAGCAGCGCCGCGGCGAGCGCGGCCAGCGCGACGTACGAGTACACGCGCTGATCGGTGACGACGAGACCCCCGACCGAGAGCGGAGGGATGCCGAAGATCCCGACGCCCGCGCCGAACAGGGGCGCTGTGGCCATGACCGTCTGGATGATCAGCAGCACCGCGAGCGAGCCGAACGCGAGGTAGTGCCCGCGCAACCGCAGCAGTGGCCAGCCCACGAGAGCGGCGACGAGCGCCCCGAGCACGGGAGCGGCGACGAGCGCGACGAGGGGCGGGATGCCGAGGGTCACCGTCCCGACCGCGACGGTGAGTCCGCCCACGGCGACGAAAGCGCCCTGGCCGAGCGAGGCCTGACCGGCGTAGCCCATGAACAGAGACAGCCCCGTGACGACGAGCGCGGTCAGCGCGGTCTGCACGAAGAACGTCTGGTCGGTCAGCAGCAGCGGGGCGATGGCGGCGGCGATCGCGGCCATCGCGATGACGATGCGGGTCATTTCGCCTCCTCGGCGGTGAAGGAACGCGACCGCGCGATCATGATGACGAGCATCATGATGAGCGCGATCTGGGTCTGGTACGAGCCGTTCGCGTAGCCCGCGACGAGCTGCCCGGTCACCCCCAGGACGAGGGCGCCGACGAACGTCATCCACGGGCTCCGGAGCCCCCCGAACACGGCGGCGGCGAGCGCGCTGAGCACGAACGGCAGGTCGGAGGTCACCGACACCGCCGTGGTGGGCGCGATCAGCACCCCGGCGAGACCGCCGAGCACTCCCGCGATCGTGAACGACAGCAGGCCCATCACGCGGGTGTCGATCCCGACGAGTCGGGCCGCCCGGGGATTGGATGCCGCGGCCGTGAGCGCGCGACCGATGTCGGTGCGCGTGAACAGCAGACTCATCGCGGCGAGCGTCACGACGGCCACCGCGAGGGTCAGCAGCCGCTGCGTCTCGATCTCGGCACCGAACAGCCGGACAGTGCCCGAGATCCCCGCGGGCGAGACGGGGTTCTGCCCCCAGACGGCGATGATGACGGCAGCGGCGACCAGCGACATCCCCAGCGTGATCAGCAGCGACGTCATCGGGTGCGTGCCGGGCTTGCCGATCGCGACGGCCCCCACGACGAAGCCGATGAGACCGACGACGACCACCGCCGCGAGCTCGGAGAGTCCGGGCGGGAGCCCGAGCTGACGGAAGGTCTGCGAGAGGAACGCACCGAAGACGACGAACGAGCCCTGCGCGAAGTTCAGCACGTGGGTCACGCGGTAGACGACGACGATGCCGCTGCCGACGAGAGCGAACGACCCCGCGAGGGCGAGACCGCTGAGCAGGTAGGTGGCGAGATCGCTCACGAGATCACATCCTGACGTGTGATCGGGGAGGAGAACGGGGCGGGGACGGCCCGCTCCCCCGTGCTGGGCGGGTGATTCACGAGAGGTTCTCCTGTTCGTCGAAGCCGCCGAGATACGCGGCGCGCACGGCGGGGGCGGCGGCGAGCTGCGCCGTCGGCCCTTCGGCGACGATGCGCCCGGCATCCAGCACGTACGCGCGAGAGCAGAGGCCGAACGCAAGGCCCACCTCCTGCTCGATGAGCAGCACCGCGGTGGCGCGGTCGGCGTTGAGGGCGGCGAGGTGGCGCACGAGGTCGGCGGCGATCAGCGGCGCGAGCCCGAGCGACAGCTCGTCGACGACGAGAAGGTCGGGTTCGGCCATGAGCGCCCGCCCCACGGCGACCATCTGCTGCTGACCGCCCGAGAGCGTGTCCGCACGCTGACGACGGAGGCGCTGCAGGTCGGGCAGCAGCTCGTACACGGCATCCGTCCGCCGAGATCGCCGCCGCCAGGCGCCGAGGCGCAGGTTGTCGTCGACGCTGAGGTCTCCGAACATCTGACGTCCCTCGGGAACCTGGGCGACCGTGCCGTCGACACGGACGGTTCCGGATGCCGGACGCACGAGACCGCTGACGGCGTTGACGAGCGAGGTCTTGCCGGCGCCATTGGGTCCGACGAGCGCGACGAGCTCGCCCGGATCGACCCGCAACGAGACGCCGTCGAGGGCCGTCGCCGAGCCATAGCGCACGACCAGGTCATCGACCTCGAGCATCATGCGGCGGCCTCGCTTCCGAGATACGCGGCGATCACCGCGGGGTCGCGGCGGATCTCCTCGGGCGTCCCGTCGGCGATGAGCCGGCCGAGATCGAGCACGGAGATCCGGTCGGCCAGGGCCGTCACCATCGCCACGTCGTGCTCGATGAGCAGGATCGTCGTGCCGTCGTCGTGCAGCTCGCGGATGAGACCGCGCAGATCGTCGCGCTCGTCTGCGCGCAGGCCCGACGCCGGCTCGTCCAGGAGGAGCACCCGGGGGCGGGCGGTCAGAGCTCTCGCGACCTGCAGCCGACGCTGCTGCCCGAGCGGGAGCTGCTCAGCGCCCCGACCCGCCCAGTCGGCGAGTCCGACGCGGGCGAGGGCCTCCTCGGCATCCGCCCTGATCTCCCTCTCCTCGCGGCGGTGACGGGGCGAACGCACGGCGGCGTCGAGAGCCCCCGAACGGGTGCGGGCGTGCGCTCCGACGGCGACGTTCTCGAGCACGGTCATGCCCGGGAACAGGCGCGCGCCCTGGAAGACGATCGCGACACCGCGCCGGGCGCGGCGGTGCGGAGGCAGGCGATCGATGCGCTGACCGTCGAGGCGGATGACGCCCTCCTGAGCGCGGACGTGTCCGCTGATCAGACCGAACAGGGTGGACTTGCCGGCCCCGTTCGGCCCGATCACGCCACGCAGCTCGCCCGGCGCGACCCGGAACGAGATGTCGCGGTTGGCGTAGACCCCGCCGAACCGGCGGGACAGGCCCGCCAGCTCGAGTCCGGCAGAGGAGTTCTCGGCCGAGGAGTTCTCGGCGGACCCGTGCGCCGCCGAGCCGACCCCGGGTGTGGGCGTGCTCACTGCGGGAGCTCGGTCGCGAACTGCTTCGTCGCGGCTTCGGTCGGGACCCAGGTTCCGTCCTTCGCTTCGAAGATCGCGAGCGAGGTCGCATCGAGTCCCATGTGATCGGTGGGGCTGTACGTGTAGCGCCCGTTCGAGGTCAGCAGGTCGGTCTTCTCGAGGGCGTCGCGGATCTTCTGCCGATCGGTCGAGTCGGCCGCGTCGATCGCGGCGGCGAGCAGCTCGACACCCGATGCCCCGCCGAACGCGAACTCGGGCGGGTACGCCCCGTTGTTGGCATCCATCCAGGGCTTCGCGACCGCCATGACCTTGGTCTTGTACGCGCCCTCGGGCAACGCGTCGCCGCCCAGGGCGATGGTCGCCGCGGCCTTCACGCCTTCGGCGGCGTCTCCCGCGGGCTGGAGGTACAGGTCCGATGCCTCGGCGCCGGTGAAGTAGGTCGCGATGCCCTTGCCCGCGATCTGCTTCGTGATGATCACGGGAGCGGGGCCCGCGCCCCAGACGACGAACGCGTCGGGCTTCGCCGAGACGACCTTCGTGATGAGCGGGGTGAAGTCGGTCGCGGTCTGGTCATACGACTCGTCGAGTACGACGTCGATCCCGGCCTCTTTCGCGTACTCCGCCGTGGCCTTGTCGCCGTTGCCTCCGTAGAGGTCGCCGCCGGTGTAGCCGATCGCGAGGGTCTTCACCCCCTGGCTGAGCCAGTAGTCGACGAGCGCCCGCGCGTACACCGCCGGGATGGGCGGCGACGTGAACGCGTACGGGTTGCTGCCGTCGGCGAAGGCGTCGACCGGTCCGAGGGCGATCGTCGGGATCTTCGCGGACTGCGCGGTGCTGCCCACGGCGGTCGCGGCCGAGACGAAGCTGCTCGCGAGCATCGCCGAGTACGAGGGATCGGATGCCAACTGGTTGAACTGCTTGACCGATTCGGTCACGTCGGCCTTGTCGTCGACGACCGTCAGCTCGACCTGGCGTCCGTCGATGCCGCCGGCGGCGTTGAGATCGGCGACGACGCGCTCGGCCGCTTCCTTGTCGCCCTGACCGAGGGCCGAGAGGAAGCCGGTGAGCGGCACGACCATGCCGATCTTGACGGGTCCGGACCCGTTGCCCGAGGCGGTGGAGCCCCCTCCCGAACAGGCGGTGAGGGCGAGGACGAGAGCGGCTGTGGCGACCACGGGGACGGTTCTGCGCATGGACTTCTCCTGGTTCGTCGTTGAACACATCGTTGGACGAGAGGACCCGATGGGCCCGGCGCCATTGTTCGGGGGACGACGACGGTCCCGTCTATCCGTGAAATCACGTAATCCGCGCGGAAAGCATTCCGGTGAATCGACCGCCGACCGATAATGAGAATTCCCGGACGCAAGGAAGCTCCCCCGTGATCAGAGAGCCGCGCAGCGAATTCGTCGGGCGTCGGCGCGAATTGGACGCCCTCGCCGACGCGCTCGAACGGAGCCGCCTCATCACGCTCACCGGCGTCGGCGGTGTGGGGAAGACGCGTCTCGCGGTGCGTCTCGCCAACGCCCACGCGCGACGCACATCGACGAACGTCTACTTCGTCGGTCTCGACGCCGTGAGCGATCCACGTCGCGTTGTCGCCGCGATCGCGCAGTCGCTCCCCTTCGGCGACCTGTCGGCCCGCGAACCGCTCGAGTTCGTGGTCGACGTGCTGAGCGATGAGACCGCCCTCCTCGTGCTCGACAACTGCGAGCACGTCATCGACGCCGCCGCCTCCGTGGTCGACGAGCTGCTCGACGCCCTGCCGTCCCTGACGGTCGTGGCCACCAGCCGACGCCGTCTCGACGTGGACGGGGAGCAGGTCTTCCCCGTACCCCCGCTGGGGACGGAGACCGCGGGAGACGAGCCCGCCGAAGCCGTGGAGCTTCTGGTGGCGCGCGCCCGCGCCGCCGACGCGGGGTTCGAGCTCTCCCCCGCCGACCACGCCGTCGCCGCCCAGCTGTGCCGCGCGCTCGACGGGCTGCCGCTCGCGATCGAGCTCGCCGCCGGGCGCCTGCGCACCCTCTCGGTCGCGGATCTCGCGCGTCGCCTGTCGCAGCGTTTCACCCTCTTGCGGGCGGGGTCCCGGGCCCCGGTCTCGCGTCAACGGACCCTCCGCGCGGTCGTCGACTGGAGCCACGAGCTGTGCACACCGCCCGAGCGCGCGCTCTGGGCGGCGCTCAGCGTGTTCGCCGGCCCCTTCGACCTCCCCGCGGCGGCGGCCGTCGCGGGCGGCGACGAAGCCGCGACCGTCGAGACCCTCGAGCAGTTGATCGACCAGTCGCTCGTCGAAGCCGACCGTGAGACCGGCCGGTTCCACCTCCTCGAGACGATCCGCGGCTACGGGCGCGACCGCGCCGAGGAGTCGGGGGAACAACCCGATCTCGTGCGCCGGCACCTCGAGTACTACCGCGGGCTCGCGCGCCTCGCGCGCACGCACTGGTACGGGCCGGCTCAGCGGCGGATCCTGGCCGGTCAACGTGCCGACCGCGCCGAACTGGATGCCGCCCTGCGCACGGCCGCGGCGAGCGACACCGACATCGCGCTCGAGTTCTTTTCCGACCTCCGCTACCACTGGGCGGTGGGGGGATTCCTCTCGGAGGGGCGGCGATGGACCCGCCGCCTCCTGCGTCTGGCCGGCGGCTCTGCGTCGCGGCGGACGCCCGCCCTGCTCGTGGCGACCTGGATCTGCGTCCTCCAGGGCGCGCTCGACGAGGCGCGAACCCATCTCGACGAAGCGCGGGGGCTCCTGCCGTCACTGTCTCCGACCGAACAGGAGCAGTGCGAGGTGGAGCTTCGCCGATTGAGCGGGACGCGCGCGCTCTTCGCGGGCGAAAGCGACCTCGCGCGCGAGGAGTTGAGCCGGTCGATCCGGCTCTCCCGCTCGATCGGCCGACCCGAAGAGGCGCTGCTCGCGCAGTTCCAGCTGACCGTCGCCCTCGTGCAGGGCGAGCTCCCCGACACTCTCGGTCCCGCGCGCGAGGCGCTGCGCCACGCCACCGAGATCGGCGAGCGGTGGATCCGATCGCTCTCCCTGTGGGCGATCGGCCTCGCTCTCTACGCCGACGGCGAGCTCGACGACGCCGAGCGCCATGCGCGCGAGGCCCTCGCGATGGAAGAGGGGATCGACGACCCCGTCGGCGACTGCCTCGTGCTGGAGCTGCTGAGCTGGATCGACGCCGCGCGCTCCCCCACCGAACGCACCGCCGTCCTGCTGGGGGCCGCGCGCAACTGGTGGCGCCGCATCGACTCCGGCATCGCGGTGCACGGCCCGCAGATGCTCGCGCAGCACGACCGGTGCGTGGCCGTCGTGCGCCAGCGCCTCGGCGAGGAGACGTTCCAGCGGCTGTTCGCGGTCGGCGAGCGCCTGTCCCCCGCCGAGGCGGCCGCTTTCGCCGGGGCTCCCGGGCGACCGGCCGCGGGCCTGAGCGCTCGCGAGAGCGAGGTGGCCGCCGGCATCCACGAGGGCCTCAGCAATCGCGAGATCGCCGAACGGCTCGTGCTGAGCGTGCGGACGGTCGACACGCACGTGCAACGCATCCTCGGCAAGCTCGGCTTCACCTCGCGCGCGCAGATCGCGGCCTGGTATCAGTCGACGCTGGTGAGCGTGCCGTAGAGCGCCGTAGCGCGCCCGGAGGCTTCGACGAGCTCAGCCACCTCCGCCGCACCCCAGGACCCCCAGCGCGCACCCCAGGCTCCCGGAGCCCCCTGAGCCTGTCGAAGGGACCGGAGGCTTCGACGAGCTCAGCCACCTCCGCCGCACCCCAGGTCCCCAGCCCGCACCCCACGTCCTCCAGCCCGCACCCCACGTGCCCCAGCCCGCATCCCCACGTGCCCCAGCCCGCAACCCAGGTCCCTGAGCCTGTCGAAGGGACCGGAAGCCCCGCGTTCCGTAGTCCTACGGATACCGTCCTCCACGAGCGCGTCGGACACTGGCGAAGACGACGCCGAGGTCGTCCCCGTCCGAGGAGCGCACGCATGACCCCTTCCCCTCCCCGCATCCTTCTGGTCCACGGCGCCTGGGCCGGGCCCTGGGTGTTCGACCGTCTCGCCGCCGAGCTGAGCGCACGCGGCTTCGCCGTCGACACGGTGACCCTGCCGAGCATCGGCAGCACGGCCGACCTGTACGCCGATGCCGACGCGATCGCCGCGAAGCTCGATGCGGCCGACGGCCCCGTCACGCTGATCGCGCATTCCTACGGCGGGATCCCCACCACTCAGGCCGGAGACCACCCGTCGGTCGAGCGGATCGTCTACGTCGCGGCCTTCGCCCTCGACGAGGGCGAGACCCTCCAACAGGCCGTAGGCGGTGGCATCCCGGACTTCTGGGGGATCGCCGACGGCATGGTCTCGATGGGCCGCTCACGCGAAGAGCGCATCGCGATGATCGCCGCCGACCTTCCCGCGGGCATCCC
Organism: Microbacterium sp. NPDC086615; assembly: GCF_040686055.1. NCBI lineage: Bacteria > Bacillati > Actinomycetota > Actinomycetes > Micrococcales > Microbacteriaceae > Microbacterium > Microbacterium sp. NPDC086615. The sequence goes on from NZ_JBFBJJ010000002.1 coordinate 169,535, forward strand.
CGACACGGTCGCGGCCGAGCTCGCCGACACCTTCCGTCCGCAGTCGCTCACCGCCTTCACCTCGCCCGTGACGCGCGTCGCCTGGCGCGCGAAACCCACGACCTACGTACTCACCGAGCGCGACGAGCTCGTGCCGCCCGCGTTCCAGGAGCACCTGGTCGCGCGCAGCGGTGCCCAGGTCGTTCGCGTCGACACCGGCCACACGCCCTTCGAAGACGACCCGGTGTGGTTCGCGGGCGTTCTGGCCGACATCGTGACCCCCGCGGAGGTGGCGCGATGAGCCTCACGGTCACGACCGCGCCCGGCCGCCTCTTCATCGACGGACGGTGGACGGATGCCGCGGACGGCGGCCGCATGGACGTCATCGCCCCGTCCACCGGCGAGAAGATCACCGACGTCGCGCGCGGCACGACCGCCGACGTCGACGCCGCCGTCGCCGCCGCCCGCCGGGCGTTCGACGAGGGCCCGTGGCCGCGGATGTCGAGCCGCGAACGCGCCCGCATCCTCCAGCGGGCCTACGCGCTCATGCGGGAGCGCAGCGAAGAACTCGCGCACGCCGAGAGCCTCGACGTCGGCAAGCCCATCACCTTCGCCCGCGTCGTCGACGTCAACAACGCCGCCGAGCTGTACGAGTACTACGCCGCTCTCGGCCATCGCCTCGACGGCGACGTCCGCGAGATCACCGCCGACGCCCACGCCTACGTGCGTACCGAGCCGCTCGGCGTGGTCGCCGCGATCACGCCGTTCAACTTCCCGCTGATCCTGTCGAGCACGAAGATCGCCCCCGCCCTCGTGGCGGGGAACACCGTGGTCCACAAGCCCGCGAGCGACACCCCGCTGAGCGCCCTGCTCATGGCGGAGCTGCTGCGCGACGCCGGCGTGCCCGACGGCGTCTTCAACGTCGTCACGGGCCCGGGGTCGACGCTCGGCGACCACCTCGTCTCGCACCCCGACGTCGACAAGGTCGCGTTCACCGGATCGACCGAGATCGGCGCGCATGCGGCGGCCCTCGCCGGTCGGTCGCTCAAGCCGTTCACCGCCGAGCTCGGCGGGAACGCGGCGAACATCCTCTTCGCCGACGCCGACCTCGACCGCGCGATCCACACCGTGATCTCGGCGTTCGTGTTCAATGCGGGGCAGTTCTGCATGGCCGGCCCCCGGCTGCTGGTCGAGCGTCCGATCTACGGTGTCGTGCTCGGCATCCTGAAAGACGCCGTGCCGCACGTGCCCTTCGGCGACATCGACGACCCGGCGACCGTGATCGGCCCGGTCGCGAGCCGCACGCAGCTCGACAAGGTCGCGGCGATGGTCGATCGGGCACGTGCCGCGGGCGCGCGCGTCGTGACGGGCGGCCACGCGGTCGAGCGAGACGGCGGGTTCTACTACGCGCCCACCGTTCTCGCCGACCTCGATCCCGCGGCCGAGGTCGTCGTGGACGAGGTGTTCGGTCCGGTCCTCACCGTGCAGCCGTTCGACACCGAGGACGAAGCCATCGCCCTCGCCAACGGGACGAGGTACGGCCTGGCGAGCGGCATCCAGACCCGTGATCTCGCCCGCGCCCACCGGATCGCCGCGCGCCTGCGCGCCGGCATCACCTGGGTGAACGGCTGGGCGATCCTCGACCCGGCCGTGCCCTTCGGCGGGGTGAAGGCCTCGGGCTGGGGACGCGAGGGCGGCCCGGAAGCACTGCAGTCGTACCAGAAGGCCCATTCGATCGTGTTCGACCTGGGCGGCGCGCAGTGACCGCGGGGCGCGCGGCGATCGTCGAAGAGAGCCGAGACAGTGCCGCTTCCGGGACGCGGACGATCTCGGTCGCCGACGTCGACTACGCCGAGCCCGGCCACGGCGAGGTGCTCGTCCGGCTCACCGCGACCGGTCTCTGCCACACCGATCTCGGGGTGCTGGCCGGTGGCATCCCGTTCCCCACCCCGGGGATCATCGGGCACGAGGGGGCCGGGCGCGTCGAGCGCGTCGGGCCGGGCGTGCGCGGGGTGAGTCCCGGGGATGCCGTGCTCTTGAGCTTCACCTCGTGCGGCGCGTGCGACGCCTGCGTCGGCGCCCACCCGGCGTATTGCGAGACGTGGCTACCGCGAAACCTGCTCGGCGGGCTCCGCGACGGCGACTCGGGCGAGATCACCCGCGACGGCGCGCCGGTCGCGGGGCACTTCTTCGGACAGTCGTCGTTCGGCACCCACGCGATCGCCGACGAGCGTTCGCTCGTGCGGGTCGCCGACGACGCCGATCTCGCGGCGCTCGCCCCGCTCGGCTGCGGCGTGCTGACGGGCTTCGGATCGATGTGGAACGTGCTCGATCCGGGGACCGCGGATGTCGTCGCCGTGTACGGAGCCGGGGCGGTCGGCCTCTCCGCGGTGATGGCCGCGGCGCTCCGCGCGCCGGCGCACCTCATCGCGATCGACCGGGTGGCTTCGCGTCTCGACCTCGCGCGCGAGCTCGGTGCGACCGCCACCATCGACGCGGCGCACGAAGACGTCGCCGCGCGTCTGGCCGAACTGACCGGCGGACGCGGCGTCACGCTCAGCTTCGACACCACCGGGCACCCCGGCGTCGCCCGGACCGCCCTCGATGCCGCCGCCGCGCGCGGCACGGTGCTCGTGTGCGGGGCGCCCCCGCCCGGGACCGAGGTCCCCGTCGACATCCAGGGCATCCTGACCGGCAAGATCCTCCGCGGCGTCACCATGGGCGACGCCGACCCGCGCGAGCTCATCCCGCGCCTCGTCGCGCTGCACGCCGAGGGGCGCCTGCCGCTGGAGAGGCTCGAGCGGCGGTACGCCCTCGACGACATCGCCCGGGCGATCGACGACATGCACCACGGGCGGACGGTGAAGCCGGTCATCGTGTACTGAGCACCGGATGCCGTGCGCCCCGCGATCCCACCGATCGCCCTCGCGCACGGCATCCGTGTGCCTCGGTGATCGCAGCGTTTCCGCAAGTCCGGGCGGGCCGCGTGTCGCGATCGGGCGCACTTGGTAAGGTAACCCTTGCTTAAGCTTCAGCTTTCGGCCTCCCCCACCCGAAAGGACATCTCGCCATGCCCGCACGCCGTTCCTCCCGGCGCTTCGCCCTCCTCGCCGCGGCGACCGGTCTCGCCCTCGCCCTCTCCGGCTGCGCGGGCGGCGCGAGCGCTTCTCCCGCCGAGAGCTCCGCCTCGACCCACGATGTGGCTCACGCGCGTGGGACCACCTCCGTCAGCACGGCTCCGCAGCGCGTCGTCACGCTCGAGCCGCTCGAACTCGACACCGCGGTGGCCGTCGGGATCACCCCCGTCGGCGCGGCCGTGGCGAACATGGTCAACGGCGTGCCGAGCTACCTCGGCGTCGAGGGCGTCACACCCGTCGGCACGGTGAGCGAGCCCGACCTCGAGGCGATCGCCGCACTCAAGCCCGACCTCATCCTCGGCACCGAGTCCCGCCACTCCGCGCTGTACGACCAGCTCAGCGCGATCGCCCCGACGGTGTTCATCGCGACGCAGGCCGATCCGTGGCGCGACAACGCCGCCCTCATCGGTGAGGCGCTCGGCCGCGAGGACGACGTGACGAAGGCCGTGGATGCCGTCGACCAGCGCTGCGACGAGATCAAGAGCGCACACGACCTCGCGGGGAAGACCGCCGAGATGATCCGCCCGCGCGACGAGACGACACTGAGCCTCTACGGCCCGGTCTCGTTCGCCGGGAGCCTGCTCGAGTGCGTCGGCTACACGATCCCCGATCACGAGTGGGAGGACGGCCTGCAGGCGGACATCTCGCCCGAGAACATCGCGAGCGCGACCGCCGACGCCGTCTTCGTCACCACGACCGACGTGAACGACCCGTCGACCGTCCCCGCGGCGATCGCGCAGAACGCCGCGGCGTTCCCCGTCGTCACGCTCGTCGACACGAGCACGTGGGTCGCCGGCGTCGGGCCGAAGGGCGCGCAGTCGGTGCTCGACGACATCGAGACCTTCCTCGCATCGGGGAAATGACCTCGATCGTCTCCCCGCGGGTGCCGGACACGGCACCCCGATCCCCACGGATCGGTCGGACCGTCGCCGGCACCCTCGTGCTGGCGGCGGTCCTCGCCATCGCGATCGCCCTGTCGCTCATGATCGGCGCGAACCCCCTACCCTGGCACGCGGTGTGGGCCTCGCTCACCGGCGCGGGCACCCCCGACACCGACTACGTGGTGCAGGGACTCCGTGTGCCCCGCACCATCGCCGGCATCGTCGCCGGGGCCGCCCTGGGCGTCGCCGGAGCCCTCATGCAGGCGTTCTCGCGCAACCCGCTCGCCGACCCCGGCATCCTCGGCGTCAACGCGGGAGCCGCGTTCGCCGTCGCCGTGACGGTGGCACTGTTCGGCATCCAGAGCTCTCTCCTGCTCGTCTGGCCCGCGTTCCTGGGGGCGCTCATCGTCACGGTCGCCGTCGCGCTCGTCGGTTCGTCGGGGCGTGGACCGGCCGACCCGATCCGCCTGACCCTCGCGGGCGTCGCCGTCGGTGCGGTGCTCTCCGGCATCACCTCGGGCATGATGCTGAGCAACCCCGACGCGTTCGACCTCATGCGCGGGTGGAACGCCGGTTCGCTCCTCGGACGCGGTCTCGACGTCGTCCTCCCCGTGGTCCCCTTCATCGCGGTCGGACTCGCGGTGGCTCTCGTGCTCGGCCGCGCGCTCAACGCCCTCGCTCTCGGCGACGACCTCGCCCGTGCGCAGGGCATCCCCGTCGGCGCCGTGCGGGTGGCATCCATCGCCGCCATCACCGTGCTCGCGGGAGCGGCGACCGCCCTCGTCGGACCCCTGTCGTTCGTCGGGCTCATGGTGCCGCACGTCGTGCGGTGGATCGTCGGGCCCGACCAGCGCCGCATTCTCCCCCTCAGCGCTCTCGCGGCGCCGATCGTCGTGCTGCTCGCCGACGTGCTCGGCCGCGTGATCATCGCCCCGGCCGAGGTGCCCGCCGGGATCGTCACCGCGTTCGTCGGCGCTCCCGTGCTCATCGCGCTCGCGCGCCGACGGAGAGCGAGCGCGCTGTGACGGCCGTCGACGTGGGGTACCGCCGGGTGGTCCTCGGCGCGCTGCCGGTGCGGCTGCGGAGCATCGCCGTCGGTGTCGCGGTGCTCGTCGCCGTCGTCGTGCTCGCGGTGCTCTCGCTCGGCTGGGGCACGTATCCCCTGGCTCCGGATGCCGTCATCCGCGCGCTCCTCGGAGCGGGCGACGCGCTCGACACCACCGTGGTCGTCGGCTGGCGCCTCCCCCGCGTCCTCGCCGCGATCACCCTGGGCGCCCTGCTCGCGATCGCCGGGGCCCTGTTCCAGACGGTCACGCGCAATCCGCTCGCGAGCCCCGACATCCTCGGGCTCTCGAACGGCGCCTTCACCGGCATGCTGCTGACGCTCGTGCTCGTCTCGTCGTCGTGGCCGGCGCGGGCGGCGGGCGCGCTGATCGGTTGCCTCGCGGCATCCGTCGTCATCTGGTTCCTGTCGTACCGCGGTGGCGTGCAGGGCTTCCGGCTCATCGTCGTGGGCATCGGCGTCTCGGCCATGCTCGCCTCGCTCAACACCTGGATGCTGCTGCAGATCGAACTCGAGACGGCGATGTTCGCGTCGGCGTGGGGGCACGGGTCGCTCAACGGCGTCACCGGTGACGCGCTCGGCGGGGTGCTGCTGTGCGCGGCGCCGTTCGCGCTCGCGGCCTTCGCGCTGGTGCCCGCGCTCCGCCAGCTGGAGCTGGGCGACGACCTGGCCGCCGCGTCCGGCGTGCGCCCCCACCTCGTGCGCAGCCTCGCGCTGCTCACCGGCGTGGTGCTCGTGGCCGCGGCGACCGCTGTCGCGGGACCGATCGCCTTCGTCGCCCTCGCCGCCCCGCAGATCGCGCGGAGACTCGCCCGCACGCCGTCGCTGTCGCTCACGCTGTCGGCCCTCGTGGGCGCCCTGCTGCTGCTGGGCTCCGACGCCATCGCGCAGCACGTGCTGCCGGTGACCCTCCCCGTGGGCGTCGTCACCGTCTCGGTCGGCGGCGCGTACCTCATCGTCATGATCGTTACGGAGATCCGCCGCCGTGTCTGACCCCACCCGCCTCGAAGCCCGCTCCGTCTCGCTCGCGTACGACGGCGCCACCGTCGTCCCCGAGCTGACCGTCGCGATCCCGCCCGGGTCGTTCACGGTGATCATCGGCCCGAACGCGTGCGGCAAGTCGACGCTGCTGCGGGGGCTCTCTCGCCTCCTCTCCCCCGCCGCCGGCTCCGTCGTGCTCGACGGGCGCGACATCTCGAGCTACCCCGCGAAGGAGGTCGCGCGCCGTCTCGGCCTCCTCCCGCAGAGCGCGCTCGCTCCCGACGGCATCACGGTCGCCGACCTCGTCGGCCGCGGCCGCTACCCGCACCAGTCACTGCTGCGGCAGTGGTCGAGCGCCGACGAGGCCGCGGTGAAGGAGGCCCTGGATGCCACGGGCACGACCGACCTGTCGGCCCGACCCGTCGATGCGCTGTCGGGCGGACAACGTCAGCGCGTCTGGGTGGCGATGGTGCTCGCGCAGCAGACCGACCTGCTGCTGCTCGACGAACCCACCACCTACCTCGACGTCGCGCACCAGGTCGAGCTCATGGAGCTGTTCGCCGAATTGAACGCCCGCGGGCGCACCGTCATCGCCGTACTGCACGACCTCAACCACGCCGCCCGGTACGCGAGCCACATCATCGCGATGCGCGGCGGCCGCATCGTCGCCGAGGGAGCCCCGCGCGAGGTCATCACGAGCGAACGCGTCGAGGAGGTCTACGGCCTGCCGAACGTCGTGATCGACGACCCGGTGACGGGCGGTCCACTGGTGGTGCCGCTGCGCGGCGGGGCGTTCGCCGCGCGGGCGGCGGCTGCGGCGACGGGGCTCGACGCGTGAGCGGGGAGCGGATGCCAGGGGTCGTGGCGGACGCGGCGGCGGGGGCTTCCCGCTCGGGCGGCGACCGGATGCCGGCGGCCGGTGCGGCGGCGGAACCCGACGGGTCGTCGATGGCGGGGACCGAGATCCCGCCGAGCGCGAGCCGCCCGTGGGAATACAGCGCCTTCCCCGTGACTGTGGCCCGACGCGAGATGCTCTCCCCGAACTTCGTGCGACTCACCTTCTCGGGCGACGCGCTGCAGCACTTCGCGCCGTGGGGCCTCGACCAACGCATAAAGCTCGTCCTGCCCCTGCCGGGCGGAGGGCTCGCCGAGTTCGGCCTTCTCGACGACCCCACGCCGCACCCCTCGGAGTGGTACACGCGGTGGAAGGCACTGCCGCCGGACGAACGCAACGTCCTGCGCACGTACACGCCCGCCGCGATCCGCCCGGGGGCAGGCGAGATCGACGTGGACATCTACCTGCACTCCCCCGACGGCCCCGCGTCACGGTGGGCGCGCGGAGCGCACGTGGGCGAGACGCTCGTGATCACGGGCCCCGATGTCCGCAACGGATGGACGGGATACGGCATCCATTGGCAGCCGCCCGAGAAGTACACCTCGTTCCTGCTGGTCGCGGACGAGACGGCGATCCCCGCCGTGCGCGGCATCGCGGCGTCGCTGCCGCCCGCCGCCCGCGGCATCGCGATCGTCGAGATCGGCGACCACGCCGACGATCTCACCGTCGCGGGCCTGAGCCCTCAAGTCGATGTGCGCGTCGTCGGGCGCGGCGAGACCGAGGCCGCCGTGCGCGCGTGGGCCACGCCCGACGTCGACGTCGCGTGGCTCGCCGGCGAATCCGGGGTCGTCACGGCCTCGCGACGCGTGCTGGTCCGCGAGCTCGGCGTACCGCGCGAGCGCGTCGCCTTCCTCGGCTACTGGCGCGAGGGCGGAGCGCTGGTGGACTGAAGCGCGGCGGGCCGTGCGAAACTCCTGAGTTTCCGCGTCCTCGAGCGGACAAGCAGCCCCTTGTCGCTCCCGCGAGCCGGTTTCTCCGGAGTTTCGCACAGCGCAACCGCACCACCGGCGCGCGCGGAAGAACGCTCGCGTCACCGCAGAGCGTCGGCGCTCGGGTCAGGGCTCGGTCGGCAGATCGGGGAACAGCGAGGGCGCCTGCCTGTGGTGGGTCTGCTGCTCGTACGCGTACGCGAAGCCGATCAGGCGGTCCTCGGCATAGGGCGCGCCGAGGAACTCGAGACCGCGGTGGATCCCCAGGATCGTCCCCTCTGGCAGGTCGACGTCGGTGGCCCCCATGGGCACCGAGATCGCCGGGTAGCCGCTGGCCGCGCTGATGAGATTGTTGAAGCCCGAGAGGAGGTCGGGGGCGCCGGTGCTCGGATAGATGAGCGCGTCGAGGTCGTTCTCCCGCATGAGCTGGTCGATCCGATCCTGGACCGCCTTCTGCCCCGCACGGAAGGGGCCGTAGGCCGCCTCGCGCTCCTCCGTGGTCGTCGAGGCGAACTCGCGCACGACCTCCGCCGGCCAGCTCGAGAGCGGATGCCCCGCCGCTTCGGCATCGGTGACCTTCTGCGCCAGGTCGGCGAATGTGTAGCCGGGTCGGTAGTAGGTGTCGAGGTACACGTCGACTCCGTGGGTGAAGGTCTTGCTCCCGTGGATGTCCTCCATCCGGCCGCCACCGACCGGGTCGAACGAGGCGATGTCGACGACCGTGGCGCCGGCGGCCTCCAGGTCGGCGCGCGCCGCGGCGACGAGCTGGAAGTTCCCGGTCTGCGCGTCCGTGGGTCCTCGGTCCACGAGGTAGCCGACGCGGACGCCCTGAAGAGCGTTCGAATCGAGGCTGCTCGCGTACGAGAGGGGCTTGCGGAACGCCTCCGGAGCGATCGCGTGCTCTCCGGGCGCGGCCCCCGCCAGCGCGTCGAGCGACAGCGCGGCATCCGAGACCGTGCGTGTCATGGGACCGATGGTGTCCCGGTACTCGTCGAGGGGAAGGACCCCCTCGCGACTGACGAGCCCGACGGTCGGACGGATGCCGACGAGGGCGTTGTACGACGAGGGGACGCGTACCGAGCCGCCGGTGTCGGTGCCGAGCCCCACCGCTCCGAGGTTGGCCGAGACCGAAGCACCGGTGCCGCCGCTCGACCCGCCCGGGGGCAGATCGAAACCGTAGGCGTTCTTGGTGTTGCCGTACGAGCTGTTCGACACGACGGTCGACATCGCGAACTCCGACAGGTTGGCCTTCGCGATCACGATCGCCCCCATCGCCTTCAGCCGCGTGATGGCCTCGGCGTCCGTCGAGGTCACGTTGTCGGCCAGGCAGGCGCACCCCGCGGTGGTGGCGAGCCCAGCCAGGTTGATGTTGTCTTTCGCGATGACCGGGATGCCGTGCAGGATGCTGCGCGGCCCGGTCGCTGCCCGCTCCGCGTCGAGAGCCGCAGCCTCGGCCATGGCCGTCGGGTTCGTCGCGATGATGGACTCGAGCGCCGCGTCCGGGTCGCGGGGGTCGAGCCCGGCCGCGCGGTCGTAGGCGGCGATGCGGCGCAGATACTGCGCCGTCAACTCCTGGGAGGTGAGCGTCCCGGCCGTCATCGCCTTCTGGATCGCGACGACGTCGGTCTCCTGCAGCTCGAAGGGGTCGTCGTCGTAGACGAACTGCTTCGAGAGCGCGGCGACGTCGGTCACCGTGATCGCACCGTCCTGATCAGCGTCCGCCGCGGCGACGGCATCCCATCCGGGATCACCGGCCTTCCGCCCGACGGCGGTCATCAGCACGGTCAGGTCGTCGCGGTCGACCTTCGCGTCGCCAGTGAGTTCGCCGCGCTGGTAGGCGGGAGCCGCATAGCTGACCGAGTCGGTCTCGGCGTGCGCCGGCGCGACCGCCCCGAACACCAGCGCCGCCGCGGTGACGGCGGCCACCCCGGAAGCGAGCATCGTCCTTCTCACGAGTGTTCCCTTCACCACGATCGGGGCGGGGGCGAAGCGGAGAGCGTTCATCCCCGACCCCCGTCATCGCCTGCGGCGCGATGGAACCGTCGCCTCAAAAGCACGATCGCGGCCGCGCCGAGCAGGACGACGACCGCGATGAGCGCCCACACCAGCGCGGACGTCGAGTCCGCGGACACCGGCGCGGCGTCGGCGGTCGCCTCGTTCGTGACACCGGCGGCTCCGACGGAGGGGCTGGCCGAACTCCGCGGGGCGGATGCCGCTTCGTCCGCCGCGCGGATCGTGATCGGGAGCGTCGTCACCGCGAGCCCCCGCGAGAGGACGACGATCTCGTGCTGCCCGGTGGGGGCGGTCTCGGGGATCGTCGCCGCCAGGACGAACGATCCGGTCTCATCCGCGGTGACCTCACCCAGGCGGATCGAGTCGGAGTCCAGTCCGACACGGTACGCGGCATCGGGGGTGAGTCCGCGGGCGGTCAGGGTGATCGTCTCGCCGACCCGCGGGGTGAGCGATGACGCCGTGATCCTCGGCGATGTCGCGGTCGGGGCCGCGGACGACTGCGGAGCCGAGCCGCGGAACGTCCTGTCCCCGCCGCGCGACACGCCCGAGCCCTGCCCCGTCACCGAGATGGTCGGCGGTGCGCCCGGCGCGGACGGCTCCGGCGCCGACGACGAGGGGGCGACCGTGTAGCTCAGGCCGATGGCGGGCGAGAGAGTCGTGCCGACCAGGGCGGAGTCGATGATCGTGACCTCGTCGACGCGGAGGAGCGCTTCTCCCGGCCCCGTGGCCACGAAGCCCAGCGACCCCAGGGGAACGTCGCCCGTTCGGCCGCTCGAGGTTCCCAGACGCGTCACGGTGAAGTCGATCGCCCCCTCGACGCCCGACACGCTGAACATGCCCGGGAAGTCCGACGTCACCGCGGCGGGGTCGAGAACGACACGGTCGGTGTCGTAGGTGACACGCACCGTCGCGGCGTAGAGGTCGGTTGCCCCGGTCACTCCGAGGTCGAGTGCGACCGGATCCCCCGACGCGCCGTCCGTGTCGGACAGCGTCGCCGTCAGCGACGGGGAGGACTCAGCAGCGATCGCGGCGGGTGCCACGGAGCCGAGGAGCGCGGTCGCCGCGATCGTCGACAGCAGGAGGACGAGCCAGCGGCTTCGGAGTCGCGGCATGCAATGGGCCTCACGGTCGGCGGGAAAGCGCGTCGGTTTCGCCGACTTCGCCCACCATACTGTGAAGAGCCTGACGGTTCGTTCTGTCTGCGCTGAGTCCTCTCCGACTCGCCGCGGTCAGCGCATCAAGTCCAGCACCGACAGTCCGGCGCCGACGGCCCACCCCTCGGTGAGGGCGGCGAGTTCGGGGACGTCCTGCAGCGCGACTCCCCCGCCGGTGATGACCACGACGGTGCCGTCGCGCACGACCTGCACGCTCGTGATGTTCACCTGCGCGGCCGGATCGTACTGTCCGCCCGCCGTGAGCGCCCAGGCGTCGTCGGCAGCGAGCCGAGGGTCGTCGATCGTCCAGCCGAGATCGTCGTAGTCCTTCTCGACGTAGCTCGGGTCGCGCATGATGCCGATGCTGATCCCGCCGTAGTTGTTGAGGTCGAGCGACTGCTGCGCCGTCTGCGGCGTCATCCAGGTGCACGCCAACTCGTGCCCGCTCGAGCCGTCCCTCTCACCGTTCTCCGACCCGGGCACCTCGACGAGCTCGGCCACCTCGGGGCCGAGGGCGGATTTCACCTCGTCGCAGGTGGGGTAGCTCCCGGACGCCGGAGAGGTCGTGGCATCCGTCCCGTCCGGCGCCTCGGTTGCCGTGCCGTTATCGATCGCCTGCGGGGCCGGCTCGTCGGGCGAGTCGTCGCCGGGAGCGACACCGGTGCAGCCCGCCAGAGCGGTCGCGATGAGGGTGAGGGCGATGAGGGGAGCCGAGCGTCGGCGGATCATGGGGTGGTCTCCATTCGGGGGGACAATGTCGACCGCGACATTCTGGCAGAACCCTGGCGGCGAGCGCGTGACGGGCGGGAGACAGGATGCCGTCGCCCCCCGCTGAGAACAGGACGCACGCCCGGGACAGGCCGACGCACGCCGTTCGGGCCTGTCCCGCGCGCTCCCCTGTTCTCGCGACCTGGGCGCCGCTCAGAACAACTGCCGGAAGTTCGTCGCGGCGAGGTCGATCAGCTCGTCGCCGCGCCCCGAGAGGACCGTGCGGATCGCGTAGAGGGTGAAGCCCTTGGCCTGCTCGAGGGTGACGGACGGCGGCATGGACAGCTCCTGCCGCGCGGTCTTCACCGAGACCAGCGCGGGCCCCTCGTGCGCGAGAGCGGCGGACAGCGCGCCCTCGAGATCGTCCGCGTCGTCCACGCGGAAGCCCTTCAGTCCGATCGCTTCGGCGACCGCGGCGAAGTCGGGGTTCTTCAGGTCGGTGCCGAAGGTGACGAAGCCCGCGGCCTTCATCTCGAGCTCGACGAAGTTCAACGAGGAGTTGTCGAAGACGACGACCTTCACGGGCAGCTCGTTCTGCACGATCGTGATGAGCTCGCCGAGGAGCATCGCGAGGCCGCCGTCACCGGCGAGGGCGATGACCTGCCGGTCGGGGAACGCCGACTGCGCTCCGATCGCGTGCGAGACCGCGTTGGCCATCGTGCCGTGCGAGAACGACCCGATCAGGCGACGATCGCGCGTCATCGTGAGGTAGCGCGCGGCCCACACCACGGGCGAGCCGACATCGGGGATGAAGACGGCGTCGTCGTCGGCGAGGCGATCGAGCGTCCGCGCGACGAACTGCGGGTGCAGCGGCTTTCCGCGACCCGTCGGCACGGCGAGGTCGTCGAGCTTCGCGCGCGTCTTGCGGTAGTGCTCGCGCGCCTCGTCGGCGTGCCGCGAGGACTTCCCCTCGTCCAGCAGCGGCAGCAGCGCCTGGACCGTGTCGCGGACGGTGCCGACCAGACCGATGTCGACCGGATGCCGCCGGCCCAGCTGCGCACCCCGGATGTCGACCTGGATGTGCGTGGCGTGCTGAGGGTAGAACTGCGGATACGGGAAGTCGGTGCCGAGCATGAGCACCACGTCGGCGTCTTCCATCGCGCGGTAGCCCGACGAGAAGCCGAGGAGTCCGGTCATCCCGACGTCGTACGGGTTCTCCCATTCGATGTGCTCCTTGCCGCGCAGGGCGTGCACGACGGGCGCCCGCAGACGCTCGGCGAGTTCGACGACCTCGTCGTGCGCCCCCGCGACGCCCGCGCCCGCGAGGATCGTGACCTTCTGGGCGGCGTTGAGCACCTCGGCCGTGCGTCGAAGCTCCTCTTCAGAGGGAAGAATGCGAGGGGTCGCGCGCTCGATCGCGACGACCCGCTCGTTCTTGGCCTTCGCCAGCAGCACGTCTCCGGGGATGACGAGCACCGCGACCCCGCGCTTCTCGATCGCCTCGCGCATCGCGATCTCGAGCAGGCGCGGCATCTGCACGGGGTCGGCGACGTACTCGACGTAGACGGAGCACTCGCGGAACAACTCCTGCGGGTGCGTCTCCTGGAAGTAGTTCGTGCCGATCTCGGCCGTCGGGATGTGCGCGGCGATCGCCAGGACCGGAACCCTCGAGCGGTTGGCGTCGTAGAGACCGTTGATGAGGTGGAGGTTTCCCGGCCCGCAGCTACCCGCGCACACCGTGAGCTCGCCGGTCAACTCGGCCTCGGCCGCGGCCGCGAAAGCCGCTCCCTCCTCGTGCCGCACGTGCTGCCACCGGATCACGCCGTCTCGGCGGATGGCATCCGTGAAGCCGTTCAGCGAATCGCCGGGGAGGCCATAGACCCGTTCGATGTTGTGGCGGCGGAGGGAGGCGACGATGTTCTCAGCGACGGTGGTCACGGGAGTCCTTTCGACGAACGTGCGGTACCCCTCACGCTACGCCCGTCCGCGAGCGGGGAGACGGACCCACCGAGGGCCACGGATCGATGCTGAGATGGACCCATGAGCGTCCCGCTGGCTCCGTACCCCCTGCCGTCCGGCTGGAACCTTCGCCCGGCGCGGCCGCGGTCGCGGCTCATCACCAGCGTGCTCGTCGTGTGCTGTCTCGCGCTCTCGGCTGCGCTGTGGGGCGCCGTCGTCGGCGAGCAGACCGTCCTCGGGACGATCCTCGCGCTGCTGCTCCTCGGGTTCCTCGCGGTGGTCGCCGTCGGGGGCGAGCGTGCGGGCGGCGAGCGCGCGCTGCCCGAGTTCGTGAACGCGCTCGCGCTCACGCGCGCCGAGACGCGACCCGCCGACTCGTGGGTGTCGTTCTTCCGGCAGCGCGCCCCTTCGCTGTGGTCGTGCCTGTGGCTGCTCGGGGGCGGCCTGGTGACGACGGCGGCGTGCGGCATCCTGATCGTCCGCTGCATCGTGGAAGGCGGCCAGGTGCTGCTCGTTCTCGTCTTCCTCGTGCCGCTGACGCTGGCCGCGGTGATCGTCGCTCTCGCCGGCGCGAACTCGCTCGCGGTGCGCGGGCGTGCACGGTGGTTCGCGCGGCGTCCGCGCGGCCTGGTGGTGGGCCGCTCCGGCGTCACGCTGTACTCGTTCGATCGCGGCGAGTTCGACCGCTCCTGGCCGTGGGACGCGATCGTCGATGTCGTACCGGGCGGGCTCGTCGACGCACGGCGCGGGAACACGGTGCCCGAGCTGAAGCTCCACGCCGCGGACGCCGGCGGCGCGGTCGAGGAGGTGCCTATCCCGGTCGACGCGCTCGAATCCCATGCCTGGCTCGTCTACACGGTGCTCCGGTTCTGGAAGGAGCATCCGGAGCTGCGCGACGAGCTCGACACGAGCACGTTGCAGGACCGCATGGAATCCTGGATGGCGGAGCTGTCGAAGGCCGCCGACGCGCAGCGGGGTTAGCCCCGCGTCTCCCGAACTCCGGTGGCCTCTCCAAGCTCAGTCGACGGTGCGGGCACGATGCCCAGCGATACGGTGTTGGCTATGCGGCGTCGACTTCTCGTCATACCCACTGCGTTTGTCGTTGTGGTCTTGGCTCTCACCGGTTGTGCGTCCGGTGCGAATGTCGCCCCGGGCGCCGGAGGCGAAGAGGGGACTGCTCCCGTTCACCCCGGCGCATCCTCCCCGGGTGCCGCGGGAGATGCCGCGGCGCTCGCGCAAGCCCAGGCATGGCTCGACGCGGCGAACCTCCCACCGGGAGCGGTACGCACGGACACCTCTCCCGGCACTTTCACCTCGTACACCGGGTGGCCGTGCGGCCCCTACGAGGAGTTGGAAGGGTACTGGGTCATCCCCGATACGACTGTGGTCGATGCGGCCAATTGGCTGATCGAGAATCCCACCGCCGACCTTGTGACGACGAACTTCGGTCCCGCGACCGAGGACTGGGGACCGGTCGATTCCGCGATCGTCGGATACATCCCCGCCCCCGGTGCGCAGGAAGGGGTCGTCTACACGCTCGCAAAGAAGGAGGGGGACGTTGCGATCCGGGCGGAGGTCGCCGCACAAACCGACATGGCCACCTGTCCCCCGCTGCCCGACGGCTCAGAGTATGGAGCACCCGGACAGGGGTGACGCACTCGGCGCTCATGGCGGAAGGACGCTCTTGTCAACCTTCGCCCCGATGCGATGCAAGTCGGGTGAGCCGCGTGCGCCCGGGCACGCTGGCGTAGTCGACCACGTACACGTGTTGTCCGGGCTGAAGGTTGTCGATGAGATCGGATACCGGGACGCCCGTCAGGAATTCGTCTTCACTGATCGACCGCGGGTAGTCCCCTGCGACGAGAAAAACGGGCGCGCATTCGATGCCGTCAATTGCGTGAGTCCTCGTCATGCAATGAGTTTGCTCTGTGAGGCGTAGCGCCGCCACCGGGCAAGTCTCCGCTCGGGCGAGCGCTGGGGACGCATGGACCTTCCACGCGGCGGACCCCCTGGTGCGAACCGATCGTTTTCGGCGCCGGCGTTCCGTGCGCCACTGTTCTGACGGCGGAAGAGATCTATGGCACACTGCGGCGTAGGTAGGAAGAGATTGCCGGAACTCGAGCGACGGACATGCCAACTCCATGAAAGGCACTCGGGACGGAAAGGGGCCCCGGCGATGGCGGATTACCACTGGGCTGACCACGGCCTCGTCGCGTGCATAACGGTGACCGCAATGTCTTCAGCTGAAGCTGCTGTTCGCTCGCTCGAGCCCACAGCTCGTGAGGCGGCGAGCTTCGACGAGGCACGGCACGCCTCGTGGGGAAGCTACGAACTGTGCCACACCATGACGATCCAGACAGACCACCATGTGGTCATCTGGGAAGACAACGGGCACGGCGGAGCGAGCGGCGAGCCGTTTCTTCGACTCTGTTCGCCCGGTCCGGCGGGATCCCTCTTCGTCAACGTCAACGCCGTGTCGAATCTCGTTCTCGGTCGGCATGGAAGCATCACGCGACAGTTCGACCCGCTCTTTCGCGCAGACACCGACGAAGGCAGAGGTGAGCCCCTGGCTGCCGAGGCAACGCTGGACTGGACCATGGGACGCTACCTTGCTTCATCGCTCGCCTTGATCGCCGATTACACCGGTCTCGGAGAGCCGTTCGAACAAGAATGGTTCGAGTCTCCGCGTGCCCGTCAGTGGCTCTTGCCCTCTTAGGGTTGCGCGGCTGAGGCCCGACGAGGAGCCGAAGACGATTGGTTCAGTGTCGTATCGCTGAGCGTCGTTCGTGAGCCGCCCCACCCCGAAAACTGCGCCGGGACACGCAGCTCCTGACGAAAAGCCCCCGAACCGAAGCGGGGTCGCGCTCGGATCCGCAGAGGGCTCAGGCCGCGCGGATCGCGCCCGGCGTCACACCCCACACGCGGCGGAAGTGCCGCGCGAGGTGGGCCTGGTCGTGGAAGCCGGTGCGGGCCGCGACGTCGGCCGGACGGCATCCCTCCCCCAGCAGACGACGTGCGGCGTCGACCCGGCGGCCGACGAGGTAGCGGTGCGGAGCGATGCCGTACGTGGCAGAGAACACCCGCACGAGGTGGCTGGGGTGCGCGCCGAGCTCTGCGGCGGCCTCGGCGATCGTGAACGACTCGGTGTAGCGGTCATCGAGCAGCGCGCGCAGGCGCCGGGCGAGAGGCGCATCCCGGCGCGGTGGCGCCGACGAGCCGGCGTGGGCGAGCACGGCGTCGCGGACGGTGAGCAGCCAGTGCTCGGCGGCCATCTCGTCGCCCGGGTGGGCGAGCGCCGCGTGCACGCGTCGTGCCGCGGTCTGCGCCGGGGCGTTCGTGAGCGTGGGGCGATCCGCGATCCGCGCGGCGACGCCGTCGTCGAGCCAGTCGCCGCGGAGGTACAGCACCTGCTTGCGGTAGCCCGAGCCCTCGACCGCCGGACGACCGTCGTGCGCGATCCCGGGCGGAAGGAGCGTGACCGCGGTCGGCGTCGCCTGATGCTCGGCGCGGTCGAGCGAGTAGGTCACGGCACCGCGATCGACGAGCATCACGGCCCAGTCGTCGTGCGTGTGGGGCGGATAGTTGTGCGCGAAGCTCGCGTGGTAGACCTCGCGCAGCATCGGGACGTCGGGATGCCACGCCCGCACCCGATCACCCATGCAAGAAACGTACAAGACACCCCCGACGCCGGGGGCCGAGGCTGGAGGCATGACCGATGCCTCTCCCGCTCCGCTGTTCGACACGAAGGTGGTCGTCGTGCTCGCCGACGACCTCGCCCCCTGGCAGGAACTCAACGTCACCGCGTTCGTGATGAGCGGCATCGCCACGAGCGCCCCCGACCTCGTCGGCGAGCCGTATCGCGACGCCGACGGCACGACCTACTCGCCGATGCTCCGTCAACCCGTCATGGTGATGTCCGCGGATGCCGAGACCCTCGCCCGCGCTCGGGCGAAGGCCGCGTCGCGCGACGATGTCACCCTGGCGCTGTACACGCGCGAGCTGTTCTCGACCTCGCACGACGTGGCGAACCGCGCCGCGGTCGCGGCGGTGGCCGCCGTCGACCTCGACCTCGTGGGGATCGCGCTCCGCGGACCGCGCAACGCCGTCGACCGGATCACGAAGGGGGCGCGCTTCCACGCCTGAGGCGCGGGTCCGTCCCTGGAGCCCTCGCCGAGCGCGCTCCGCGGGCCCAGCCGTCACCGCCCCGGCGCGAGCAACCCGCTTTCGTAGGCCGCGATCACCAGCTGCGCCCGGTCGTGCGCGCCGAGCTTGAGCATCGTGTTCTTCACGTGCGTCTTCGCGGTGTGCGGCGAAATGTAGAGGTGCGCGGCGATCTCGTCGTTCGAGCGTCCCCGGCCGACGTGCAGGAGCACCTCTCGCTCGCGGTCGGTGAGGGCGTCGAGCGCGATGGGGCTCGGCGTCTGCGCGGCATCGGTCGTGCGCACGTACTTCTCGATCAGCGCCCGGGTCGCGGCGGGTGAGAGCAGCGCGCCGCCCTCGTGCACCGAGGCGACGGCCCGCACGATGTCGTCGGGCTCGGCGCCCTTGCCGATGAAGCCGCTCGCACCGGCGCGCAGGGCGGAGACGACGTAGTCGTCCTCCTCGAAGGTCGTCAGGATCAGCACGCGGGTCTCGGCGAGCGCGGGGTCGGCGCAGATGAGCGCGGTCAGCTCGATGCCGTCTCGACGCGGCATCCGGATGTCCGAGACCACGACGTCGGGGCGGAGCCGCCGCGCGAGCTCGACCCCGGCCTCGCCGTCGACCGCCTCCCCGACGACCGAGATGCCTTCCGCCGCATCCAGAAGGTCGCGCACGGCCGTCCGGATGAGCGCCTGATCGTCCACGACGATGACGGTCGTCACGAGGGCCGCTCCCCCGAGAGCACGCGCGGCGTCGCCTCCACGCGGGCGGGCAGCGGCAGCCGCGCGGCGAGGCGGTAGCCGCCGGGGGCGAGACCCGCGTCGAGGGTGCCCCGTACCGCGTCGACGCGCTCGCGCAGTCCGACCAGACCGAAACCCGACGGGGGAAGACCCTCGTCGGTCGCCTCGGGCACCCGCTCGATCGGATTCGTCACGACCACCTCCAGCTCCTCCCCGTCCCGGCGCAGCAACACGTGGGCACGGCGAGTCGTGCCGTGCTTGAGCGCGTTCGTGAGTCCCTCCTGCACGACGCGATAGGCCACGATGTCGACGCCGAGCGGGATGCCGGCGGCCTCGGCATCCGTCCCGATCTCGTCGCGCACCACGACGTCCCACCCGGCGACGCGCACCGACTCGACGATTTCGGGCACTCGCGCGAGCCCCGGCTGGACGCGGACGGGAGCGTCGTCGGGGGCGCGCAGCACGCTCATCATCGTGCCGATCTCGCCGAGCACGTCGCGCGAGGCGGTGCGGATCGTGGCGAGAGCCTCGCGCGCGCGGTCGGGGCGCGTCTCGAGCATCGAGGTGGCGACGCCCGCGTTCAGGCTGATCACCGAGATGCGGTGCGCGACGGCGTCGTGCAGGTCGCGGGCGATGCGCAGGCGTTCCTCGGTGACGCGGCGCCGCGCCTCGAACTCGCGCGTCTCCTCGGCACGGCGCGCCCTCTCGACGACGGCTTCGACGTACGCGCGGCGCGAGCGCGCCGCATCGCCCACCGCCCCGGCGAGCGAGAGCGAGAGAGCCACCTGGAGCACTCGGGTGTCCATACCCGACACGAGCGAGACGATCACGCCCGTCGAGAGCACGACGACCACGGCGGCGGCCGTCGCGATGATCGACGAGCGACGCGGGGTGCGGTGCGCCACGCCGTAGGTCGCGACGACCATGGCCACCGCGCCGCCGGGAGAGAGCGTGCCGAGCGTCAGGGCGGCGGCCCACGCGGCGACGCACACGGCGAGCACCGTCCGCGGCCACCGACGACGGAAAGGCAGGGCGAGCGCGGGCGACAGCACGAGGGCTAACGCGAGCGGGCTCGAGGGTCGCATCTCGGCGAAGGGAAGGGGCGCGAACGCGGGACCCGCGACGAGCAGGACGACGAACGCGTCGATCAGCCACGGGCGACCGGCCCAGGGCCAGCGCGGCACCGCATCGCTCGTCTCGTCAGCCCTCACCGCTCCAGTCTCGCGCGTCCCGACGCCCCCGGCCATCGCCCGACGGGGGCATCCGCGAATCCCCCACGCGGGGTAGACGGTCACCCCACCCGTGGGACGCGCGGCGCCCCACCCGCGAGCGAGGGTGAGGGCATGGCATCCGACCCACCTCCCCCACTCCTCTCGGTCACCGATCTGCACAAGTCCTACGGACGCGGCTCCGCGCGCTTCGACGCCCTCCGCGGCGTGAACCTCGACATCCATCGCGGCGAGAGCATCGCGATCGTCGGCAAGAGCGGATCCGGCAAATCGACCCTCATGCACCTGCTCGCCCTCATGGACGCCCCGTCCCGGGGCACCGTGCGCCTGGACGGAGTGGATGCCACGACCCTGCGCGGCCGTCGACTCAACCGCACCCGCAATCAGACGTTCGGGTTCGTGTTCCAGCAGTTCTTCCTCACCCCCAGCGCCTCGGTTTTCGACAACGTCGTGCTGCCGCTGAAGATCGCGGGTGTGGGCCGTGCCGAGCGCGCGCGGCGCGGGAGAGCGGCGCTCGCCGAGCTCGACATGGCCGACAAGGCGCGCAACAAGGCCACCGCTCTC
Source organism: Microbacterium sp. NPDC086615 (assembly GCF_040686055.1). Classification (NCBI taxonomy): domain Bacteria; kingdom Bacillati; phylum Actinomycetota; class Actinomycetes; order Micrococcales; family Microbacteriaceae; genus Microbacterium; species Microbacterium sp. NPDC086615. The sequence continues at coordinate 189,907 of NZ_JBFBJJ010000002.1, forward strand.
TCGGGCGGACAGAAGCAGCGCGCGGTGATCGCCCGGGCCCTCGTGAACGATCCGCGAGTGATCTTCGCGGACGAGCCAACCGGCAACCTCGACTCGGCCACCGGCGCCGTCGTCGAGGACATCCTCTTCCGCCTGAATCGCGAGCACGGCATCACGCTCATCGTCGTCACGCACGACGAAGACCTCGCCGCGCGCTGCGATCGACGTGTGCAGATCCGCGACGGCCTGATCGTCGCCGACGAACGGAGCGCCGCATGAGAACCGTCGACCTCGTCTCCACCGCCATCGCGAACACGTTCCGCTCGAAGACGCGCACGATCCTCACGGTGCTCGCGATCTTCGTCGGTGCCTTCACCCTCACCATCACGAACGGTCTGGGCACGGGCATCAATGCGTTCATCGACAGCACCGTCGCCTCGATGGGCGCCTCCGACGTGCTGACCGTGACGAAGACCACCACGGCGACCTCGACCGGGCCGCAGAAGTACGATCCGGATGCCGTCGCCTCGGCGTCGCAGCCCGGGGGGCGCCCCGGCGGCACGACGGAGGTGACCGCGCTCACCGACCAGGACATCACGACGATCTCGCAGATCGCGGGCGTCGAGAAGGTCGTTCCCGTGACGTCGGTGTCGATCGACTACGTCGAGGCACCGGGCGGCGACCCGTACGTGGCACAGGTCGGCAGCCTCGTCGCCGGTCAGACCCCGCGGATCGCCGACGGGTCAGCACCCGACGACGGCTCCGACGCGCTGCAGGTCGCCCTCCCGTCGGCGCTGGTGACACCCCTCGGCTTCGCGGCCGCCGCGGACGTGGTGGGGGCGACCGTGACGATCGCGGTGACCGACCCGGTGCGCACGCAGCATCTCGTCGAGGCGACCGTGACCGGTGTGACCGAAGACGCGTTCGGCGGCACGACCTCGCTCACGACGAACACCGCCCTCGAGAAGGAGCTGTTCACGCTGCAGAACACCGGGGTCCCCGCCGACCAGCTCGACCGGTACGCCTCGGCGAGCGTGACAGTGTCGTCGGCGACGACCGCGCAGGTCGACGAGGTCAAGACCGCGCTGAGCGACGCCGGCTACACGGGGACCACCGTGGCCGATCAGCTCGGCACGTTCGAGTCGGTGATCAACGGCATCGTCCTGGTGCTCAACGCGTTCGCGATCATCGCGCTGCTGGCGGCGAGCTTCGGCATCGTCAACACCCTGCTCATGTCGGTGCAGGAACGCACCCGGGAGATCGGCCTCATGAAGGCGATGGGAATGGGCAGCGGGCGGATCTTCTCGCTCTTCAGCCTCGAGGCGATCTTCATCGGATTCCTCGGCAGCGCGCTGGGCGCGGTCATCGCGATCGGCGTCGGCACGGCGGTGAGCGCGCAGCTCGCGGCGAACCTGTTCAGCGACCTGCCGGGACTGCAGCTCATCGCGTTCGACCCGGTGTCGATCCTTGTGACGACCCTCGTGGTGATGGGGATCGCGTTCCTCGCGGGGACGCTTCCGGCGGCGCGGGCCGCGCGGGCCGATCCCGTGGAGTCGCTGCGCTACGAGTGACGGCGAAGCGGGCGGCGGACCTCCGGGTCTGCCGCCTGTCGGTCGCGGAGGGCGGGGGTCACGGCATCCGTCACGAGATCTCTCCCGCCGTCGACTGGCCCGGGGCGAACATGATGATCGCCGCGCCGACGAGGGCGATCGCCGAGCCGACGTAATCCCAGGTCGTGGGGCGGAAGCCATCGACGACGATCCCCCACGCCAGCGAGCCGGCGATGAACACTCCCCCGTACGCGGCGAGCACGCGGCCGAAGTTCGCCTCCGGCTGCAGGGCCGCGAAGAACCCGTAGGCCCCGAGCGCGACGATGCCGAGCAGAGCGAACCACCAGCCCCGGTTCTCGCGCACGGCCTGCCAGATGAGCCAGGCTCCGCCGATCTCGGCCAGGGCGGCGACGGCGAAGAGGATGACGATCCGGGCGGTGGTCATTCCGCCATTATCCGGGTGAGCGCTCGAGGGTCGTCTCGCCCGCCCGGGCCCGCTTGCCCTCCATCACCGTCAGCCCCGCCCCCTCGAGCGCGTGGCGTAGGCGCCGCGGGAACTCGGGTACCGTCGCCGCCGTCCCCTTCGGCCGGCGCGCCATGCCGACCAGCAACACGAGTCCCAGCCCTTCCACCGGGCGTACGACGATCCGCGTCGGAGCGTTGCGCATCGAGACGAAGAGGGTCCGGATGCCATCGGTCCCGGCATCCATCAACGTGACGCCGTCGATGGTCCGCACCCGCACGCGCTCCGCGCTGAGGCACAGCTCCACCGTGGTCGTGCGCGCTCGCGCGAGAGCGCCGACCACCAGGTACACGGGCAACCCCACCGTCCATCCGAGCAGGAGGAGCATCGCCATCGGGCCGAGCCTCTGCGCGAGGTCGGCGAAGACGAGCACGAACGTCGCCATCGCTCCGGCCGCCAGCACGCCGAGCACCGCGCCGACCGTGAGGTACGTCGAGCGTCGGAGCGGCACGACGGGGAGCCGGAGCGTCCACTCGCCGCCCGCGCGCTCCCATTCGGGCTCGACGAGCTGAGCGGCCCGCTTGTCCGAGGTCGCCTGGACGGCCGCGGTCACTCGCCCGACCAACGAGAGCCAGATCCACCCCGCGAAGGGCGCCATCGCGAACGAGAGGGTCGAGCGCACGGTCGGCGGTACCGCCACGGGCCAGTCCCCCGGCTGCACGACCAGGAAGACCGCGAACCCGGCAGCGATCCCCAGCGCGAGATGCACCGCCACCGACACCGCACGCGTCCGCAGGAACGCGAGCGCGTACAGAAGCGTCTGCGCCAGCGCCCATCCCGCCACGAGCGAGAGCAGGAAGCCCGCGAACTCCTGACCGAGGCCGAACAGCACCACCGCCCCCGCGAAGCAGACGACCGCCCACGGGAACGGATGCCACAGCACCCGTCGCGCGAGGGATCCGGCCGGAGTGGGGGTCACGGGAGTCCTTCCGGTGGGCGACCTCACGATTCTAGGAAGACCGCGCAACCCCATCCCGCAGGGCGGAGCGTCCGTGTCAGGCTCGAGGGATGAAATCCTTCCGATGCCGCGTGTGCGGGAACGCCCTCTGGTTCGAGAACTCCGTCTGCGTGTCGTGCCACACCCCGCTCGGCTTCTCGCGCGACGAGGTCGAGATCGTTCCCGTCGACGAGAAGGGTCGGTACGTCGACGCGGACGGACGAGCCTGGCACGTGTGCCGAAACCTGAACCTGTCGGGCTGCACGTGGCTCGCGCCGGTCGAGGGAGGCCAGTGCTCGGCCTGCGATCTCACGCGCGTGCGTCCGAACGACGCCGACGCCAAGGGCCTCTCGCAGTACCCCGTCGCCGAACGTGCGAAGCGCTGGCTGCTCGTCGAGCTCGACCGTCTCGGCTTCCCCGTCGTCGGCAAGGCCGAGGACCCCGAGCGCGGCCTCTGCTTCGACCTGCTGTCGAGCGTCGCCGAGGACGTCACGATCGGGCACGCCGACGGGGTGATCACGATCGACCTCGCCGAGAGCGACGACGCCTACCGCGTCCGGGTGCAGGAGCAGTTGGGCGAGGCGTATCGCACGATGCTCGGCCACTTCCGCCACGAGAGCGGGCACTACTTCGAGTGGATCCTCGTCGAGGACACCGACCGCCTCAGCGAGGCGCGGGCGCTCTTCGGCGACGAGACCGCCGACTACCAGGCCGAGATCGACCGCCACTACTCCGAGGGTCCCCCGGCCGACTGGCCCGAGCGCTACATCTCCACCTATGCCACCATGCACCCCTACGAGGACTTCGCCGAGACCTGGGCGCATTACCTCCACATCACCGACACGGTCGAGACGGCCGCCGTCAACGGTCTCCTGCACGTCGACTCGTCGGCATCCGGCCCCTTCCGCACCCTGGTGACGGAGGTCTGGATGCCGCTCGCGAGCGCCCTCAACATGGTCAACCGGTCGATGGGCAAGGACGACCTCTACCCTTTCCTCCTGCCGGATCCGGTGCTCGACAAGCTCGATTTCGTCGCGTCGCTGCGCGAGAGCGGGAGCGGCGAATCACGCCGCGGCGACGGGGAGACCCCGTAACGAGGTCGTCCTCTCGAGCTCGGCAGGCGTCAGCCTCGGGCCAGCGCCACCGCGGCGCGACGGTCTCGCACGCCGAGTTTGGCGAACAGCGCGTTCACGTGCGTCTTCACGGTCGACACCTCGACGAAGAGGCGCTCCGCGATCTCGGCGTTCGTGCGCCCCTCGACAAGGAGGGCGAACACGTCGATCTCGCGCCGGGTCAGCCGGGGGAAGCGCGCGGCGAGCTCCTCCCCCGGAGACGCCGGGGGCCGCGGACGGATCAGGGAGTCCACGATGGTCGCGCCCACCTCGGCGCTGAAGGTCGCCTGCCCGCGGGCGACCGATCGCACCGCCGCCGCCAGTTCGGCGCGACCGGCATCCTTCGTGAGATATCCCTTGGCCCCCGCGGTCAGCGCGGCGACGATGGACTCGTCGTCGGCGAACGTCGTCAGCACGAGCACCGCGGCGCTCGGAACATCGACGGCGAGCCGGGCGGTGGCCGCAACGCCGTCCAGGCGCGGCATCCGGAGATCCATGAGGACGACGTCGGGATGCCGTTGCACGGCCAGCGCGACGGCTTCTTCGCCGTCCGCGGCGGTGCCGACGACCTCCACGTCGGGCAGGAGCGCGAGAACCGTCGCGAGTCCGTCCCGAACGATCGCCTGATCGTCCGCGACGAGCACGCGGATCGGGGGCTCGTCGCTCACGCGAGCACCTCCTCGACCGTGACGACGAAGGATCCCGCCTCGGGCCCGGCCGTCACCGTCCCGCCGAGTGCGAGGGCGTCCACGCGTTCCCGCATACCTCGGAGCCCGAAACCCGGCGCGGCGCTCGGCGTGGGCGGCGGCGACGATGGCAAGGGGTTCTCGATGCTGAGGCGCACCACGCCGGGTCGCCAGGCGAGACGCGCGGTGACCGCGCACCCCGGGGCGTGGCGTCGCACATTGCTGAGCGCTTCCTGCAGGGCGCGGTGCAGGGCGTCCGCCTGGGCCCGGTCGAGGGGCGCGGGGTCGCCCGAGCGCTCCCAGGCGATCTCGCCCCCGAGCGCGCGATGCATATCGACCAGCTCGTCGAGGCGACGGTCGAGGACGATCGATGCGACCGGGTCGCGGTCGGCGGCTTCGGCTTCGACTCCCGGTTGCCGTGGTCGGCGCAGCGCGGCGACGGCGCGACGCGCCTCGCCGAGACCGGATGCCGCCAGCTCGCGCGCCGAGGCCACCCGGCGGTGGGCGGACGATGCGTCTCCCGCCTCGAGGAGCGCCTCGGCGGCATCCAACTGCACGACCAGCCCACCGAGCGTGTGCGCCAGGACGTCGTGGAGATCGCGCGCGAGCGCGTTGCGCCCGGCCTCCTCACGAAGGGCGCGCTCGCGTTCCGCGAGGAGCGCTTCGCGCCGTCGGGCCTGCGCACCCTGTCGACGGCTGAAGCCGGCGAGCGCTCCCACCAGCACCGCGGCGACCATCCCCGCGAGAGCCGACACCGACGTCGGCCACAGGACGGCGCCCGCCGCGACCAGTGCCACACCGCCACACGCCGTGACCGCCGCCGCGACGACCGACACCGCTTGGTCGGCGACGAGCACCATGGCGCACACGGCAGCGGGAATCAGCGAGTTGGCTCCGGTCGATGTCCCCGCGAGGGCGCCCGCGCCGATGGCGCACAGCGCGGCGACGCGCGCGGTCCGCGCCGCAGCCGACCGCTGCACGAAGACGAGGGCGGTCCGTACGAGCCACGCCGCGAGAGCGAGGAGCGCCAGGACCAGGGCCCACATCGGGCGCGGTGCGCTGAACAGACCCCAGGTGCACAGCGCCGCACCGAAGACGGTCAGCGCCGCCCCGAAGGCGGTCGGGTGGGGAGTCACGGCACCATCATCGCGCGGTGATGCGCGGAGGGCGCGCATCGCCGACGGGAAGGTGCCCGAGGCGGGCACCGAGGACGAGGTTTCGAGCGGCGCGGTTCGCGGCGAAGACGAGCAGGATGACACCGGCGCCGGTGACCCCGTGGGCGCCCATCGCCGTGGCCGCGACGTCGATCCCGACACGGACGAGCAGAAGGGCGGCCCAGAGGGTGAGCCCCCACCACCCGGTGCGGGATTCGACGACAGCTCCCTCGCCGCGACGGCCGGTGACGCGTTGCTCCAGCGGGCGGAAGTGCGCGAGGGCGCCCATCCACGCGCCGACGCCAAGGGCGAGGACGAGTTCGATCACGAGGACGGCGACATCGAGGCCGCCGATCGCGAGGTCTCCCCGCGCCAGATTGACGACGCCGAGGACCGCGAGGATGAGCGGGGTGCGCCACAGTTTCGCCGGGGAAACCGGACGCCACGTGGTCTGTCGGTACCCGAGCCAGCCGACGAGCAGGACGATGAGGACGATGTCCGCGAGCGTTTCGAGGTTCATGCTTCGAGACTCGTCTCCGGGCGCTCGCGCGACTTCCTCCGCCGGGGTGGAGAAAGGGTGGAAATCGCCCGTCAGGCGAACCCCGTCTTCAACGCGTCGAGGTGCGCGCGGGTCGCGGCGGCGGCGATCTCGGGACGACGGTCGCCGATCGCCGCGACGACGTCGGCGTGGGCGTCGTGGTCACGGTCCTCGTCCGCGACGGGACGCAGGCGCAGCATGTCGACCATCGCTCGGCGCACGCGCGGGACGAAGCCGTCGAACATATCGGTGAGCACGTCGTTGTGCGCCGCGACGACGATCGCGCGGTGCAGCACCATGTCGGCGTCCACGTGTTCCTCGACACTCTGCCCTGGCGCCGTGCGCTCCGCCAGTGCGTGTTTGATGGCACGCAGGTCGGACGGGGTGCGTCGCACGGCCGCGAGCGCGGCCGCCTCGACCTCGATCGCCGTCCGCGCCTCGAGCACCGTGACGATGTCGGCCCGGCGGAGCACCTGCTCCCAGTCCTCGGGCACGTCGACAGCGGTGACGTACACGCCCGATCCGTGTCGCGAGTCGAGCACGCCGCGACCCGCGAGCTGCCGGATCGCCTCGCGCACGGTGGAACGGCCGACGCCCAACTGCGGCGCGAGGGTCGTCTCACCCGGGAGCTTGGCGCCCAGCGCCCACTCCCCCGCCCGGATGCGCGCGAGCAGCACGTCGGCGGCCTGGTCGGCCAGGGGTACGCGTTTCAGGTCCGGCATCCTGACTCCTCAACTTGTCTGAGGACTTATGCTACCGTCCTCCCATGTCCTTCCGCGGATTCCTCCTTCTTCGTCGCCACGACGGGGCCTGACCAGACCGGCTCCCCGTCGTGGAGCCGCACGCTGCGCCGGTCGCCCCCGCGACACCCCGAGGAACCGAGAAACATGACCACCTGGAACAGGCAGCGCCCCTCGCGCATGCCCTCTCACCGCTACACCGACGTCTACTCGCGCGTCGACGTCCCCCTGGCCGACGCCGAACGGCAATGGCCGACGCGCCGCATCACCGAGGCACCGCTGTGGGTCCCCGTCGACCTGCGCGACGGGAACCAAGCGCTCTCCGAACCCATGGACCCCGAGCGCAAGCGCCTCTTCTTCGACCTCATGGTCCGGATGGGCTACACCGAGATCGAGGTGGGCTACCCCTCCGCCTCGCAGACCGACTTCGACTTCGTCCGGCTCATCGCCGAGAGCGACATCGCCCCCGACGACGTCACGATCGTCGTCTTCACCCCGGCGCGCCGCGACCTCATCGAACGCACGGTCGCCTCGATCAGCGGCATCCGGAACGAGGTGGTCATCCACCTGTACACCGCGACGGCTCCGACCTGGCGCGAGACCGTGCTCGGCAAGGACCGCGACGAGCTGCGCGAGCTCATCCTCGCCGGGGGCCGCGACGTCTGGGAGCTCGCGGGGCACCTTCCGAACGTGCGGTTCGAGTTCTCGCCCGAGGTGTTCAACCTGACCGAGCCCGACTACGTCCTCGAGATCTGCGACGCGATGACGGAGCTGTGGGATGCCACGCCCGAGCGTCCCGTCATCCTGAATCTGCCGGCCACGGTCGAGGTCGCCCCGCCGAACGTGTACGCGGACCAGATCGAGTACATGCACACCCACCTCGCCCGTCGGGATGCCGTGATCCTCTCCGTGCATCCGCACAACGACCGCGGCACGGGCATCGCCTGCGCCGAACTGGCGGTGCTCGCCGGTGCACAGCGGGTGGAGGGTTGCCTCTTCGGCAACGGCGAGCGCACCGGCAACGTCGACCTCGCGACCCTCGCGCTGAACCTGCACGCGCAGGGCGTGGACCCGATGATCGACTTCTCCGACATCGACGGAGTCCGCCGGGTCGTGGAGCACTGCAACAGACTGGAGGTCTCGCCCCGGCATCCGTATGTCGGAGACCTCGTTCACACCGCCTTCAGCGGAACGCATCAGGATGCCATTCGCAAGGGCTTCGCCGAACACCGCGCCCGGGCTCTCGCCGAGGGCCGCGACGAGGCCGAGATCGCGTGGCGCGTGCCCTACTTGCCGATCGACCCGGCGGACATCGGTCGCACGTACGACGCCGTGATCCGGGTCAACTCGCAGTCCGGCAAGGGCGGTATCGCGTACCTGCTCGAGACGGCGTACGGCCTCGAACTCCCCCGCCGTCTGCAGATCGACCTGTCGCGCCAGGTACAGCGGCACACCGACTGCACGGGCGACGAGGCCACGGCCGACGACATCTGGGCGATCTTCACCGACGCGTACCTGTCCGGCCCCGACGACGCCGTGCGGGTGACGTCGCTGCGGGTCGACGCAGGCGCGGAGGTGGCGGTCGAGGTCGACGGCATCGAGTATCGCGGTGTCTCCGAGACGGGCCCGGTCGATGCGGTCGTCGGCGCTCTGGACCGCGGCGGCATCGCGCTCGAGATCCTGTCGCTGCACCAGAGCTCACTGCGGGCGGGAGCGGATGCCGAGGCCCTCACGCTTCTCGAGTACCGCGGCCCCGACGGCCCCGCGTGGGTCGCGGGGCGGAACGGCTCCGTGCTCACCGCCTCGGTGGACGCCGTGGTCCGCGCCGCGAACGCGGTGGCGGCGGCGCGAGAGGTGGTCGGATCGTGATGACCGTCGTCCACCTCTTCCACGACGACCCCGACTCGCTCCTGATCGGCAGCAGGCTCCCCCGCCGCATGGCCGATGCCGCGCGCCCCGACGATCCGCCCCTCGAGGTCTTCGTTTTCGGCGCCGCGCAGCGCCGCCTCGGGCGCGCCGACACCGACCTCGACCGCCGCTTCAACGAGCAGATCGACGAACTGCTCGCCGCCGGAATCCCCGTGGGCGCGTGCATCACGCTCGCGCGGGCCGACGGCCTCGAAGACGCGCTGCGCGCCCGCGGGCTGAGCCTCGTGATCGCGCGCGACGCCTTCCTGCGTTACTCGCGCGAGGGGGCCACGGTGATCGGCTTCTGAGCGAACGCGCCGCGGCGGGATTCGTTCCGCCGCGGCACGGTGATCGTCACTGCGCCGATGTCCGCGCTTCGAACGCCCTCACGACCGCGATCATGTCGAGTGCTCCCGCGCCTTCGGCGACCGCCTCTTCGTAAAGCTCGCGGCTCGCCGTGATGAGGGGGTGAGCCGATCCCGCCGCTCTCGCCGCGTCCTCCGCGAGCCTCGCGTTCTTGAGGACGTCCGCGATCGCAGCCTGCGCCGAGAGGTCGCCGCCGGTCACCTTCCGGGCTTTTCCGGTCGAGACGACGGATGCCATGGGCCCGGCCGCGAGAACCTCGCGCAGCACCTCGACGTCGGCTCCCCCGCGCTCGGCGAAGTGGAAGGTCTCGGCGAGACCGGTCACCATCGTGATGAGGAACGTATTGACAGCGAGCTTCATCGTGAGCGCCGCCGGGATGTCGCCGCAGCGGAACACCTGACCGCACATCGCCCCGACGACCTCATCGACGTGGGTGATGGCATCCGGAGTTCCCGCGAGCATCCCGACGAGCGTGCCGTCCGTCGCGGGTCCGCGCGAGCCCGACACCGGGGCTTCGACATAACGTCCGCCGGTCGCCTCGACGTCGTCGGCGAGAGCTCGCGAGAACGCGGGGGCGAACGTGCCCATCTGTACGAGGGTGTGGCCGGTCACCAGGGAGGAGAAGACGCCGGTGCCGCGGGAGAGCACGGCATCCACGGCGGCCTCGTCGCGCAGCATGAGAACCACGGTCTCCGCGGTGGTGAACACCCCGGCGACGTCGGCCGCCGGCCGTGCACCGGCCGCCACCAGCTCGTCGACCGGCCCGCTCGCGCGGGCCCAGACAACCACGTCGAATCCGGCCCGCACGAGATTCGTCGCCATGGGCACCCCCATGAGGCCGAGTCCGATGAAACCGACCGTTCGCTTCGACGCAGCGGGGATCCTCACGCTCCCGAGCATAGGTCGCCCGACCCGCCGTCCCCCGGCGACGGGGAAAGCGCCGCATATCATCGACATAGGGGGTGTTGGTGCGGTCGTACGGCTGAGAACGGGCCGCAGAGCCGCCTCTCCTTCACTCAGCGGTGTGAGGTCGCCGCCGCGCTATCCGCAACAGCCAGGCGACGGGCAACGTGGACGAGTATCGGGCCAGCACGGAGGACGTGAGGAGTCCGACCACCAGGTTGGCGACGACGAGCCACAGCCCCAGCGGCACGGGGAACATCGTCGCGATCTGGCCGACCGCCACCATCGCCGGAAAGTGCGCGAGATAGAAGACGATCGAGTTGCGCCCCATCCAGGCGACGGAGCGGCCCGCGGTCGTCGCGGCGAGGCCCGGTGCGACGCGGTTTGCCACGATCGCGGTGAGGAAGATCATCGCGAAGACAGCGGGGGCGGCCGCCGAGATGACCGCGGCCGGCAGGATCACGATCGGCCACGCCAGCCTCGTCGCGAGGGGTGCGACGACGACGTACGCGAGGAGGAAGAAGATGAACCAGAGATATCCCGTGGCGATCCACGACCGCGCGGAGAGGATCGAGCCATCGGGGAACGGAAAGGTCAGCAGGTAGAGCGCGGACCACACGAGATACGGCCACAACAGAGTGCGAGCCTTGCCTCGGTAGTAGTCGCGGAGATCGTTTCGACGTGCTCGCGTGAGGAGCATGCCTGACAGAAACATGAGCGTGGGCATCCGCCACGGCAAGAAGATCTCGTTGACGAGGAACAGCCAGACGGGCATTTCCCATCCGAGATAGGCCGGGAGGGACGAGGCGTGCCAGAGCAAGAGGAGCACGACCGCCACCCCGCGGAGGAGGTCCACCCAGCCGATGCGCTCAGTCACGATTCATTTCATCGTGGAGATGATCGTCTCATCGGAAGGGCGAGTCGTCGTCGCCGCCGCGCGCGTTTCGCACTCCGCTCATGATCGCCGCACCGGCACCAACAAACACCTGGGTCACCGACCGCGAGGAGCCAGACACCGGCTCGCTCCGAGGTCCGCAGCGAGCGCGCCGCATTTCACCCCGCCCCCGCTCATCGCGGTGGGCGCGATCACCACGCGTCAGAACGAGGCGGCTTCGCGCAGCCCTTCCCCGATCTGCGTCACCGCGGCGAGGATCGCGTCCTGATCGGGGTGGCCGAACAACCCCGAGAGCGCTCGGCCGTACAACCCGCGCAGCTGATCGACCACCTCGCGTCCACCGTCATCGAGCTGCAGAAGGGTGCTCCGCCGATCGCGAGGATTCGGCGCGCGACGGATGAGGTGCCGGGACTCCAACCTTTCGATCACCGCGCTCGCGAGGCTGCTGCCGGCCTGAAGGAATCGGGCGAGATCTTTCGGTGTCTGCGGCGGGCCGTCGACACCGAGGAATTTCAAGGCACGGAGATCGATCGGATTGAGGTCGTGCTCCAGCGCAAGACGCTGAAGAAGGTGCGCATTCTCGACCTGCATGCGGTACCACGCCGACACGATCGCTTCGGAACTCGCGGAGGGTGACGATTCCCTTCCGGGATTCTGCGCATACCCCATTCAGAAAGAATAGTCCACACTATGTCTCACATTTTGAGTTACTAGTTTCACATTCTTATAGTTCCGCTAGGCACTTTCCGGAGCACGTGCTTTCTCCTCATTCGTCCTCCCCGTTCCAGGAGCCCTTCTCATGCGCAGAACTGCCACCATCCCCTCGCGTCGTCTCGGCAAGATCGCGACGATCGCCGTCATCCCCCTCTCCTTCATCGCCGCCGGCGCGCTGGTCTCCACTGCGTCGTACTCCGCCTTCTCGGCGACGACCTCGAACCCATCGAACAACTGGTCGGCAGGTTCGGTGGGGCTCACCAACAGCTCACCCAACAGCGCGGCGTTCGACGCGACGAACCTCAAGCCGGGATCGACGGGCACCACCTGTGTCGCCGTCACCTCCACCGGCACCCTGCCGGCCGCCGTCAAGCTGTACGCGACGAACGCGTCCCAGAGCCAGGGCATCGGCGACTGGCTGAACCTGACGGTGACCCAGGGCACCGGCGGCGGCAACGGCAGCTGCAATGGATTCTCGCCGATCTCGTCCGGCGCGTCCGTCTACGACAACACCCTCAGCTCGTTCGTGAATGGCGCCACGGACTACGGCAGCGGCGTGGGAAACTGGGCGCCCGCGGGCGGCAGCTCCCCCGAGACGCGCACTTTCCAGATCACGTACGCGGTCTCGACGAACGCCCCGTCGTCGATCATGGGCGCGACCGCCAACGTCAACTTCACCTGGGAAGCGCAAAATCAGTGAGCTGAGGAGTCGCTCCACCGACGGCGCGGGCGGGTTCTCCACGACGGAGCCCGCCCGTCCGTCGTGGGCCTGGCTCCGCTTCTGCGCGGTCATCTCCGCGCGAGCCGCGCTCGCCGCCGTCTTCGGCCTGACGTTCTGGGCCGTCGCGCCTCTCGCGATCGGATGGCAGACGACCACGGTCATGACCGGCTCGATGCAACCCGCCATCCAGCCGGGCGACCTCGTCGTCAGCCGCCCCATCGACCCCGCCGAACTGCGCCCTGGTCAGGTCGTCCTCGTCGACGACCCGGACCACTCCGAACGCCTCCGACTGCACCGCCTCCAGGCCATCGACGGCGCCGAGCTCACGACCAAAGGCGACGCCAACCCCGAGGCCGACTCGTCTCCGGTGGCCCGCGCCGACGTCCTCGGCATCGGCGCCCTCCGCGTCCCCTGGATCGGCATCCCGATCCAGCAGGCGCACGACGGAGATGTCGTCGCCCTCGCCACGACGGTCCTCGGACTCATCGTCGTCATCGCGGTGGCTCTCGCTCCCCCGACCGCGCGGAACGACGGGGATCCTCCCGCGCCGCGCTCCGAGGTGCGCGGCAGCGGACGGTCACAGGATGCCGATACGCGCCGCGCCAGGTCGCGGACGGTGGCCTTCGTCGCGGCGTTCACGGTTGCCGCTGTCGCCGCGGCTTCACCGGCCCACGCGGCATCCTTCTCCGATCGCACGCAGACGCTCGGGTCGGTCCGCGCGGCGACGGCTCAAGCGCCGTCGGATCTGACCTGCGAGAACAACTTCGACGGCTCCGTCACCGTCGGCTGGAGCTACGACGCCGAGACGCCCTCCAGCTTCGAGGTCCTCGTCGATGGCCGCGGCTCCATCGCCACCCTCGGGCCCGAAGCCCGCTCCGTCCAACTCCGGGCGAATACCCCGTTCTCGTTCGGTCGGACCTCCGTCGTCCGCGTCCGCACGAACCTCACGCCGACCTGGGGCGCGACGAGCTCGGACTCGCGCAGCGTGACGACCGTGACGATCCTGTGGGTCGGCGTGGCGCGCTGCGCCTGAGCACCGGCCTTCCCGCGGCAGTCATCCGCCGCGCAGCTGCTCCACGAGCTCCCGGTGGACGGGGTGAAGGAACAGCACCGAAGCGCCCGGCCGGACCGCGTGGTGGAAGCTCTCCGGAGCGATGGCGGCGGTGAAGCGCACGTCGATGCTCGGTTGCTCGACGAGGAGCCTCCGCACTCGTTCCGAAACCCGCTCTGGCACCCGCCCCAAAATAGCCGCGGCCTCGTTTCGGGCGCAATGTTCCGGCGCCCCGCGGCCTCAGACCGTCGCCACATCGACGCGCGGACATCGAGCCTGTCCGGCCGGAAAGGCACGGAAACGACAAGAGGCCCGAACCCCCGCAATCCTGCGGAAGTTCGGGCCTCGACTGTCGGGATGACAGGATTTGAACCTGCGACCCCTTGACCCCCAGGTAGACGGTTCAACCTGAATCCTTCATTTTTCGGGCGTCCCCGTCCCGCAGAAGGCCTCATTTCACGTCATGGATTGCATGGTTTGCATGCATCAGGTCCCGACCAGGTCCCGGCTCTTGGTAGCCGACCGCAGATCCATCGGGGCTTCACCTGGGGCTTATGAAAGGCTCACGCGCTCCCACCCGCGGATGCGTCAGGGGCTGATGACGAGGCTGTGGATGCGTCCGTCTGCGAGGGTGAAGGTCATGGGCCCGGTGCCGTTGTAGCCGTTGCCGGACACCGCGAGCGTCACGACGTAGACGTGCCCGACGTCGGCTTCCGCCACCTTCACGAGCTCGAAGTGTGCCTGGACGCCGATGTTGTCGGTGTCGTTCCATGCGGCGATGCCGTCTCGGCCGTGGAACTGGCGTCCCCAGTCGTCGAGGGTGGCATCGGTGGTGAAGGCGTCGAGGAACCGGGCGGTGTCGGCGGTGTTGGTGGCGTCGATGAACTGAGCGATCGTCTCGGGGAGGCCACTGGTCGTGGTCTTGGCCGTGGTCATGCCGTGGCCTGCGGGGTGAGGAGCTCGTCGATGCCGATGCGGTGGTAGAACTCGGCGCGGATGCGGTCGTAGACGACCGAGACGACCTCGCTGCCGTCCTTGCTGGGGTCGACGTGCACCCGGAACGGGCGCTCGGCGGCGGGGAGGCCGATGACGCGGACGATCTCGTCGGCGACCTCGGTGACCTCGCGTCCTTCGGGGAAGATCGATGCGAGGGCGCCCGCCATGTTCTCCCGCAGCTGTCCGTAGAGCGCGTCGTATTCGGCCGCGCGGGCAGTGTCGGCGGGGGTGCCGGAGTTCGCGAAGTGGTTGGTGCCGCTGGTGTAGGCGCCGGGGACGACGATGGTGGTGTCGATGCCGAACTTGATCAGCTCCGCCGCGTAGCTCTCGGCGAGGGTGTCCATACCGGCCTTCGCAGCGAAGTACGGGGCGAGGAAGGGCGGGTGCCCGCCGCGGGCGGAGCTGGAGGCGACCCACACGAGGTGCCCGGATCCCTGTGCGCGCAGGACGGGGAGGGCGGCGCGGTTGACGCGCTGGGTGGAGAGCACGTTGATGTCGTACTGCCGGGCGAGCTGCTCGGGGGTGAACGCCTCGAGCGGGCCGAGGACCATGTGCCCGGCGTTGTGGATGACTACGTCGAGGCGGTCCTGCTCGGCGACGATCCGGGCGATCGCGGTGTCGACGGAGTCCTGGTCCTGCACGTCCATCTCGATGCCGCGGATGTCGATCCCCTCCGTGGCGGAGAGCGCGGCGAGCTCGGCCACGCGGGGCGCGTTGCGACCGGCGGTCTCGCGCATGCCGGCGTAGACGGTGTGCCCGGCGCGCGCGAGGGCCCTGGCGGTGAGGTGGCCGAAGCCCGAGGAGGCGCCGGTGATGACGATGATGCGTGAAGAGGTCATGATGACTGCTTTCTGGCAGGAGCCGCCCACATGCGCGGGCCGCTCCCGCCGGGGAGGGAGCGTTCGGCGAAGGCCGGCCGGCGGTGGGATGGGGGTCAGGCGAGTCCGCCGTTGGTGAAGATGGTCTGCCCGTTCACCCACCGGGCGGGGCCGGCGAGGAACGCGACGGTCTCGGCGATGTCATCGGGCTGACCGAGGCGCTCCAGAGGGGCGGCCTTGGACAGCCCCGCGATCTGCTCCTCGGTCTTGCCGTCGAGGAACAGCGGCGTCGCTGTCGGGCCGGGAGCGACAGCGTTGACGGTGATGTCCTTCCCGCGCAGCTCGCGCGCCAGGATCAGGGTGAGTCCTTCGACGGCGGCCTTGCTGGCCACATAGGGGCCGTACGTGGGGAATTGGGCACGGGTGACGGTCGTGGAGAAGTTGATGATCGCCCCACCCTCGCGCACCCGGCGGGCTGCCTGCTGCGAGACGACGAACGTGCCGCGCACGTTCGTGCGCATCAGCCGGTCGAACGCGTCGAGGTCGTACTCCGCGATCGGTGCCAGGATCATGATCCCGGCGGTGTTCACGACCACGTCGATCCCGCCGAAGACCTGCGCGACCTCGTCGAACAGGGCGGAGACGGCGTGCTCGTCGGCGACATCCGCACCGACGGCGATCGCCCGTCCCCCCGCGTCCGTGATCTCGGTGACGAGGGCGTCGGCCTTGGTCTTGTTGCCCGCGTAGTGCACGGCGACGGCGTATCCGTCGGCCGCGAGGCGCTGGGCGACGGCCTTGCCGATCCCACCGGAACCACCGGTGACGAGGGCGATGCGAGGGGTGCTCTTCGTCTTCATGTGTGGGTATCTCCTTGTTTTCAGGGTCGACGGACACCGCTCACGCGGATGCGTGGACGGGGAGAGGAAGGGGGCGGGTCAGGAGGTGCGGATGCGTTCGAGCCACTCGGCCAGCAGCGCCGCCTCCGCAGAGGTGAACGCCGCGGCGTCGGTGAGTCCCGCCAGCAGTGTGGTGGCGGCGACCCGCTGTGCCTGACCGGCGTCCGGGACATCCTCTGTGAGGATCGCGCGCAGGGTCGCCTCGCGCATCTGAGTCGAGGCGGACAGGTCGGGATACTGCTCCGGACGCAGGATCAGCGACAGCGCGATCCCGCTGTTGGCGGCCATCACAATCCGCGCCGCCTCCCCCACCTCCAACCGGAGCCTCCCCTGCGCCGCGACGCGCTCCAGCACCCCGCGCAGGAGGGTCATGGCCTCGCCGGCCGCGGCCGGCCGTGACGACAGCGAGCTGGCGAACACCAGACGGTAGGCATGGGGGTTGGCCAGGGCGAAGGCGACGTGGTTGTCCCACCCGTCACGCAGATCCCGCACCGGGTCATCCGACACGGCCGCCGCGCGCTTCGGACCGAGGTACTGCTCCCACACCCGGTCGGCCACGGCCGCCAGGAGACCGTCCTTGTCACCGAACATCCGGTACAACACCGGCTGTCCGACGCCCGCGGCCTCACACACCGCACGCGTCGACACATCGCCGGTCTCGGAGACAGAGAGCAACTCCACCGCACGATCGAGGATCACCGATCTCGAACTCATGTAATCGACGATAACACGACGGTGGTATCAGCGCAATGAATTTATCGTATCGGTGATCTGCTCCACTCTCGGTGCGAGAGGATGCGTACTCTTACGGCGCCCGGCCCTACATAGCGACACCCGACTGCCCCTCCAAGGCCGGCCAGTGCCGACGACGTTTGGGAGCTGATCTCCGACGCGCGACAGATGATCCGTTGCGGTCAGCTTGGTCGGGAGATTCGTCGGTGATGACGGCGCGGATGCTAGGCATTCTTTCCATGTTCTCGGCCACGGGCCTGCAGCTCGCATCGTTCAGCGCGAGCAGATCCGGTGTCACGCACGATCCGGACGTCCGCTCCCCTGCTCTCAGTAGATCAATTTGCACTTTGTGCATATTGCACTTAGTGCAAGCAAGTGACTTCTCCTTCAGATTCCCTCGACGGCCGATCCGTGGTGAAAGCCAAACGACGACGCGCGATCCTGGATACCGCCAGATGGATGATCAGCGAAGCGGGGATCGCCGGGTTCGATGTGGATGCACTTGCGCAACGTGCGGGGGTGTCGCGTCGGACGGTGTTCAATCACTTCGCCTCGATCGACGACATCGTGACGACCTCCTGTGCTGAGGCCTGGTCATCGATCATCGACCGATTCCGCGAGGTCATGCTGGCTCAGCCTGCAGGAGCTGGAGGGCCCGCTCACGCCTTCGACAATGTCGCGACGGCTCTGCGGGCAGCCGATGCTCCCGGCATCATCTCTTACCTCTGGAAGGCGCTCGGCGGATTCGACGCGATCGATCCTCGGCCGCAGCAGATCTTCCAAGGCGCGTTCTCCCGAACGACCACCGAGCTCTCCCGCGAGCTCGCAGAACGTGACGGCACTATCGACCAGCTGGACGCTGAGTTGATCGTGGCATCGCTGATGAGCGGAACCTCTGCGGTCGCCTATCACTGGATCGCCGCCACTAACGCGGCGACGAGTGCCGAAGCCCGCGCGCTCTGGGCGGAGCTCTTAGAGCGCGTAATCGACACCGCGCGCAGGGGCTACCTCCCCCAGAACTGATCCCCGCCCGCATCCACCATAAAGTTACGAGTGAATTTTGGCTGAACTGCTGTACCGTCTTGGTCGTTTCTCGGCCCGCCACGCCTGGACCGTCCTGTTGTCTTGGCTGGCCATCCTCGCGCTGGCAGTCGGTGCATTCCTGATCGCAGGCGGGACTTTGTCTTCCAGCGTCCCGATCCCGGGAACCGAGACCGCTCGGGTGACGGACAAGCTCACGGAATCCTTCCCGAGCGCGAGCGGTGGCACCGGCAGCATGGTGTTCCATACCGAGGACGGCAGCGAGTTCTCCAGCGAGCAGAAGCGAACGATCAGCGAGCTCTTGGAGAGTGCCGGCGGCCTTGCGGGCGTCGACACCACGACCGACCCGTTCCAGACCGCCCGTGAGATCTCCGATCAAGAGCAACAGATCACGGACGGGGAGGAACAGATCAGCGACGGTCGCGATCAGCTGTCGTCGGCACAGGAGCAGCTCGACGCCGCAGCCGAGCAACTCGACGCCGCACAGACCCCGCTGGACACGGAACTCCAGCGCGCACAGCAGGCCGGCGACCTTCCCGATGCAGTACAGGCGCAGTTCGATACCCAACAGCAGCAGATCGATGCGCAACGCACCGAGCTCGACACGCAGCAGACGGATCTCTCCGAGCAGCTCTCCGACCTGGACGAACAAGCAAAGACCCTGGATCTCTCGTCCCGCCTGCTGGAGATGTCGGCGAGGTCCGGCACGGTGCCTGAGGACGACACGACCGCGCTGGCAACGGTGGTCTTCGATGCCGCGCAAGACGATGTGACCCCGGAAACGAAGGCCGCGGTCACCGACCACATCAGCGGCGGCCTCCCGGATGGCGTCTCGGTGGAGTTCGCGACCGAGCTGGACTCCAGCTGCACGGAGATCTTCGGGGCCGGTGAGATCGTCGGCCTGGCGGTCGCTGCGCTCACCTTGCTGATCATGCTCGGCACCGTGATCGCCGCGGCGCTGCCGCTGGTGACCGCGATCGTCGGCGTCGGGATCGGCGTGACCGCATCGTTGGCGATGTCCGGCGTGGTCGAGATGATCTCCCTCACCCCCGTGCTCGGAGTCATGCTGGGCTTGGCCGTGGGCATCGACTACGCCCTGTTCATCCTGAACCGTCACCGCCGCCAGCTCCTCGAGGGGACAGAGCTTCACGAGTCGATCGGGCTCGCCAACGGCACCTCGGGCAACGCCGTGGTCTTCGCCGGTTCCACCGTCCTGATCGCGCTCCTCGCCCTGAACGTCACCGGGATCGGGTTCCTCGGGATGATGGGGACCGTCGGGGCGATCTGCGTCGCCATCGCGATCCTCCTCGCCATCACCGCTGCCCCGGCCCTCCTCGCCCTGCTTGGCACCCGGGTATTGACGCGCAAGAACCGTGCCCGAAGCCGACATTGCATAACGCAATCGGAGCATTATTCGCAAGTCGGATCAGTGCAGAGCGCTTTTGCAAGCGAGTTGGTAGTCCTCGACGTGCTCGATGATCGCGTAGTGAGCCGTGGGATGGAGACGACGGCCGACACTGAGAACATCGCCCCATTCGTTTGGGGTGCCGCCGGCAGCGCGATCGATCAGAATGCAGTCGGCCGCGGGATTGGGGTTGCCGATCCAGTAGACGTCGTGGTCGTCGACGACGTAGTTCATGAGTCCGATGTCGCTCTCGACGCTTGCCCCGTCGGGGATGCTCTTGAGGATTTTGACCGCGGCATCAGCGCGATCCACCGGTTTCCACGCGTCGGCGGTGATCATATCGGCCAGGGGTTGCTGCGGGAGCAGCATCATCGAGACGGTGATCGCGACGGCCGCGCCGTGCCGAGCGTAGGAGCGCAGCCAAGCCCATTCGCTGGAGGATGCACGCTGGATGCCGTCGATGACGACGGCGAACGCGATGGGCATGAGCACGGCGCTGTAGTGCCAGGTTGGCCCCCAGTAACCAGGGTTGGTCGACAAGAGCCGCCAGGCGAGCGTCGGAAGAAGGATGAGGGCGAGCGGTGATCGTAGGAGGAATCCGGCGGTGGTGACGAGCACGAGTGTGAGAGTGTGGCCCTTCGCTGGGTCGAACCAGCTCTCGGCGTCGGCCAGGAGCCCGGTGGGGTTGGCGTTCGCGGCGTAGGCCCAGGCACCGTTGGGGTTGAGCGCCGGCAGGACGAAAAGCATCGCTATGGCAGACCATCCCACCCCCCACACGGCCAGCCACAGGTACCGCCGGTTGCGGGAGAGACGAGCGACGAGCAGGCCGATCACCATCACGGTGAGACCGAGGTCCTCCTTCACAAAGACCAGCGGCACCGCCCACATCGCCGCAGCCTGCCATCGCCGCTCCAAGATGGCGCTCAGCGCGCAGGTAAGAAGAGGGACAGCAAGCGCGATCTCATGAAACTGTGCCTCAGCGGCGTACTGCAGCCCCCAGCTCAACCCGAACGCCACTCCCAGCAGCATTCCGCCGACACGTGTGCCCAGTCGGCGGGACGATACTGCTGTCAGCATTCCCGCGGAGACTCCGAAGCAGACAGCCTGGATCACCAGCAGCGTGAACGCGTGCGGAAAGATCGCGAACACCGGTGTAAGCAGGACCAGCAGCGGATGGAAGTGGTCACCAAGGAGATTGAATCCGTCGCCTTTGATGTTCACGATCGGCGGCTGGAACCGCGCGTAGCTCTGCAGCAACTGCGTGAAGATACCGAGGTCCCACGACTTCACCACGATTCGGTTCCACTGCCACGCCGCGAACATCACGTACGCCGCCGTCACGACCGCGGCGACGCTGATCGGGGCAATCCACTCGACTTTCGGGCGCGGGCTCGCCGGTGGCGCGGAGGTGAGCGTATCCAAGCTCATTGGCGCAGGGTGTCGGAGGGGCGGATCTTGGCGGCGCGGGCGGCGGCCATAACTCCGCCGAGGATGCCGATCAGCGTGCCGGCAACGACAGCGAGGGGGCCAAGGCGGAGATCGAACACGGGTGTCCACTTCTGGATGAGTGTGATGACGAGGATTGCGAGGATGCCGATGGCGAGCCCGAGTATTCCGCCCGCCGCGCCGATATAGGCGGACTCTCCTGCAAGCAGCCAAGCGACGTGACTGCTGCGGGCTCCCAGTGCCTTGCGCATGCCTATCTCGCCGCGGCGGGCTGTGACGGCGAGCAGCATTGCGTTGGAGAGCGCGGCGATAGCAACGACGATCGCGAGGATCGAGAAAGCAATGAGGGTGGCCTGTACGCCCTGTTCGACGGTGACCCGCAGTCCGGTGGCGTCGGTGGGCGCTTGGACGGTCACCGTCTCGGGGGCGTAGGAGTTTATGGCGATGGGTGTTTGTCGGGCGACCTGCTGTGCCGCGCCGGCGGAGGTGAGCAGCACTGCGCTGATCGTCTTTGGGCTGTCGAGCCCGGGCGCGTTGTCGGCGAGGAGTATCTCGCCTTTCAGGAGCGGCAGTCTCGGGGATTGCTCGATGATCCCCGCGACTTGGAATGCGCGGTGGTTGATGGTGACGATCGGTCCGCTATCGAGCGGGCTGAGTTCGAGGAGTGTGGCGAGCTGTGACCCGATGAACACCTCGTTCGGCGCGAGGGGACCTGGGGTCCGCCATGCCGGCTGCCGAATCGTGAGGCGGGCCGCGGCTTCGATGTCTCCGGCGTAGGTGTGTGGCTGGATCGCGCGGCCTTCGGACACTCCGGTGACGGTGACCGGGTCGAAGTCCGCGAGGGCAGCGGCCGCATCGACACCGGCGAGCTTCTCTGTCCGCTCAGGCACGTCGGCGAGGGCAGCGGCGCTCGAGTGTGGATCGTTGTCCCAGGTCGCGGTGACCTCACGGTTGAGCTGCGCGTCGAAGGCCGAGGAGACCTGCGCGCCCGCGGAGGTGGAGATGCCCAGCGTCGTCAGAGTCAGCGCGACGGCGATCGACACGGCCAGGCCGAGCGCGACTGTCTGTGCGGGACGTGACCGCACCGACCGCCACGCATCGCGGAGGACATCGCGCGTCCGCAATCGTGGACGGGCGGGCCTCTGTCCGGTTTCGTCCTCTTCTGTCGCGTCCTTGTGTGCACCGTCCAGCAGCACGGTGAAGGACGAGGTGGGCGAACTTGAGGCGACGGGACGCACGTCTGCGACAGCTTGCGTAGGTGCGGGGACCACCGCGGTCGATGTGTGCGGGAGTTGCCTGTGCCGAGTGTCGGAGACGAGCCGTCCATCTTGGATGTGCAGCTGCCGGTGCGCGGCGGCGGCGACGTCTTCGGAGTGGGTCACGACGATCACGGTCGTGCCGGCTCGGTTCAGCGCGTGTAGTTCGGAGATTATGGTCTGCGCGTTCTCGCTGTCGAGATTGCCGGTCGGCTCGTCGGCGAAAATGATCCGAGCACTCGATGCGATCGCACGGGCAATAGCCACTCGCTGCTGCTGCCCACCGGATAGGTGAGATGCTCGCTCTTCCGCTCTGTCCGCGAGGCCCACCCGTTCCAGTGCGGATGTCGCGGGGGCGTTGCGCGCTATGACGCCCCGATACATCAGCCCGAGTTCCACGCTGTCCCGCACCGGTCTGCTCTGAAGCAGATGGAAAGACTGGAAGATGAACGCGAACTCCGTGCTGCGGATGCGCGACGACTCAGTTCCCTCCCGCGGGGGCACCGGCACCCCATCGAGTAAGTACTCACCCTCGTCGGGGAAGTCGAGCAGTCCGAGCATGTTCAGCAGAGTCGACTTCCCACCCCCGGAAGGTCCCACGATCGCGACGAACTCGCCCTGCTCAATCTGCAGATTCACATCGTCCAGAGCGACGACGTCCGGCGCCCGCGGGGACGAGTACCGCCGCGAAAGGTGCCGGATCTCCAGAAGCGGTACCGATTCGTCACCCGACCCGGACATCATCACCCTCAACTAACGCCGCCTTGTCATCCGGAGTCACCGCCGTCATCCCCCGTAGGGAACCATCCACGGTCAAGGGCACCTCAACGAGAGACCCGTCATCCTGCCGCTTTACGACAACACCTTGCTTCTCGCCGCGCCCCACGACCGCTGCGGTGGGCACGATGAGGGACTCCCCCGCAACGACCGCGTCCTGCACCGTGACCGTGACTGACTCCCCACGGTGAGAGGCCAAGACGGATGCGTCTTTCTCGAATGACACCTCGAGCACGCTCGGTTGCGGCGTCCCGTCGTCGGCGGCCGGACGATTCTCGACCCGCGCGAGGACGCCGTCTACCTTGTCGGTGCCGGCGACGACGGTCACCGGATCGCCGGGAGCGAGTCCCGTCGTATCGGCTGTAGGCGCCTCGGCACGGACGATGAGCTCGGTCGCACCGAGAGTGATGTCGGTGGTCTTCCCCGCGACGTGCGTGCCGACCGCGAGCGCTGTGACGACCGTTGCGGGAAGGGACGGCACGGCCAGCAGCTCACTGAGAGGCACGAAAGCATCGAGCACGGGTTTCGGTGCCGGATTCGATGTCCCCCCAGCAGTCTCCGAACCCGAGGACTGAGATGGTGCTACAGGATCGGACGAGCCCCTTGTCCCGGATGCATCGGCGCTCGTGGTGTCAGTGCCGGTTTCCGATCGCTGCTTGGTCGGAGCCTCGTACCCGGCATCGCGGTACCAGTGCGCCACCGCACGCGCCGTGTCGCCACCGTACTTGCCGTCCGCGCTGCCGAGGTAGCCGCGACCGACGAGAGCCTCCTGGAGCACGCGGACGTCTGCCCCGTCGTCACCGAAGCCGATGTCACGAAAGAAGTCGAACGGCGAAGCGACGAGGAAGACCGGTCGCGTGTTCACTTCTGTCAGCACATCACCCGAGCCGACCGTGCCGCCGGCGGTGACCGCTCTGCCCGTGACGATACTGCGCATCGCCTCAGCCCCGGCCGGGAGCGTAAACCCGACCTCATCGCTATACGCGATCGTCCCGGAGTACGAACGAGTGTCGGCAAGGACGCCTGTCGTGACCGCAGCGAATACTGGTTGCGGCGCTGGAGCGGCGGCGTTTGCTTCCCGTTGCTCGGGAGACTCGAAGACGGTAGCGAGCACCCAGGTTGCGACTACCAAGGCCACCACAGCCATGACCGCACCTCCGATGAGCAGCGTCCGTCTCCACCGAAGTACACCTGGGCCTTTGGAACGTGTTGCGCTTTCCGCTCTAGGGATAACGTTCGTGGTCGATGCTTTCATCGCCACGTATCAGGCCTTCGGTGCGTTCGCGGCGATGATCTCTTTCACTGCGGCCTGACGGGCTTGGACTGCGTCCCGGATGGCATCGAGCTTCGTTCGCTCACGCTCGATCGCCGTCTCCTGCAACTCCCATTCTTTTTCGTACATCGCGGCGGAGAACCCGCTCGAATCCAGGCAGGTAGCGTGTGCGACGGCGACATCGAGTTCACGTGCGGACGGTTCGACTGTCTTCACCGGGGGCACCGCGCCGAGTTCGCCCTGCAGCTCCAGACTTGGGAACTCGTTCGGGTTCTCTGGAAGCTGCCCCAATCCCTGCGGTTCCATACACGACCGCCATCGGCCGGCAGCCTCCTGCACCGCGGAATCTTGGAAGGCCTGTTCCTGAATCTGGGCGATGAGCGCGTTGACGAACATCGTGTCCTCACTGCTGACGAGGGGATGCTCCGCGCGGATGCCATCAAGGCACGTATCGAAAGCGTCCTGGAACCCCGGCTCCGTTGGCTGATAGGTGAGGAACGTCTCCCACAGTTGAGCGCTCTTCGACGGGGCGAGGTTCGTCCGGAAACCGTACTTCTTGGCGATCTCGAGATTGAACAATCGACGGCCCGTCGGATTGAACACCGGAGACGTTGGCTCATCGATGTCCTGCCACGGCACGGGCCACGCGATGTTCTTCTGGCTGAGGCAGGATGCGAGAAGGAGTTGCTCCGCGTAGTTGTCGAGGTTGCTGAACTCTGGCACGAACTCATCCAGAGGCAGCGCCCACCCGGCGATGTTCTTTACGCCCGACTGTGACGAGTTCGGTGCAGCAGAGGCCTCCGTCGCCCCACCTTGCCAGGCCGCGTTCGGGTCGGTGAGACCGGAAGCGGTCGGCTCTGACGAGCACCCGGCGAGCACCGCCGCGCTGACGAGCACCGACAGCAGAATCATCATCGTGCGGGGTCGGGCTTGCTTCTGCCCCTGTCGAAAGGACATCTGTGTTCCTACTTTCTCTTGGGTGACGCAGCGTCGGCTACTCGCGAATGGCAACTGTCGGATCGATCTGGGCATCAGGGGGTAGGGGCACCGTCGACGACAGTGATCGTGATCTGCGAAGAGGTCCATGGCACGCCGGAGGGGAGGAGAGCTGTCGACCGGTGAGGGTAGGTTTCCCGGATTCCAACGACCTGGCCGCTGCTCGTGTCGATGTCGAGCTCCGAAACCAGAAGGTCTCCGAACTCGCCACCACTATCGAGCGGTGTCGGCAGTGCGAGAGTGGCGATGGTTCCGGTCGTGGCGGCGACCTCGACATTGCTGAGCAGGCCGAGAGCGCGGAGAGATGCTGCACGGAGGTCACTGGGCATGAGGTTGGTGCCCAGCCCCTGACCGATGGCCTGGAACACGTACCAGTCGTCCGAAGAGGTGGTGAGGTGATCTCGATACCAGGCGAGCAGCTGCGCCGGGTCTCTGGGCATGTCGTCGTAATACAGACGGAACCGGTCGTAGAACTCATCGTCCATCGATGTGGGCAGAGTCGTGTTGTCGCCCGACTCGTTAGGGGAAGGCGTCACCTTGGGTGTGCTGTCGTAAAGCCCCCTCGGAAGGATCGTGATGCCGTCAGGATCCTCGTCGCGGCCGGGAGCGTCCGTCGCCATCTGGTCGTAGGCATCCCTGCTGCGCGGGTCCCCCCACACATTGATCACCTCGTTCTTGGCCCGGTCATCCAGGATCCAGTCCTGGGCACGGTTGGCAGGCACATACAGGTCCCGGATCCCGCGCGCACGGACGGCGCCCTCGGCGTCAAGGAGTGTCGACCGGGTGAAACCCGCTACGGGGTCTGACGTCGCCGCATCGGCGTCCCACAGGGACACTCGTTCGTACGTTTCGCGGATCCTCAGATACTGACCCGGTCCGATCGTGGGGTCAGCACCGGTAATCACCACGTCGGCGGCAGCGTTGAGAACTTCGGCAGCGGCGGACGGCGGCTGCACGACGATAGGAGCCGCCGTGCCGACGATGACGATGGCCGCTGCGGCGGCCGCAACAGCCAGGCCACCCAATCCGGCGACACCACTCCACCCCCAGCGGGAGTGGACGCGGTGTCTCCCACGCCCATCCAGCCCTGCCACCACACGAGTACGCGACCGGGCAATGCGCGCCGGCGCTGTGGAATCCGGCGTGTTCTCAATGTCACGCACCAGCTCGAACATTTCCATCGTCGGTGTCCCTTCCCTTCCATCTCAGCTGGGCAGCGGACGCACCTGAGGCCGCGAGTTTGTGTCGGATGCGATGAAGTCGGGACCACACCGTGCCCACGGGTACGTTCAGCGCCTGCGCGATCTGCTCGGGCGTCAGACCCGACCATGCGTGCAGGAGCAGCGTGTCGCGCTCCTTTCGCGACAAGGCAGCGATCCGGGGCGCGAGAGCACGGATAGCGGCCGCCGCGTCCAACCGTCCGGTGGCCTCCTCGATCCCGCCGCCCGTGGTCATCTCTCCCCGCCCCGCAGCCGCTTCTACCGCGCGCCAGTGACGTGCTTCCGCGACCCGGTGCTTCGCCGCGACCCGGGCGGCGATCCCCAACAGCCACGGGCGCGCCGACTCCCACGCATGATCAAACGTCGCCCGCCGCCGAAAGGCGATCAGGAAGGTGTCGCTCAGCGCATCCTCGGCAGCATCAGCTCCGAGCCGTCGCCGCAGGAACAACTCCACCGCGCCCGCATGCCGATCGAAGACCTCAGCGAACGCGTGGGGAGATCGCTCGGCGCGTCTGAGGATCTCGCTGTCGCTGCTCACATTAGATATTCCTGTTCCACGCGCGGCCCCTTCAAAGTTTTTTCCAACGGCGGCCGTCGCCGGAGCAGACGGACCGACACTGAGTAGTCGCTTACCGGCCCTGACTCGGAAGCGCTGAGTCCGTGCACAGCGCAATCGCATGAGGGTGAGGCCTGACGAGAATGAGCGAAACGTCGCGTCGAACGCCCTCCGCCGGACGTGTGCGCGAAGGCATCGCGACGCCCAACTCCCCTGTCGAAGTCGTTCGACTTACGCGCTCGTCCCCGGCGTCCGCACGTTTGCCTCCGGCCCACTGCTCACCAATTCCTGGCAGCATCGCCCCAAGCTTGAGCGAGCAGATTTGCAGCACGACTGTCAACGGAGGTCGCCGACTGCTACCGCCACGCCAGCGACGAAGTCCGACGAAGACTCAACCAGGCTATCTTCAGACAGGTCTTCATCGATCACGACGAAGTCACCGATCACAATCTCCACAGCCCGCTCGGCGACCTTCTCACCGTCCAGACCGTCCATCACGCGAGCCGCATCGGCGTCACCGGCAGCTCACTTCACCAGCTAGCGGAGAAGTCCTGGGAGCCGGTATCCGCCGACGATCCAACAACGACGATGGGCCGGAATCCCGCAGGATTCCGGCCCATTTCTGTCGGGATGACAGGATTTGAACCTGCGACCCCTTGACCCCCAGTCAAGTGCGCTACCAAGCTGCGCCACATCCCGTCGCCCGCGAGCGGGCAACTCCCCTATATTAGCCGCTCCGCGACCGTGCCGCGAACCGGCCGCAGCCCGGGCGTGTGCGCATGCCCGCGAAGTGTGAAGCCAACCGCACCCCGGCGTGTGGGCAGAGCCCGGCGATGCAGGAACAAGCCGCCTCGGGCGGTGCGCGCGGGGCCGACCCGCTCCCAGAGGCCGAGCGCCCGGCAATCCCTTGCCGGTGTCGGACCCCCTCGCTACGGTCGCCGCATGAGCATCGAGATCCTCCCCGCGACCGGTGACCGCTTCGACGACGCCGAGGTCGCTCTCGACAGCGGCGACGGCCCGGAATGCCAGTGCCAGTGGTGGCTCCTCCCCAACGGCCCGTGGAAAGAGGCATCCGTCGCCGAACGCACCGAGCTCTTCCGCGCCGAATTCAGCGACGGCCGCCCGCCCGGACTCATCGCATATGTCGACGGCGAACCCGCTGGTTGGGTGCGGGTAGGACCCCGCACCGCCCAACCGCGCCTCGCCCGAACCCGCGACGTCACGGCCTCGACCACGGAGCCGCTCGACGCCGACGATGTGTGGGCCGTCTCGTGCTTCGTCGTCCGCACAGAACACCGCGGCAGGGGTCTCACCGGCCAGCTCCTGGATGCCGCCGTCTCCGCCGCCCGCGACGGCGGGGCGCGCGTCGTCGAGGGGTACCCGCTCGATCCGAACGCCGCGAAGCGGTCGTCGAACCAGCTCTTCCGCGGCACCGTCTCGGTCTTCGAGGCCGCCGGCTTCGACGTCGTCGATCGCCCCAAACCCGACCGCGCCCTCGTCGCGCTCACGCTGCACGACTGAGCGCCCGTCCTACGATGGAGGTTCGCCGACGAAGGACCTGACATGACGGATGCCACGCCCACCGCGCGCGTCGACGCCTGGCTGTGGGCGGTCCGGGTCTACAAGACGCGCTCCGCGGCCACCACCGCGTGCCGCGCCGGTCACGTCCGCGTCAACGGCGAACGCGCGAAGGCCGCGCAGCCGGTTCGGCCCGGCGACGAGCTCCGCGTGCGGATCCAAGGGTTCGACCGCATCCTCGTCGTCAAGAAGACGATCTCGAAGCGGGTCGGGGCCGCCCTCGTCGCCGAGGCCCTCGACGACCGCACTCCCCCACCCCCACCGCGCGAGAGCATGCCGTTCGTCCCCGTCCGTGACCGCGGCGCGGGCCGCCCGACCAAGCGCGATCGCCGCGACATCGAGAAGCTGCGCGGCCGAGACCTCGACTGAGCAGCGACTCGACCGGTGGCTTCGACAAGCTCAGCCACCTCACCAGGTCCCCGATCCCATGCACGGGACCGAAACCCCCACCTCAGCCACCCCAGGTCCCTGAGCCCGTCGAAGGGACCGAGACCCCCACGTCGCCAGGCGGCTCCGACGAGCCCAGCCACCCCGGTTCCGTCGCGCTTCAGCCCAGCTGATCCAGCAACCACCGCGTCCCGCGCACCGACGCCCCCAGCGCCTCCACGCGTTCCGCCAATCCGCGGTCGCTCGTCACCACGATCACCGGGTCCCACGACCCGACGAGCTTCGATGTCACGCGCACGATCTCGTCATCGCCCGACCCGCTGGCCCGCCACACCGCGACCAGTTCGTGGTCGACGTCCGTCGCACGCGCCTCGCCCTCCAGCACCGCCGCAACGAACGGGAACCAGCGCGTGGCGGAAAGGCCGAGGGACTCGGCATCCATTCCCTCGGACGCGAGCGCCGAGAGGCGGGTGAGCAGTCGCCCGGCCGCGCCGGCGCGGTCTTTCCACCAGCCGTCGGGTACCGAGCCCATGACGTTCGCGACATCGACCACCACCGCGGGACGCACCGACAGCGCGGAGCGAAGGGCCGGCCACGCCGCGGCGAAGCCCGGGTGGAGGGGCCGAGACTCGACCTCGTCGACCGGCACCCACTCGAGCGCCACGCTCTCGGGATCGCTGATGACGGGCTCGAAGGGCGCGGTGACGTCGGCGACGAGGGTCGTGTACGTCCAGATACCGAGGTCGAGCACGCTCTCGAAACGGGCCTGCACGGCGTCCTCGGGGACGCCGGCCTCTTCGCCCGACTCGCGCAGGGCGCCGTCGCGCGCCGACTCGTTCTCGTGGCGCGCCCCGCCGGGGAGAGCCCAGGTGTCGCCGAAGTGACTCCACGACACGCGGTGCTGCAGCAGCACGCCCCGCTCGGCGTCGAGGGCCAGCAGTCCGGCGGCACCGAAACGCCCCCAGTACTTCTCGCCCGTCGGCGCGACGACCCACGCATCCCCGGGGTCGCGGGGACCGTGCGGGCGCCGCGGTTCGCCGGCGGCAGGGGGCTCGATCGTCATCCCGTCCAGCCTGGCACACCTCGGCGCGCCCGGGTCAGCCGGACGACTCATGGCGCCGCATTCCCGCGCCGAGCCACCCCCGAGCCGTCACGCGGATCCGGATGCCGACACGCCGACCCCACGGCATCCGGAACGGCGTGTCCCCCACCGACTCCGCCCGACGGCCCACCAACCGCCGCCACCGCAACGCCCCCGGCTCCGCCCGACGGCCCGCCGAACCACCCGCGCCCGAACCGTCCCGCGGATCCGGACGCCGACACGCCGACCCCACGGCACCCGGAACGGCGTGTCCCCCACCGACTCCGCCCGACGGCCCACCCCGCACCACCACCGCAACGCCCACCGACACCCGACAACCCACCGCAGCCCAACGGCCCGCCCCGCACCACGGGCCCCACGGCACCGGAACAGCCGCGTGCCCCGACCCCCGCAATCGGGGCCGGGGCACGCGAAGACAAAGGTCAGCGGTCGAACCGCGCACCCTCGGGCTTCGAGCCCAGCAGCGTGAAGACGAAGAGGATGATCGGCCCGACGAGCGGCACGAAGTAGATGAACGCCCAGAAGCCGCTGCGGTTGGTGTCGTGCAGGCGGCGCACGAGAACCGCGATGTGCGGGACGATCGTGGCCAGGCCCCAGATCACCGACAGCACGACGAAGATCACACCGATCCCACCGGCGAGCTGCACCTCGCCGTACGGGCCCGTGGTGACCCCGCCCGTCACGGCCGCGAGCACGTTGAGCACGAGGACGACGAGGCCGTTCGCGAGGATCCACCACCAGTACTCGCTGCGGCTCGCGCGACCGGTGAACGTCGCGTACTTCTTGAAGATGCGGCGCACGGCCGCACCGAACGGCGCTCCGTAGTACGGCTGATCGAGTGCCGGTTCGGCCTGCAGATTGGTCATGGAGATCCCCCTTGTCAGCGGCCGACGTGCCGCACGCGGGCGGACCCTGTAGCCCACCGCTGATGCAGCGTACCGATTCCTGGGAGGTTTCTGTGAGAAATCGCGCGATTGTTTCGCGAACAACGAGAGAACGCCCCGGTCACCGCAACGGCGACCGGGGCGTTCTCGGAGCGGATCAGCGCTGGCGCTTCTCGCGGATGCGCATGTTCAGCACGATCGGCGTGCCCTCGAAACCGTAGATCTCGCGGAGGCGCCGCTGGATGAACCGGCGGTAACCAGGGTCGAGGAACCCGGTCGTGAACAGCACGAATGTCGGCGGACGCGTCGCCGCCTGCGTGCCGAACAGGATGCGGGGCTGCTTGCCGCCGCGGAGCGGGTGAGGGTGCTCGGCGACGAGCTCCGACAGGAACGCGTTGAACTTGCCGGTGGGGATGCGGGTGTCCCACGACTCCAGCGCCGTCTCGAGCGCGGGCACGAGCTTGTCGAGGTGACGGCCGGTGCGGGCCGAGATGTTCACGCGCGGAGCCCAGGCGACGTGCGCGAGGTCCTGCTCGATCTCGCGCTCGAGGTAACGACGGCGGTCCTGGTTCTCCATGTCGTCGTCGTTCAGGCGGTCCCACTTGTTGAACGCCAGCACGAGCGCGCGACCCGACTCGAGCACGAGGTCGATGATGTTGAGGTCCTGCACGCTGATCGGCTGCGACACGTCGAGCACGACGACGGCGACCTCGGACTTCTCCAGCGCCGTCGAGGTGCGCAGCGACGCGTAGAAGTCGGCGCCCTGCGACAGGTGAACACGACGACGGATGCCGGCGGTGTCGACGAGCGTCCAGAGCTTGCCGCCGAGCTCGACGACCTCGTCCACGGGGTCACGGGTGGTGCCGGCGAGCTCGTTCACGACGACGCGCTCCTCGCCCGCGGCCTTGTTCAGCAGCGACGACTTGCCGACGTTCGGGCGACCGAGGATCGCGACGCGGCGCGGCCCGCCGATCTCGTACTTCGCGACGGCCGAGACGTCGGGAAGCACCTTCATGAGCTCGTCGAGCAGGTCGGCGACACCGCGACCGTGGATCGCCGACACGGGGTGCGGCTCGCCGAGACCCAGGTTCCACAAGGCCGTGGCCTCGGGCTCCTGGCGGGCGTCGTCGACCTTGTTGGCGATGAGGAAGACGGGCTTCTTGCTCTTGCGCAGCAGCTTCACGACGTGCTCGTCGGTCGAGGTCGCCCCCACCGTGGCGTCCACGACGAAGAGCACGACGTCGGCGAGGTCGATCGCGACCTCGGCCTGCGCGGCGACCGAACGGTCGATGCCCTTCGCGTCGGGCTCCCACCCGCCGGTGTCGACGAGCGAGAAGCGGCGGTCGAGCCACTCGGCCTTGTACGTGACGCGGTCGCGCGTGACGCCGGGAGTGTCTTCGACGACCGCCTCGCGGCGCCCGAGGATGCGGTTCACGAGCGCCGACTTGCCGACGTTGGGGCGACCGACGATCGCGACCACCGGCAGCGCCGGCAGGAACTCGATCGCTCCCTCGCCCGAGGCGAGACCGGCGAGGAGCGCCGCATCGTCCTCGTCGAGGTCGAAGTCCTCGAGGCCCGCGCGCAGCGCCTCGGCCCGCTGTTCGGCGAGGACCTCGTCCAGCTCGGCCATCTTCTCGGCGAGCTGGTCGGGCCCGCCCTCGTACTCGTCTTCAACGCCCATCGCGGGCTCCCATCGTGGAGTCGACGACGCTCAGCACGGCATCGACGGTCTGTTCGAAATCGAGGTGGGTCGAGTCGACGACCTCGACGCCTTCAGCGGCGGTGAGGAAGTCGACGACCGTGGAATCGGCCGCGTCGCGCTTGTGCAGCGCGGCGGCGACGGCTGCGGCATCCTGTGTCGTCAGTTCTGCGCTGCGCCGCGCGGCGCGCACCTCGGGCGCCGCGGTCAGAAGGATCCGCACCGGCGCATCGGGGAACACGACGGTCGTGATGTCACGTCCCTCGACCACGACGCCCGGAAGAGCGGCGGATGCCACGAGCCGACGGAACAGCTCGTTCACGGCGTGCCGCACGGGGGCGACACGCGCGACCCCGCTCACGGCGTCGGTGACCCGGGGCTCGCGGATCGCGGCGGTCACGTCGACGGAACCGACGCGCACCCAGCGGTCGGTCGTGTCGAGCGAGATGGCGTAGTCGAAGTCGCCGAAGACCTCGAGGACGGCCGTGGCGTCGGAGGTGTCGACGCCGTGCTCGAGCGCGTGCCAGGCGAGGGCCCGGTAGGCGGCTCCGGTGTCGAGGAAGCCGTAGCCGAGGCGCGCGGCCGCGGCCTTCGACACGCTCGACTTTCCGCTGCCGGCGGGGCCGTCGATCGCGACGACGACCGGGGCTCCCGCCGACGAGCCCTCGACGGGGCCGCCGAGAGCGGGCTTGAGGAGGGATTCAGTCATGGGTGGTGCTCGCAATCCGCCAACCGCGCTGCTGGAGCCCGTCGACCGCCCGGCGGACCGCGTCGGGGACGACGCTGATCTCCGCCAGACCGAACGGTGCTCCGGGCGAGTGCTCGAGGCGTAGGTCTTCGACGTTGACGTCGAGGTCGCCGAGTTCGCCGAAGAGGCGACCCAGCTGGCCGGAGGTGTCGTCGACCATGACGACGAAGGTATCGAAACGGCGGTTCTGGCCGTGCTTGCCGGGCAGGCGCTCCACGCCCTCATTACCGCGGCGGATGGTGTCGGCGATCGCGCGCCGCGCACCGGGCACGTCGGGGTCGCGCAGCGCCTCGGCGACCTCGGACAGGTCGGCGGCGAGCTGGTCGAGCACCTCGACCACGGGTGCCGAGTTCGCGCCGAGGATCTGCACCCACAGTTCGGGAGCGGATGCCGCGATGCGCGTCGTGTCGCGCACGCCCTGACCCGCGAGGCGCAGGGATCCGTCGGGCGCCTCGACGAAACGACCGGCGAGCAGGCTCGCGACCAGCTGGGGCACGTGCGACATGAGCGCGACGGACTCGTCGTGCTCCTCGGGCGTCATCTCGATGAGCGTCGCGCCGAGATCGAGCGCGAGCCCCTCGACGAGCGAGAGGTCGTGCGCGGAGGTCTCGGCGTCCCGGCACACGACCCACGGACGGCCGATGAAGATGTCGGCGCGGGCCGAGATCGCTCCCCCGCGCTCGCGTCCGGCCATGGGATGCGAGCCGATGTAGTGTCTGAGGTCGACGCCGCGCTCGCGAAGCGTCCGCAGCGGCTCGAGCTTCACGCTCGCGACGTCGGTGACGACGGCATCCGGGAACGCCTCCAGCTCACGCTGCACGACATCGGCGATCACGTCGGGCGGCGTGGCGACCACGATGAGTGACGGTCGGTCGTCGGGGCGCTCGGCGCGGCCCGCGCCGTAGTCGATCGCGAGGCGCAGCTGCGAGGGAGAGGCGTCGACGAGCACGACGTCGACCCCGCGCGCGGTGAGCGCGTGGCCGATGCTCGCACCCAGCAGGCCCGAGCCGACGACGCGGACGGTGCCGCTCGTGCGGGTCGCCAAAGGCCCGGCCGCGCGCGCGGACGTTCCGTTCGGTTCGCTCATCGGGTCTCCTGCCCTGGGCGGCGCCCCTCGCACCGCGAGACGCCCCGGAGGCTCACTCCGCGGGAGTGTCGCCGTCCCGACGGGACAGCGTGAGCAGGGCGCCGCGTTCTACTGTAGTCAACTCGCGCGCCTTGCCCACCGGGAGTGTTCCCAGGTGCAGCGGCCCGAACTGCCGACGGACCAGCTCGACGACGGGGTGGCCGACCTCGGCCATCATGCGCCGGACGATCCGGTTCTTGCCCGAGTGCAGCGTGAGTTCGACAAGGCTCTCGCCGCGCGACGCGTCGAGCAGGCGCGCCTTGTCGGCCGCGATCCGTCCGTCCTCGAGCTCGACGCCTTTGATCAGCCGCTGGATCGTCTGGGGCAGCACCTGCCCCTCGACCTTCGCGATGTACACCTTCGTCACGCCGAACGAGGGGTGTGCGAGCACGTGGGCGAGGTCGCCGTCGTTGGTCAGGACGAGAAGGCCCGAGGTGTCGGCATCCAGTCGTCCGACGTTGAACAGACGCTCGTCCCAGTCCTTCGTGTAGCGCCGCAGGTCGGGGCGCCCGCGGTCGTCGCTCATGGAGCTGACGACGCCCGTGGGCTTGTTCAGGATGACGTAGCGCTTCGACGCGTCGAGCTGGATCGCCGTGCCATCGACGTCGACGAGATCGGCCTCGGGGTCGATGCGCGAGCCGAGCTCCGTCACGACCACGCCGTTCACACGCACGCGGCCCGCGACGATCATCTCTTCCGAGACGCGCCGCGAGGCCACTCCCGCATTGGCCAGCACCTTCTGCAGGCGGACACCCTCTTCGCCCCCGCTCGCCGAGCGCGAGCACCCGGTCGCTGAGCCTGTCGAAGCGTCAGTCATTTCAGAACCTCTCCGTCGAATCCGTCGGCGCCGTCGTCGAGCAACGGCGAGATGTGGGGCAGCTCGTCGAGCGAGTTGATGCCCAGATTGACCAGCAGCTGGTCGGTCGTCCCATAGTGGATCGCCCCCGTGTCGGGGTCGGTGAACACCTCGGTGATGAGCCCGCGGGCGAGCAGCGTCCGGACGACCGAGTCGACGTTCACGGCGCGGATGGATGCCATTTGCCCCCGCGTCACGGGCTGCTTGTACGCGATGACGGCCAGGGTCTCGAGCGCCGCCTGCGACAGCCGCGAGGGCGCCTGGGTGTTCACGAACTCGCCCACGACGTCGTCGTACTCCTCGCGGACGTACAACCGCCATCCGCCGCCGACCTCGCGCAGCTCGAAGCCACGGACCGGCCCACCGATCTCGCCGTTGTAGTCCGCGACGAGCGCCTCGACCGCCTGTCGCACGGCCGGCACGGGCGCGCCCACCGCGGCGGCAAGGCTCACGAGGCTCTGCGGCTCGTCGACGACGAGCAGGATCGCCTCCAGACGACGGGCGACGGATGCCGGATCGCTCGCGCGCGGAGCCGGGATCGGGGCCTGCGGGTCAGCGGTCATAGTCGGCTCCCAGGGCGGCGAGGTTCTCTTCCG
Source organism: Microbacterium sp. NPDC086615 (assembly GCF_040686055.1). Classification (NCBI taxonomy): domain Bacteria; kingdom Bacillati; phylum Actinomycetota; class Actinomycetes; order Micrococcales; family Microbacteriaceae; genus Microbacterium; species Microbacterium sp. NPDC086615. The sequence continues at coordinate 226,072 of NZ_JBFBJJ010000002.1, forward strand.
ACCACCTCTCGGCGGTCCAGCGCAGCGTCAGCTCCCCCAGCGGCTCGAGCTGCTCGAACGACAGCGCCGCGTGGCGGTACAGCTCGAGGATCGAGAGGAACCGCGCGACGACGACGCCGGTCTCGGTGACGCCGGCGACGAGGTCGCGGAAGTTCAGGGTGCCCGCCGAACGGAGCAGCGTCACGACGATCGCGGCCTGCTCGCGGATGCTCACGAGCGGCGCGTGCAGGTGGTCGAGCCCGACGGTGGGGATCTGCTTGGGCGCCATCGCGACGACGGCGAGGGCCGCGAAGTCGTCGAGGCTGAGCGTCCACACGAGCTCCGGCACGGCTGCGCGGTACTTCTCGTCGAGTCGCACGTCCCGGGTGTGACGGCGGTCCTCGCGCTGCAGGCACCGCGCGAACCACGCCGACACCTCCTTGAACGCCCGGTACTGAAGGAGTCGGGCGAACAGCAGGTCGCGCGCTTCGAGCAGCGCCACGGATTCGGCATCCACGAGCTCACCCTGGGGCAGAAGACCCACGATCTTCATGTCGAGCAGCGTCGCCGCGACCACGAGGAACTCGGATGCCTCATCGAGGTCCTGCTCGGGACCGAGGTCGCGGAGGTACGCGATGAACTCGTCGGTCACACGGCTGAGGGCGACCTCGGTGATGTCGAGCTCGGCGCGCGAGATGAGGGTGAGGAGCAGGTCGAACGGTCCGTCGAAGACGGGGAGGGTGACGCGGAAGCCGGCGGCGTCGGTCCCTTCGACGGGCTCAGGGACCTCGGTCGCGGGATCACCAGTCTCGCGCGAGAGGTGGCTGAGCTCGTCGAAGCCACCGGGGGCGGATGCCGCCGCGACGCGGGTGTCGTCAGGCGACGGCGCCACGCGCGACCAGCTCCCGCGCCAACCGCAGGTAGGCCTGGGCGGCGGCGTGCTCGGGCGCGAACTCCGTGATCGGCATGCCCGAGACCGAGGCATCCGGGAACTTCACCGTGCGACCGATGACCGTCTCGAGCACGTCGTCGCCGAATGCCTCGACGACACGCTCGAGCACCTCGCGCGAGTGCAGCGTGCGGGGGTCGTACATCGTGGCCAGCACGCCGTCGAGCTGGATCGCCGGGTTCAGCCGGTCGCGCACCTTGTCGATGGTCTCGACCAGCAGCGCGACACCGCGCAGGGCGAAGAACTCGCACTCGAGCGGGATGAGCACGCCGTGTGCGGCGGTGAGCGCGTTCACGGTGAGCAGGCCCAGCGAGGGCTGGCAGTCGATGAGGATGACGTCGTAGTCGGCCGCGACCTTACGCAGCACGCGCGCGAGGATCGTCTCGCGGGCGACCTCGTTGACGAGGTGCACCTCGGCGGCCGACAGGTCGATGTTGGCCGGCAGCACGTCGAGACCCTCGACACGCGTCTGCACGATGACCTCGCGCGGGTCGCGCTTGGTGTCGAGCAGCAGGTCGTAGATCGTCGGCACGTCATGGGTCTGGATGCCGAGACCCGCCGACAGCGCACCCTGCGGGTCGAAGTCGATCGCGAGCACGCGGCGGCCGTAGCCGGCGAGCGAGGCGGCGAGGTTGATGGTCGTCGTCGTCTTGCCGACGCCGCCCTTCTGGTTGCACAGCGCGATGATCCGCGCGGGACCGTGGCTGTCGAGAGCCGGCGGGGTGGGGAACCCCTGGTAGGGACGACCGGTGGGGCCGAGGATGACCTCGTCTTCGCCCGTCTTGCTGCCCTTCGTGCTCGCCGACACCGAGTCTCCCGCCTTCGTCATAACGTCGTCGAGTCTAGCCGCCGCCCGCCCCGCGGCCCGCGTGACCCGCGGGCAGGAGCCGGGCTCCAGGCTCCAGGCTCCGCGAGACTGCAACGCGCTGACATCCCCACTGCAGGCTGCAGTGGATTTGTCAGCCGTGTGCAGTCTCGCCCATCCCGCGCCGTGAGCCGCGCACCCCGGGCCGCGCACCGCGAGGCGCGCGCCGCGCGCCGCGGGTCAGCCGCGTGCCGTCCGCGCGAGCCGCGCACGCCGCGCCTGCACGAGAACGGCGAGGAGCACGGTCGCGATACCCCACACGGCGGCGACCTTCACGAGCACGCCGTAGATCAGGTGGGTCGGGGTGTACTCCGCCCCGAACCCTCCCTCGACCGCGAGCGCCACGAGTGTCGCCCCGACCAGCGCGACCGGAAGCGAGAGCCACCACACCGCGCGCACGGCATCCTGAACCACACGCCGCACGGGCACCGCCGTGCGCTTCGACAGCCACCACAACCCGAAGACCGCCAGCCCCGCCAGCCCGAACGCCCCCGAGCCGTACTGCAGCCACTTCACGCCCAGGAGCGGCCCCCACTGCTGCTCGAGCGCGGGGAACAGGGCATCGCCCGCTCGCCCCTCGTGCGTGAAGAAGTCCCACGCGACGTGCGTGACCACCCCGAGCGCGAGCGAGACGACGAGCCACAGGATGCCGACGACTCCCCCGCGCACGGTCTCGCGCGCGACCGTGGGGGCACCGGCATCCCATCCGTCGGGCAGGCGCTCGGCGATGCGCCGCGGCAGCAGCTCGCGCGTCGCGGGGCGCAGGACGCAGCGCCACACGAGAAGCAGCACGAACGCCAGGACGACCGTCACCGGCAGCCACGCGAGATCGTGGGTCACGGAGTACGGGGGCACGATTCCGCGCAGGAACAGCGGAAGGTCGGGGGTCATCGCGCCGATCGCGATCGCCGCCGGCACCAGCGGCGTCCGCACGAAGGGCAGGGCGACGACCGCGTGGCTGACGGTGAACGGCATGTCAGCTGAGGAAGAGTCCCGCGAGCGTCTTCTTGCCGCGGCGCAGCACCGAGACGCCGCCCGGGAGAGTCCCCTGCACCACGGCGTCGTCGCTCGTCACCTTCTCGCCGTCCAGCGAGACGCCGCCCTGCGCGATCGCGCGGCGCGCGTCGCTGAGGCTCGACGACAATTCGGTGGCAGTCAGCGCCTCGACGACGGTGGTTCCGCGGGCGATCGTCGCGTTCGGCAGTTCCTCGAGTGCCGTGCGGAGCACGGCGGCATCCAAAGCCTTCACGTCGCCCTGGCCGAACAGCGCCTCGGTCGCGGCGATGACGGCTTCGGTCGCCTCCGCTCCGTGCACGGTCGTGACAACCTCGCGTGCGAGGCGCTTCTGCGCGGCGCGGCGGAACGGCTCGCTCTCGACGAGTCCCGCGTACTCTTCGATCTCGGTGCGCGTGAGGAACGTGAACACCTTGAGGCGCTCGATCACGTCGCGGTCGTCGGTGTTGAGCCAGAACTGGTACATGGCCCACGGGCTGCACATGTCGGCATCCAGCCAGATGGCGTTGCCCTCGCTCTTGCCGAACTTCGTGCCGTCGCTGTTGGTGATGAGGGGGGTGCCGATGGCGTGGACCGACGCGCCCTCGACCTTGCGGACCAGGTCGGTGCCGCTGGTGAGGTTGCCCCACTGGTCGCTGCCGCCGGTCTGCAGCACGCAGCCGTACTGGCGGTACAGCTCGAGGTAGTCGAGTCCCTGCAGGATCTGGTAGCTGAACTCGGTGTAGCTGATGCCGGCCTCGGAGTTCAGGCGCGCGCTGACGGCGTCTTTCTTCAGCATCGTGCCGACGCGGAAGTGCTTACCGATCTCACGCAGGAAGTCGATCGCGCTCAGGGGCGCCGTCCAATCGAGGTTGTTCACCATGCGGGCGGCACTGTCGCCCTCGAAGCTCAGGAAGCGCTCGACCTGGGCTCGCAGGCGCGACACCCACTCGGCCACCGTCTCGCGCGTGTTGAGCGTGCGCTCGGCCGTGGGGCGGGGGTCGCCGACCAGACCGGTCGAGCCGCCGACGAGCCCGAGCGGGCGGTGTCCGGCGAGCTGCAGGCGACGCATGGTGAGCAGCTGCACGAGGTTGCCCAGGTGCAGGCTCGGCGCGGTCGGGTCGAAGCCGCAGTAGAAGACGATCGGGTCGCCGCCGAGGAGCTCGCGCAGCTCGGTCTCGTCGGTCGACACGTGGATGAGTCCGCGATAGACCAGCTCGTCCCAGACATTGTCGAAAGTCGGGTCATTGGCGGGCTGGAGGGCGCTCACGGGCGCCGCATCGATCGGTGCAGACACCCGTTCAGGCTACCAGCGGGGGTATCGGACCCCGGATGCCAGGGCGCGACCGCGACCGCAGGGAAACGCCGCCGCGCCCTCATCATCGCCTCACCCAAACATCTGATGCCCCGCCACGACGGCGAGGAGGAGTCCCGCGGCCATCAGACACAACGTCGCCCCACTGCTCAATGCGAACTTCCGGTCCGCGATAACGGCATTGATCTGGATCTGGCGAGCAAGGTTGACGCTCAGGTCAACGCCGTCTTTCAGAACACTAGCCGTATAGGCATCCGGACCCTCGTACTCTTTCGCGATGGCTCGAAAGTAGATGTGTTCCGTCGCACGCCCGGGTCGGTAGGGTCGACGCGGGAGAAGAGCGGCGAGGGCGAGTACCCCCGAAGCGGCGATCAGGAGCCCGCAAAGGGCCGAGAAGAAGACAACCCATGCGGGGTCGGCTCTGTCCGACACAACGAACAGCCCACCCCCCGCCACCCCCGCGAAAGCGATCAACGTGGTCAGCTTCGTGTCGGCGTGCCGAATCAACGCGTTGACGTTCTCGAGTTGCCGCCAAAGGACTTCCAGACGCGGCAGGTCTGTCGCTCGACGCCTCACACGGGCACCACGGGAGTCCGATAGATCACCTGATAAGGCTATGGCTTATCGTTCGGATTTGATAAGCCAAAAGCTGATCAGTCGATCAGCGTGCGCGCGGCCGACTGAGCCCGCGACACGAGCTCTTCGCGCTGCTCACGCACGCGCTCGGGAGCCGTCCCACCGACACCGGTGCGGCTCGACACCGACCCCTCGATGGTCAGCACCTCGCGCACCGCGGGCGTGAGCGACGGAGAGACGGATGCCAACAGGGCGTCGTCGGCGTCTTCGAGACCGATCTCGCGCTCCTCGCACGCGCGCACCAGCGCGCCCGAGATCTCGTGCGCGTCGCGGAACGCCACGCCCTGACGGACGAGCCACTCGGCCACATCGGTGGCGAGCGAGAAGCCCTGCGGGGCGAGCTCCGCCATGCGGTCGGTGTGGAAGCGGAGCGTCGCGATCATGCCCGAGAACGCCGGCAGCACGAGCTCGAGCGTGCGCACCGAGTCGAAGACCGGCTCTTTGTCTTCCTGCAGGTCGCGGTTGTACGCCAGCGGCAGACCCTTCAGCGTGGCGAGCAGGCCGGAGAGGTTGCCGATCAGACGGCCGGCCTTGCCGCGCGCGAGCTCGGCGATGTCGGGGTTCTTCTTCTGCGGCATGATGCTCGAGCCCGTGGAGTAGGAGTCGTCGAGCGTGACGAAGCCGAACTCGCGGGTGTTCCAGAGGATGACGTCTTCGGCCAGACGCGAGAGGTCGACGCCGATCATCGCGGTGATGAACGCGAACTCGGCCACGACGTCGCGCGAGGCGGTGCCGTCGAGCGAGTTCTCGGCCGGGCGCGCGAGTCCCAATCGGTCGGCGACGAGCTGCGGGTCGAGGCCCAGGGTCGCTCCGGCGAGCGCTCCCCCGCCGTAGGGCGAGACCGAGGCCCGCACCGACCAGTCGCGCAGGCGCTCGATGCCGCGCGTGAACGCCCAGCCGTAGGCCTGCAGGTGGTGCGCGAGGAGGACGGGCTGCGCGTGCTGGAGGTGCGTGCGCCCGGGCATGATGGCTCCGTCGTTCGCCTCGGCCTGGGCGACGAGCGCGTCGATCAGGCGCAGGACCTCGCGGGTCAGGGTGCGCGCGTGGTCGAGCAGGTAGAGACGCACGAGCGTCGCGATCTGGTCGTTGCGGCTGCGGCCGGCGCGCAGCTTGCCGCCGAGCGCGGGCCCCACAGTCTCGATGAGCACGCGCTCGAGAGCGCCGTGGACGTCTTCGTCGCCGGGGGCGGCGACCAGCGTGCCGTCCTTCACGCGGGCGGCGAGCTCGTCGAGTCCCGCGTGCATGGCCGCGGCCTCTGCCGCGTCGAGATATCCGGCAGCCTCGAGGGCCGCGGCGTGCGCGTGCGAGCCGGCGATGTCGTAGAGGGCGAGGTCCCAGTCGAAGTGCGTCGAACGGCTGAGCGCCGCCAGTTCGGGAGAGGGTCCGCCCGAGAAACGGGCGCCCCACAGGGCTCCCTCGTTCGTCGCCTGGCCGGTCTCGCTGCTCATGCCCCCAGCCTACCGAGGGCCGCCGACGCCGCCGTCGCCGTGACGAGGGCCGGCCCGCCACGCGGCCGCCGGCGGCCCCGCCCCGAGCCGGCCCGCCGCGCGTGCCGAACTCCGGAACAATCGACGATTCCCCGCCCCCTCGGGGCCTCAAAACCGGACGAACCCCCAAATCCTCCGGAGTTTGGCACGGCCCACGGCCCGGGGACGCCTCCCCGCCACTGACAGCACCGACCCAGCCCAGCGAGGCCCGACTCTCAGCGCTCGCTCGAGACCGCGGCATCCCGTCCCACGACGAGACGCACGATCGCGTCGACGAGCGCTTCGAGCGGTCCCCGGCCGACCGTCAGAACCCACGCGGTGCACCCGACGATCAGACCGAGGGTCAGCGGACCGAAGAGCTCGAGCGCGCGGATCCCCCACAGATCCGAGGTGTCACCGAGCACGGCCAGAGCGACGACGGCCCACACCAGCAGCTGCACGACGTAGGCGGTCAGCGGCATCGAGCCGACGGCGCGGAGCGGGACCGCGACCCCGCGCAGCGGCGTGCGGCACAGCAGCAGGCACAGGCTGATCACCGCGATCGCGAAGCCGCCCGAGCCGATGACCTCACCAAGCCCCGCCGAGTGGTCCTCGGCGGTCAGGACCGTCGAGAGATAGGCGTTCCCCGCCACGAGGGGCGCCGTCGCGAGGGCGAGCCCGTATCCCGCCAGCGTGAGCGCGGAGCCCGAGAGCACGATCAGCGCCTGCTCGGGCAGCAGCCCGAGGTCCAGGCGTCCGAGGCCCATCCCGGCGAGCAGGAAGGCGATCCACACGGGGAAGGGGTAGTGCCAGCCGAGAGCCGCTGCCAGCTCGTCGCCCCCGCGGCCCGACCAGATCGGGGCGGCGTCGAGCACGGGCTGGATCCACGGCATCACGAGCGCCAGCGCCCCCGCGGTGAGGAAGAGCGCCCGAGGGCGCATCCCGAGGAACGGCAGTGACAGCACGAACAGCAGGGCGTACGCGGGCAGGATCACGTAGACCGGCACGCCGGTCATCACGAGCAGGATGCCGATGACCCAGAGCAACGCGCCCCGCATCGCCAGCCGCGCCGAGGCGCGGACCTGGCGATAGCCCTCGACCGGTCGCGTCCCGCCGGTGACGAGCGAGATCGACACGCCCGCGAGGACCGCGAACAGGATCGAGGAGCGCCCGTTGACGATGTCGAGCCACGACGAGGGGTCTCCCGCGACGAAGTCCTCGGTGTCGAGCAGATGCGCGGCCAGCATGCCCACGACCGCGAGACCCCGGGCGAGGTCGACGCCGGCCAGCCGGCCCGGCCCGTCGAAACGGGTCCAGAGCCGGCGTGGCCGGGACGTCAGTTCTGGCGCAGAAGCCACACCAACAGCGCCTTCTGGGCGTGGAGCCGGTTCTCGGCCTCGTCCCACACGACGCTCTGGGGGCCGTCGATGACCTCGGCGTCGACCTCGTAGCCGCGGTCGGCGGGAAGGCAGTGGATGAAGATCGCCTCGTCGTCGGCGAGGGCCATGAGCTCGCTCGTGACCTTGAATCCGCCCAGATCGCGGATCCGCGCGAGCTTCTCCTCTTCCTTGCCCATCGACACCCACGTGTCGGTGACGATGACGTCGGCCCCGGATGCCGCGGCCTCGGGGTCGTCGCTGAGGGTGATCGATCCGCCGGTCTCGGCGGCGATCCGCTCGGCATCCGCGATCACGTCGGCGCGCGGCGCATAGTCCGCGGGAGCCGCGACGCGGACGTGCATGCCGGCGGTGACGCCCGCGAGCACGTACGAGTGGGCCATGTTGCTCTGCCCGTCGCCGAAGAACGACAGCGTCAGCCCCTTCAGCTCGCCCTTGTGCTCGCGGATCGTGAGCAGGTCGGCGAGGAGCTGGCAGGGGTGGAAGTCGTCGCTGAGGGCGTTGACGACCGGGACGCGCGTCCCGCGCGCCATCTCTTCGAGCCCCGACTGCGCGTAGGTGCGCCACACGATCGCGGCGACCTGACGCTCCAGCACCCGGGCCGTGTCGGAGGGCGTCTCCTTGCCGCCGAGCTGGCTGTTCGCGGTCGAGATGATCAGCGGCGACCCGCCGAGATCGGCGATGCCGACGGCGAACGAGACGCGCGTGCGGGTCGAGGACTTGTCGAAGATCACCGCGACGGTCTGCGGGCCCGCGAGCGGCTTCTGCGCCCAGCGGTCCTTCTTCAGCTCGATCGCCAGGTCGAGGATCTCGGCCTGTTCGGCCGGGGTCAGGTCGTCGTCGCGCAGCAGGTGGCGGGTCACGCGGGAGCTCCTTCGAGGATCAAGGCATCGGACACGGTGGAGAGCGCGGCCGCGAACAACTCGAGGAACTGCGCGATCTCGGCATCCCCGATCGTGAGGGGCGGCGCGATGCGGATGGTGTCGTCGTTGGCGGCATTCACGACGAGCCCGTGCTGCTGGGCCGCGGCGACCACGGCCTTGGCGACGGGGCTCGTGAGGCCGATGCCGAGCAGCAGGCCCCGGCCGCGGACGCCCGCGACGAGCGGCGAGCCGAGCGCGGCGATGCCGTTGCGGATCTCCCCCTCGCGGCGGGCGGCGTTCTCGACGAGACCGGATGCCTCGATCTCCTGCAGCACCGCTCCCCCGACCGCGGTGCCCAGCGCGTTGCCGCCGAAGGTCGAGCCGTGCGTGCCGGGGAAGAACAGGTCACTGGCCGCGCCGAACGTGATGAGCGCGCCGATCGGGAAACCGCCGCCGATGCCCTTCGCGACGGTGATCGCGTCGGGCACGATGCCGGCGTGCTGGAACCCGAACCAGGCGCCGGTGCGCCCGGCACCGGTCTGGATCTCGTCGATGATCAGCAGGGCGCCGTGGCGCGCGGTGATCTCGCGCGCGGCCTGCAGGTACCCCTCGGGGAGCTCGACGACGCCCGCCTCGCCCTGGATCGGCTCGACCAGCAGAGCGGCGACACGTTCGTCGACCGCGGCCTCGAGGGCCTCGATCGTGGCGTCGATGTGCTCGACGCCGGGGACCATCGGCAGGAAGTCGGCCTGCAGCGCGGGCTTGCCGGTGAGGGCGAGCGAGCCCATCGTGCGGCCGTGGAAACCGCCCTTGAGCGTCAGGATGCGCGTGCGGTCGGTGCCGCGGCCGTGCAGGCGCGCGAGCTTGAACGCCGCCTCGTTGGCCTCGGCCCCGGAGTTGCCGAAGTACACGCGGCCCGACTCTCCCGTGCCGGCGAGCCGCTTCAGGCGCGCGGCCATCGCGAGCTGCGGCGGCGTGGCGAAGTAGTTCGAGACGTGCGCGAGGGTCGACGCCTGCGCGGTGATCGCCTCGACGAACACCGGGTGCGCGTGACCGAGGGCGTTGACCGCGATACCGGCGAGGAAGTCGAGATACTTCGTCCCGTCGGCGTCCCAGAGGTAGGCGCCCTCGCCGCGCACGAACATCGCCATGCGGTCGCCGAAGCTCCGGACGAGGTCGCGTCCGGCGTCTTCCTGCCAGGTTGCCGTGGTCATGCGACCACCTCCGTTCCGATTCCCTTGCTGGTGAACAGTTCGACGAGCACCGAGTGCGGCACGCGTCCGTCGATGATGGCCGCGGTGGGCACTCCCCCGTCGACGGCGTCGAGGCACGCCTGCATCTTCGGGATCATGCCCGACTCGAGCTTCGGCACCATCGCGCGCAGCTCCGTCGAGGTGAGGTGCGACACGAGCGAGTCGCGGTTCGGCCAGTCGGCGTAGAGCCCGGGCACGTCGGTGAGGACGACGAGCTTCTTCGCGTTCAACGCGACCGCGAGCGCCGCGGCCGCGGCATCCGCGTTCACGTTCAGCGAGTTGCCGGGGTGGTCGAGATCGGGCGCGATGCTCGAGACGATCGGCACGCGGCCCGCGGCCAGGTGGTCGAGCACGGGCTGCGGGTCGACCGTGACGACGTCGCCGACGCGGCCCAGGTCGTGCTCGACCCCGTCCACGACCACGCCGCGGCGACGACCGCCGAACAGGCCGGCGTCCTCTCCGCTGAGACCGGTCGCGAGAGGTCCGTGCGCGTTGACCTTCGCCACGAGCTGCGGGTTGATCTGTCCGGTGAGCACCATCCGGACCACGCCGATGGCCTCGGTCGAGGTGACGCGATAGCCGCCGCGGAACTCGCTCGGGATCTCGAGGCGATTCAGCATCGACGAGATCTGCGGACCGCCGCCGTGCACGACGACGGGCTTCACGCCCACGTAGCGCAGGTACGCGATGTCGGCGGCGAAGGCGTCCTGCAGCTCGTCGCTGACCATGGCGTTTCCGCCGTACTTCACCACGACGACCTGGTCGCGGTACTTACGCACCCACGGCAGCGATTCGACGAGCGTGACCGCCCGATCGCTGGCTTCGGCGGGATCGGTGTCTTGGAGGTCGACGTGGGTCATGAGGAGTAGGCGCTGTTCTCGTGGACGTAATCGTGCGTGAGGTCGTTGGTGCGGATCGTGGCCGCGGCCTCGCCGACGCGCAGGTCGACGACGAGGTCGGTCGCGCGGGGGGTCAGGTCGACGTCCTCACGCGGACGGTCCGGACCGCCGGCGGTGCACACGCGCACGCCGTTCATCCAGACGTCGACGTCGTACGGGTCGAAGGCGGCGTCGGTCGTCCCGATCGCGGCGAGCACCCGACCCCAGTTAGGGTCGTTGCCGAAGACCGCGGCCTTGAAGAGGTTGTTCCGGGCGATCGAGCGGCCCACCACGACGGCGTCGTCCTCGCTCGCGGCGTTCACGACCCGGATGGTGATGTCATGGCTGGCGCCCTCGGCATCGCCTTGCAGCTGTGCCGCGAGATCGTCGCATACCGCGGTGAGAGCCTCGGCGAACTCCTCGGCGGGAACCCGGATGCCACTGGCCCCGCTCGCCATCAAAGTGACCTGGTCGTTCGTCGACATGCAGCCGTCCGAGTCGAGCCGGTCGAAACTCACGCGCGTCGCGGCGCGGAGCGCCGCGTCCGCCTCGGCCGCGTCGAGGACGACGTCGGTGGTGATCACGACGAGCATGGTCGCCAGGCCCGGCGCCAGCATCCCCGCGCCCTTCGCCATCGCGCCGATCGACCACCCCTCGCCCACGTGCACGGCCCGCTTGGGCTTCGAGTCGGTGGTCATGATCGCGAGCGACGCGTCCTCGCCGCCCTCGGGCGAGAGCGTCGCGATCCCCTGGTCGACGCCCGCGAGAACCTTCGCGCGGAAGACCTCGTCACCGGTGCCGATGAGGCCGGTCGAGCACACGAGCACATCGCCCGCGCCGACACCGAGCAGCTCGGCCGCGCGCTCGGCGGTCTGGTGCGTGGTCTGGAAGCCGAACGACCCGGTGAAGCAGTTCGCTCCGCCCGAGTTGAGCACGATGGCCTCGACGACGCCGTCCTTCACGACCTGCTCCGACCACAGGATCGGGTTGGCCTTCGCCCGGTTCGAGGTGAAGACGGCGGCGCCCACCTTGAGAGGGCCGCGATTGACCACGACGGCGACGTCGCGCGCGTGCGTCGACTTCAGGCCGACGGCGACTCCGGCCGCCTCGAATCCGGCGGGGGCGGTCACGCTCACGGGGCGACTCCGTTCAGGGGAAGGGCCGTGGTCTCGGCGAGACCCAGGGCGATGTTCATGGACTGCACGGCGGCTCCGGCCGTGCCCTTGACGAGATTGTCGACCGCGGCGACCGAGATCACACGGTTCGCCGCCCGATCGATCGCGAGCCCGATCGAGGCGACGTTGGCGCCGAGCACGTCGGCCGTCCGCGGGAAGACGCCCTCCGGAAGGAGCTCGACGAAGGGCTCATCGGCGTAGGCGTTCTCCCACGCGGCGCGGATCTCGGCATCCGTCGCCCCTTCCCGAATGGGTGCCGACGAGGTCGCGAGGATCCCCCGCGCCATGGGGACGAGGACCGGGGTGAACGAGATCCGGATGCCGTCGGCCACCGCTCCGGCCGCGGCGAGCGCCTGCCGGATCTCGGGGATGTGCCGGTGCGTCCCGCCCACCGCGTAGGGATTGGCGGTGCCGAGGATCTCGCTGGCGAGGAGGTTCGTCTTCGCGGCCTTCCCCGCCCCGCTCGGCCCGACGGCGAGGACCGAGACGATGTCGCCCGGGTCGATGACACCCGCGGCGACGCCCGGCGCGAGCGAGAGCGCCACGGTGGACGCGTTGCAGCCCGGGGCCGCGATACGCGTCACGCCGCGCAGGTTGTCGCGCTGCTTGCCGCCCGCGACGGGCAGCTCCGGCACGCCGTACGCCCAGGGCTCGGCGTGCGTGCCGCCGTAGAACGCGGCCCAATCGTCCGACGAGGTGAGGCGGTGGTCGGCCCCCGCGTCGATCACGAGCGGGGTGTCGGCGAGGGCGTCGGTGTACTGCGCGGACTGGCCGTGCGGCAGCGCGAGGAAGACGACGTCATGGCCCGCGAGGATCTCGGGGGTCGTCGCCTGCAGCTCGAGGTGCGCGAGCGACCGGAGGTGAGGCTGGTGGGCGAGAAGCGGCTGACCCGCGCTGGAGTGCGCGGTGACGGTGCGGATCTCGACATCGGGATGATCGGCGAGGAGGCGGAGGATCTCGCCGCCCGCATAGCCGGAAGCGCCGGAGACGGCGACCGAGAGGGTCATGTATCTACCTTAGGAGTCGGGGCGGGTGCTGAAATTCAGCGCGTACCGGGGCGGCGACGCCCGCAAGCCCGACAACCGGCGGGCTACGAGGTCGCCGAAACTCGGCGTGCGACCCGACGTCGGCGCAGCGCAGCGGTGCTCACGGAGAGCTCCGAGCTGAACGCGGCGATCGACGACATCTGGCGAGGGTATCGGCCCGGTCGGGGCCAGGGCAAATCACGTGCGGATGCGGGTCCGCGCGGGCTCCGCTGGGAGAACGGCATGCAATCCCCCTCTTGTCCCCCATTTGGGGGACAAGAGGGGGATATGCTGTGAGTCCTGCCCTCATCGCTGGTTGCTTCCGACTGCCCCCTATACCGGCGGTGAGGGCAGGCCCACGTCGCAGGTGAACCTGCGCATCGTTCAGCATAAGCGCGCCTCGACGCGCGAACGGACGGCCGCGTACGCGAGGGGCGGGATGCCACGGCCTCCGCCGCGGACACCCCGCCCCGTCGTCGGTCTCGACGTCTGTCAGTCGCGGATCGTCGCCCCGAACCGCTCGGCGGCCACCGCGACCCCCGCGAGCTTGGCCTCGGTGGCCTCCGCCGCGGTGAGGGTGCGATCGTCGGCACGGAAGCGCAGCGCGAAGGTCAGGCTCTTCGTTCCCTCGGCCAGGCCCGGACCCCGGTAGTCGTCGACCAGACGCGTGCCCTCGAGGAGCGGAGCGCCCCCCTCGAGCAGCGCGGCACGGACGGCGCCGGCCGCGACATCGACGGGGACCACGAGCGACACGTCCTGCGTCGCCGCCGGGAAGCCCGACAGGGAGGCCGCGACGACGCGCGACTGAGCGAGATCGAGCATCGCGTCGAGGTCCAGCTCGGCGACCAGCACGCGCCCCGGCAGGTCGGCGTCCGCCGAGACCGTGGGCAGGACCTCTCCGACGTAGCCGATGTCGACACCGCCGGCCAGCACACGCGCGGTGCGCCCGGGGTGAAGGGCCGCGCGCTGCGCCTGGACGAGCTCGATGTCGAGCCCGGCCGCGCCGGCCAGCACGCGCACGGCGTCGACCGCGTCGGCGAGGTCGGCCGCGACGGCCGCCTGGCCGGGTTGCTTCGCGACGGTGTGTCCCGTCAGCAGGACGGCGACGTGCCGCCGCTGCGGAGGGATCGAGGCATCCAGAGCCGTCAGCGTCGCGGCGTCCGGACGCACCGCGAGCGGCGGGACAGACGGAGTGCCGTACTGCACGCCGGGTTTCGGGAGGAACACCGTGCCGATCTCGAACAGCGCCAGGTCGACGATGCCGCGCGAGACGTTGCGGTGCGCGACCTGCAGCATCGCCGGGACGAGCGACCGGCGCAGGAACGGCGCGAGGCCGTCGAGCGGGTTCGCGAGCTTGACGCTCGGCAGCTTCTCTCCCGAGGGCGAGCCGTGGAGGGCGTTCTGCTCCTCGGTCGTGAAGGGGAACGACGGCGTCTCGACGAAACCGGCGGCCGCGAGCGCGTTCGCCACGCGGCGACGCCCCTGCTGCGCGGACGTGAGGCCGCGACCCGAGGGCGGCGTGGGCAGCACCGACGGGATGCGGTCGTAGCCCTCGATGCGCGCCACCTCTTCGGCCAGCGTCCACTTGTCGGAGAGGTCGTGGCGCCACGAGGGAGCCGTCACCGACCAGCCGCCGTCGCGCTCGTCGACCGTGCACCCGATGAGCCGCAGCGCCGACACGATCTCGTCGTCGGTGTACTCGACACCGATCAGGCCCGACACGAAGCCCGCGGGGAGGGTGATCGGGTCACGGCGGTAGGGCGCGCCGAGCGCCCCCCCGAGCTCCGTATCGAGCGTGCCGCCCGCGAGCTCGACCATCAGCGAGGCCACACGCTCGGCCGCGACGTAGGGAACGAGCGGGTCGACACCGCGCTCGAAACGCCGCGAAGCTTCGGAGGGCAGCTTGTGCCGACGCGCGGTGCGGGCGATCGAGACCTGGTCGAAGGTCGCGGCCTCGATGAGCACGTTGCGGGTCGCGTCGCTCATCTCGGTCGGGCCGCCGCCCATGACGCCGGCGAGACCGATCGGTCCCGATTCGTCGGTGATGAGGAGGTCTTCCGCACTGAGGGTGCGCACCTGCCCGTCGAGCGTCTCGAGCTTCTCGCCCTCTTCAGCGCGGCGCACCGTGATGCCGCCCTGCAGACGGTCGAGGTCGTAGCCGTGGATCGGCTGGCCGAGCTCGAGCATGACGTAGTTGGTGATGTCGATCAGCACACCGAGCGAGCGGATGCCGGCGAGCGACAGGCGCGTGATCATCCACGGCGGCGTCGGACGCGACGGGTCGACGTCGCGCACGATGCGGGCGACGAACTCGGTCGCGCCCTGACGTCCGCGGATCGGCGCGCGGTCGTCCACCGCGATCGGGAAGCCCGAGGGAATCCGCGCGACGGCGTCGTCGTGCCCCGTCCCCGGGTCGCGGAAGTCCGCGCCGGTGGCGTGCGAGTACTCGCGCGCCACCCCGCGCAACGACAGCGCGTACCCGCGGTCGGGCGTCACGTTGATCTCGACGGCGATGTCGTCCAGACCCAGCAGGGCGATGGCATCCGTCCCCACCGGCGCGTCGATCCCGAGGTCGACCAGACGCAGGATGCCGCTGTGCTCGCTGCCGAGCCCCAGCTCCTTCGCCGAGGCGATCATGCCGTCGGACACGTGGCCGTACGTCTTGCGTGCGGCGATCGGGAACGGCCCGGGCAGCACCGAGCCGGGAAGGGTCACCACGACCTTGTCGCCGGGGAAGAAGTTGCCCGCGCCGCAGACGATGCCGCGCACCCCGCCGTGCTCGTCGCCCACGTCGACCTGGCACCAGCGGATGGTCTTGCCGTTCGACTGCGGCTCGGGCGTGAACTCGATCACTTCGCCGACGACGATGGGGCCTGCGAGCTCGAAGCGGTGAACGTCTTCTTCTTCGAAGCCGACGGAGACCAGAGCCGCGAGGACATCGTCGGCCGTGGCATCCGCGGGCACGTCGACGTACTCGCGCAACCAGGAGAGCGGGACGCGCATCAGACCACCATTCCGAACTGCTCGCTGAAACGGACATCGCCCTCGGCCATGTCGCGCATGTCTTGCACGTCGCTGCGGAACATGAGCGTGCGCTCGATGCCCATGCCGAACGCGAAGCCCGAGTACTCCTCGGGATCGATGCCGGCGGCGCGCAGGACGTTGGGGTTCACCATGCCGCAGCCGCCCCACTCGATCCAGCGCGCCCCGCCCTTGAAGGTGGGGTGCCACAGGTCGAGCTCGGCGCTCGGCTCGGTGAAGGGGAAGAAGTTGGCGCGGAAACGCGTCTTCGCCTCGGGGCCGAACAGCACGCGCGCGGCGTGGTCGAGCGTGCCCTTGAGGTGGGCCATCGTGATGCCCTTGTCGATGACGAGCCCCTCGAACTGCGTGAAGACGGGGAGGTGCGTCGCGTCGAACTCGTCGGTGCGGTAGACGCGGCCCGGGGACAGCACATAGATCGGAATGTCGCGCTCGAGCATCGAACGCATCTGCACGGGTGACGTCTGGGTACGCAACACCAGGTGCCGCGCGACCGGATCGACGTAGAAGGTGTCCTGCATCGTGCGCGCCGGGTGATCGGGGTCGACGTTCAGCGCGTCGAAGTTGAACCACTCGTGCTCGAGCTCGGGACCCTCGGCGATCTCCCACCCCATGCCGACGAAGATGTCGGAGACCTGCTCCTGCAGGAGCGAGATCGGATGCCGTGCCCCGACGCGCGCGCGCTGCGGCAGCGCGGTGACGTCGATGCGCTCGGCCTCGAGCTTCGCGGCCGTCTCGGCCTCGGCGAGCGCGGTCTCACGGGCGGCGAGCGCCTGGTTGACCTGGCCGCGGGCCTGGCCGACGAGCTTGCCGAACGCGGCCTTCTGGTCGGGGGCGACGTGGCGCATCTGGGCGTTCAGCCGCGCCAGGGCGGACTGCTCACCGGTGTGCGCGGAGCGGGCGGCTTTCAGGTCGGCCGTGGTCGCGGCCGCGGCGATGGCCGCGAGCGCGGCATCGACGGCGGAGGCGACGGCCTCGGGGGTGATCTCGGGTGCGTCGGACACGAGATGAGAGTCTACCGACGGGCGGGGACACTCCCCCGCCCGTCGATGCTCAGAGCCCGGAGGCGTCGTACTTGCCGAGGCCGCGCTGCGCGACGATCAGCTCGGTGTCGGTTCCGGTCTGCCCGGGAGGCTCGGCGCCGGCGACGCGCGTCGCCTTGGGCGAGCGGCGCAGACCGATCTCGACGCGGTGGGCGGCGTACGACAGCGCGAGGCACATGGCGACGTAGATCACGCTGGCCACCATCGCGGCGGGGATGAGCGGCGACCCGTACTCGCCGTTCGACCCGAGCTGACGCGCGAAGTAGAGCAGCTCGGGATAGGTGATGATGAAGCCGAGCGCAGTGTCCTTCAGCGTGACGACCAGCTGCGCGATGATCACGGGCAGCATGGCGCGAATGGCCTGAGGCAGCAGGACGAGCCGCATGACTCCGGCCTTGCGGAGACCGATGGCGTAACCGGCCTCGCTCTGTCCGCGCGGGAGCGACTCGACACCGGCGCGGATGACCTCGGAGAGCACCGAGCCGTTGTAGGCGATGAGCGCGATCACGACGGCCCAGTACGGCGACACCTTCAGCCCGATGACGGGCAGACCGTAATAGAGCAGCAGCATGAAGATCAGCACCGGGACAGCCCGGAGCAGTTCGACGATCCAGCCGACCGGCATCCGGACCCAGGCGTGATCGGACATGCGCCCGATCGCGAGGATGAACCCGAGCACGACGGCGCCGACCGCGGCAGCCGCGAAGGCCGCGAGGGTGGCCAGCGTCGCCTCGCCGAAACGCACCCAGATCGCCGTGTAGGTGAAGACGTTCCACTTGGTGGCCGAGAACTGGCCGGTGTCGAGGAAGCGCCAGACGACGAAGCCGATGACGGCGACGACGAGCAGCAGAGTGGCCGCACCGAGGATGCGGTTGCGCATCCGGGCGCGGGGGCCCGGAAGGTCGTAGAGGACGGAGGAGCTCATCGGGCGACCTTCCACTTCTTCTCGGCGGCGCGCTGCAGGGCCGAGAGCACGAGCACCAGGAGGACGAAGACGGCCATGACCAGGATGATCGTCATGAGCTGGTTCTCGCCGTTCTCACTCATCACGGCGCGGATGTTGCCGAGGTTGACCACCGAGAAGCCGGACGCGACGGTGGTGTTCTTCAACAGGGCGATGAAGACGCTCATCATCGGCGGGATGACCGAACGCGTCGCCTGCGGGAGGACGACGAGCGACATGACCTGGCCGAAACCGAGGCCGAGGGCGCGGGCGGCTTCGGCCTGTCCGACGGGGACGGTGTTGATGCCGGAGCGGATCGTCTCGGCGACGTACGTCGCCGTGTAGATGCCGAGGCCGCAGACGGCGAGGGCGAGAAAGCTCCCGCGCGGCACCTCGATCAGCAGCGGGACGCAGAAGGCGAAGAAGAACAGCACGAGCGTCAGCGGGGTGTTGCGGATCCAGTTCACGTAGACCGCACCCACGGCGCGGGCGATCGGAATCGGCGACACCCGCATCGCCCCGACGATGAAGCCCAACACGAGAGCGATCAGACCGCCGCCCAGGAAGAGCACGACGGTCCCCCACAACGCCTGCGCCCACAGGTCGGGGTAGTCGAAGATCTGATTCACCGAAGGGTGTCCGTTCTGTTTTCGTCGTTCGATCGAGCGGAGTGCGTGCGGGCGGCGATCACTCGCCGCCCGCACGAGGGGCTCAGCTGACGGGGTCGACCGCCGGCTGCTCGCCCTTGACACCCGAGGCGCCGAGGTTCTTCTCGAAGATGGCCTCCCAGGTGGAGCCGCCGTCGGTGAACATGGTGTTCACGAACTCCTGGAACGCGGTGTCGCCCTTGGCGAGGCCGACGCCGTAGCGCTCCTCGCTGAAGGGCTCGCCCGCGATCTTGAGGTTGTCGGGGTCCTGAGCGGCGTAGCCGAGAAGGATGGCCTCGTCGGTCGTCACCGCGTCGACCTCGCCGTTCTTCAGCTTCTCGACGCACTGCGAGTAGGTGTCGAACTCGACGACCTTGGCGGGTGTCTCTTCGCGGATGCGCTGGATCGGCGTCGAGCCGGTGACCGAGCACACCGTGGTGTCGGCGGTCAGCGAGTCCTTGCCGGTGATGGTGTCGTTGTCGGCGGCGACGAGCAGGCCCTGGCCCGTGAGGAAGTAGGGCCCGGCGAAGGCGATCTGCTCCTTGCGCTTGTCGGTGATCGAGTAGGTGCCGACGTAGTAGTCGATGTCACCGTTGATGATCGCCTGCTCGCGGTTCGCCGAGGCGATCGCCTTGTACTCGACCTTGGCACTGTCGGCCGGGTCGTATCCGAGCGACGCGGCGATCCACCGCGCGATGTCGACATCGAAGCCCTTGCGCTCGCCCGTGACGGGGTCGAGGTAGCCGAGGCCGGGCTGGTCTTCCTTGACGCCGATGACGACCTTGTCGGCCGCCTTGATCTTGTCGAACGTCGGGCTGTTCTCGATGGTGACGTCGGTGGCGACCGCGCCGTAGACCGGGGCGTCGCTGCTGCCGCCGTCGGATCCGGCATCGGGCGAGCCGGGGGTGCCGCTGTTGCAAGCCGTCAGGGCGAGCAGGCTCGCGGCGAGGACGCCGAGGCCCGTGAGAGTACGAGTTCTACGCATGTGATGTCTCCTTGGTTACGTGTGCTGTGCGGAAAGGGGTCGGTGACGGCGCGTTCGGGTCGGCCGGGGGGGAAAGGTGACACGAGTTGGGGCGAGAGAACCTCCTTGTTCGTCGCCTTTTCGATCAGTGCGTGATGAGCTTCGAGAGGAAGTCCTTCGCACGGTCGGACTGCGGGTTCGTGAAGAACTGCTCGGGAGCCGCCTGCTCTACGATCTGCCCGTCGGCCATGAAGACCACCCGGTTCGCGGCCTTTCGCGCGAAGCCCATCTCGTGGGTGACGACGATCATGGTCATGCCGTCCTTGGCGAGACCGACCATGACGTCAAGCACTTCGTTGATCATCTCGGGGTCGAGGGCCGAAGTCGGCTCGTCGAACAGCATGACCTTCGGCTTCATCGCCAGTGCGCGAGCGATCGCGACACGCTGCTGCTGACCGCCCGAGAGCTGGGCGGGGAGCTTGTCGGCCTGGTGACCGACGCCCACACGTTCCAGGAATGCCCGCGCCTCTTTCTCGGCATCCGCCTTCTTGAGCTTGCGGACCTTGATGGGACCGAGCGTGACGTTCTCGAGGATCGTCAGGTGCGAGAAGAGGTTGAACGACTGGAAGACCATGCCGACATCGGCACGCAGCTTCGCGAGCGCCTTGCCCTCTTCGGGCAGGCGCGCACCGTCGATGGTGATCGACCCGCTCGTGATCGTCTCGAGGCGGTTGATCGTGCGGCAGAGCGTCGACTTACCCGATCCGGAGGGACCGATGACGACGACGACCTCACCACGGTCGACGGTGAGATTGATGTCTTTCAGCGCCTGAAACTGGCCGTAGTGCTTCTGCACATCGGAGACGACGACAAGGGGCTCAGGGCCCGCCGGGGGAACGGATGCCATGCGTTCACCCTATGAGGATGATGTGCGTCCGACCAGCCTCTGGCGCACGCCTTAACCGTTCTGTAACAGCCGGGAACGTCCCGCGGGGTCACCGCGCGCGCTGAGCGAAGGCGGTCTCGTACAGGCACACGCTCGCGGCCGTCGCGAGGTTCAGAGACTCGGCACGGCCGTAGATCGGCAGGCGCAACGACAGGTCCGCGTGAGCGAGCGCCGTGTCGTCCAGTCCCCGCGCCTCGTTGCCGAACAGCCATGCCGTCGGCTCCGACAGGAGGTCTCGGGATGCCAGGAAGTCGTCGCCGTCGACATCGGCGGCGACCACGCGCAACCCGGCCTCGTGCGCTCGCGCCACGACGTCGGCGAGATCGAGGTCGACCGCGACGGGAAGGTGGAACAGCGAACCGGTGGTCGATCGCACGACCTTCGGGTTGTACGGATCGACGGTGCGTCCCGTGAGGACGACGGCATCGGCACCAGCGGCGTCCGCGGCGCGGATGATCGTGCCGAGATTGCCGGGATCGCGCACCTCCTCGCAGATCGCGATGAGGCGCGGGTTGCCCGCGAGCACGTCCTTCAACGCCGTCGGAGTCTGCCGGGCCACCGCGACGATGCCCTGGGGCGTGACCGTGTCGGCCATGGCATCCAGGACCGCCTCGGTCGTGTACTGCAGGTCGACGCCCGCTCGCTCGGCGGCATCGCGCACATCGGTGTGCTTCTCGAGAGCCGTCGGGGTCGCGTAGAGCTCGAGCATGGTCTCGGGAGCCCACGCGAGGGCTTCGCGCGCGGCCTGCGGACCCTCGAGGAGGAAGAGGCCGGTCTCTTGACGGGCGGCGCGCTTGCTGAGCTTGGCCACGGCGCGCACCCGCGGCGAACGGGGGTTCTCAAGCACGTCCTCAGTGTATGACGTGGGCGGCATAGACCCCCGGATGCCGCGCGGAAACGACGAACGGGCGCCCTCCGCAGAGGACGCCCGTTCGGTGCGAGGACGCGTCTTACGCGGTCTTCGGAGCGTTGACGTCGCTGGGCAGCGCCGCCTTCGCGGTCTGAACCAGCGAGGCGAACACGGCGGGCTCGTTCACGGCGAGCTCGGCGAGCATACGACGGTCGACCTGGACACCCGCGAGGCCGAGGCCCTGGATGAAGCGGTTGTACGTGAGGCCGTTCTGGCGGGACGCAGCGTTGATGCGCTGGATCCACAGACGACGGAAGTCGCCCTTGCGCTTGCGACGGTCACGGTACGCGTACACCAGGGAGTGGGTGACCTGCTCCTTGGCCTTGCGGTACAGGCGCGAACGCTGACCGCGGTAACCGGAGGCGCGCTCGAGGATGACGCGACGCTTCTTGTGGGCGTTTACTGCCCGCTTGACTCTAGCCATTTCTGTTTCTTCCTAACGTGCGTCGGCGCTCAGAGACCGAGGAGCTTCTTGGCGACCTTCGAGTCACCGGCGGCCAGGACCTGCTCCTGGTTCAGGCGGCGGGTGCGCTTCGAGGCCTTGCCTTCGAGGTTGTGGCGCATGCCGGCCTGCTGCTTCATGAGCTTGCCGCTACCGGTCAGCTTGAAGCGCTTCTTGGCGCCCGAGTGGGTCTTCTGCTTCGGCATCTGTCTTCCTTCGTTGGTGTTCCCGACGGAGCGGGAGTCTGGGGAGCTTTACTCGGCGGGGGCCGAGCTGGGCGTTTCTTCCGGGGCCGAGTCGCCACGGGCAGCGCTGCGCGCCGCCTCGCGGTTCGCCGCGCGCTGCGCGTTCTGCTCGGTCTTGACCTCGGACTTGTTCTTGTGCGGGGCGACCACCATCACCATGTTGCGGCCGTCGATCGTGGGGTTGGACTCGACGGTGCCGAACTCGGCGACATCTTCCGCGAACTTGCGGAGCAGGCGCACACCCTGCTCGGGACGCGACTGCTCGCGACCGCGGAACAGGATCATCGCCTTCACCTTGTCGCCCGCCTGAAGGAAGCCCTCGGCGCGCTTGAGCTTGGTGATGTAGTCGTGAGCCTCGATCTTGAGGCGGAACCGGACCTCTTTGAGGACCGTGTTGGCCTGGTTACGACGCGTTTCCTTGGCCTTCTGCGCGGCCTCGTACTTGAACTTGCCGTAATCCATGATCTTGACCACGGGAGGCTTCGAGCTCGGCGCAACCTCGACCAGGTCGAGGTCCGCTTCCTGGGCCAGGCGCAGCGCAGCTTCGATTCGGACGATGCCGACCTGCTCGCCGTTGGGTCCGACGAGACGGACCTCCGGGACTCGGATGCGCTCGTTGGTGCGGGGATCGCTGATGCGGAACTCCTCTTGTGTGCGGGTGGTGGCCGCCGCGATCCGATCGAATCGCGGGCGAAGAGGAGTACACACGCCACCCGGCACGGCGCTGTCAGCACCGGCTTCTGCACCCAGACGACCCCGTGCGAAACGGAGCGGAGTGCGGGAACCCGGTAGCCTGGAGCGGCAAGCGCGGGTGGGATGTGATCCTCTTTCGTACGGAGTGAGACACTCCGAAGCCCGCCATAGTCTAGCAGAGAGATTCACGTGGACACGATCCCCTCCGACCAGCCCGCCGACGACCACTCCGCGCACCGCCACGGAGCCGAAGACGAGCGTCTCGCCCGCTGGGAGGAACAGGAGCGCGCCGCGGCCTCGGCCACCCGCGACATCGCCGACGTCCCCGCCGTCGAGGTCATCACGACCGCCGCCGTCCACCTCATGAGCGCCGCGGCGGTGAAGACCGGCCTGGCCGACGATCCGACGCAGCAGCTCGACCTCGACGAGGCCCGCAAGCTCATCAACGCCCTCGCCGGCCTCATCACCGCCGGCGCCCCCGAGATCAGCGACATGCACGCGCGCTCCCTGCGCGACGGGCTGCGGTCGCTGCAGCTCGCGTTCCGCGAGGCGTCGACCATTCAGGACCCGATCGGTAAGGGTCCGGGCGAGAAGTGGACGGGTCCCGTCACGTAGGTCGCTCGTTCTGGGGAGGTACCGGACTCCGGGATGCCATCCTCCCGAGGCAAGAGCAGGGCCCCTACCCCGATTGCCTCGGGAGAATGGCATCCCTTCGCCCTGCGCCACCGCAGGACAGCTCCTCCCTGACATCCGCGGGAAGAGGGGCGGCTCGGTGGACCGTGGGGTGGTCTGCCGGAGCCGAGGTCCCTGAGCCTGTCGAAGGGACCGGGACCGCGGAGGGCGACCCTCACACCGTCGGAGTGCTATGCGGGTCAGGCGTCGGAGCTGCGGTGCAACTTGACCGTGAGGGAGTCGACGAGCACGGCGATGCGATCGTCGGCCGACCAGCGGCGCGCGATGCGCGCCAGCACGGCATCCAGCTCCTCCTGTTCGAGGCCCGACATCAGCTGCAGATGCACCACCAGCTCGGGGCCGCGCAGGCGGCCCGTTGGATCGCCCGATTCGACCGCGAGATCGAGCACAGCGAGCTCCCCCGAGATGCTCTCCTGCAGTCCGGTGAAGATCGTCGGCGACGTGTGCGCCGGCTCCCACGGCTCGCCCTGCGCGATGGCCCAGACCGCGGGGCGGCGCAGGACGAACTCCGTTTCGGAGGCCGGGTCGACCACGATGAGCTCGGTGTCCTCGGACGCCGCGGCCAGGGCCGTGCGGCGGCCGTCCGCGGGGACGGGGCGGGCCGTGGCATCCCATGTCTGAAGAGCCGCGACGGACGTGAACACGGGTAGCACCTTGCGACCGTCGGGAGCCGCCACCGTCACGATCGACAGCTCTTGGGTCTTGTCGACCGCGAGTCCGTGCGCCCCGACGCCGTGATCGCCTTTCTCGGCGACGAGGGGGATCAGCAGGCGCGCTTCGCGGTAGGCGTCGACCACCGCGCGTGCGTCGCCCTCCCCCGCGCGGAACGCGAGCAGGGCCGCCAACAACGCGGGGTCGGCCGAGCCGTCGTCGCCCGAGTGGGGATTGGCCTGGAAGCTGCGCCCCTCCCATGGGACACCGGCCGAATCCGCGTGGGCGCCGTGCGCGTGGGCACCGTGCGCGTGGGCGCCGTGGGGATCGTCAGTGTCCGGCGACATCCAGTGCCTCGGCCAGCGTGAACTGGCCCGCGTAGAGCGCCTTGCCGACGATCGCGCCCTCGACGCCCAGCGGCACGAGCTCGCGGAGCGCCGCGATGTCGTCGAGGCTCGACACGCCGCCCGAAGCGACGATCGGCTTCGGCGTGCGCTGCGTCATCTCGCGCAGCAGCTCGATGTTGGGGCCGCGGAGCGTGCCGTCCTTTGTGACGTCGGTGACCACGTAGCGGCTGCAGCCGGCGTCCTCGAGGCGGTCGAGGACGGTCCAGAGGTCGCCGCCGTCGCGGGTCCAGCCGCGCGCCGCGAGCGTGGTCCCGCGGACGTCGAGACCGACGGCGATCGCTTCGCCGTAGCGGTTGATGACGTCGGCTGCCCACTCGGGGTTCTCGAGCGCCGCGGTGCCGAGGTTGATGCGGCTCGCGCCGCTCTCGAGTGCCGCTTCGAGCGAACGGTCGTCGCGGATGCCGCCGGAGAGCTCGACCTGCACGCCCTTGACCTGCTTGATGACCTTGCGCATGACGTTCGCGTTGCTGCCTCGACCGAAAGCCGCGTCGAGGTCGACGAGGTGGATCCACTGCGCGCCCTGGCGTGCGAAGTCCGCCGCGGCGTCGACGGGGTCGCCGTAGCTGGTCTCGGTACCGGCCTCTCCCTGGGTGAGGCGGACGGCCTTGCCGTCGGCGACATCGACCGCCGGAAGCAGCACAAGTTCGGGCGTGGACGCGAAATCGTTCATGGCTCCTCGGGCCCGTCGGCGCATCTCGCCGAGCCTGGGCACGAGGTCACACAGTAGTCGTGCGCAGCCCGTCGATCCAATTGGCAAGGAGCCGGATGCCGGCCTCGCCCGACTTCTCGGGATGGAACTGCGTCGCCGACAGCGGCCCGTTCTCGACCGCCGCGAGGAACGGCGCCCCGTAGGTGCACCAGGTCAGAACGGGCTCGGGGAACGGCGGGGTCACCTCGAGCGACCACTCCTGCGCCGCGTAGGAGTGCACGAAGTAGAAGCGCTCGTTCTCGATCCCGTCGAACAGGCGGGAACCGGCTCCGGATGCCACGGTGTTCCACCCCATGTGCGGGAGCACCGGGGCCTCGAGCTCGGCCACGGTACCCGGCCACTCCCCCAGGCCCTCGGTGTCGGCCCCGCGCTCGATGCCGCGCTCGAACATGACCTGCATGCCCACGCAGATACCGAGCACCGGGCGACCGCCGGCGAGACGGCGGTCGATGATCTCGCCGCCGCGGCTCTCGTTCAGCGCGCCCATCACGGCGCTGTACGCGCCGACACCAGGGACGAGCAAACCGTCGGCATCCAGGAGCAGAGAGCGGTCGGAGGTCAGTCGCGCATCGGCACCGGCCTCGATCAGGGCTTTGACAGCGGAGTGGACGTTGCCGGAACCGTAGTCGAGGACAGCGACGAGCGGCCTGGATGTCACAGTGCTCCCTTGGTGCTCGGGATGCCGTCGACCAGCGGGTCGAGCGCCTTCGCCTGGCGGAACGCGCGCGCGAGTGCCTTGTACTCGGCCTCGGCGATGTGGTGCGGATCACGCCCCCCGAGGACACGCACGTGCACCGTGAGACCCGCGTGGATCGAGATCGCCTCGAACGAGTGCCGAACCAGCGAGCCCGTGAAGTGACCACCGATCAGGTGGTGCTCGAAGCCCGCGGGCTCACCCGTGTGCACGAGGTAGGGGCGGCCACTGATGTCGACGACCGCCTGAGCGAGCGCCTCGTCCAGGGGAACCAGGGCGTCGCCGTACCGCGCGATGCCCGACTTGTCGCCGAGTGCCTGACGGATCGCCTGACCGAGCACGATCGAGGTGTCTTCGACGGTGTGGTGTGCGTCGATGTGCGTGTCGCCGGTGGCGCGCACGCGGAGGTCGGTCAGCGAGTGCTTGGCGAACGCCGTCAGCATGTGATCGAAGAACGGGACCGTGGTCTGGATGTCACTGGCACCGCGTCCGTCGAGGTCGAGCTCGAGCTCGATGTGCGACTCGCTCGTCTCGCGTGTGAGAGAAGCGGTGCGGGGCGTGGCGGGGCCGGTCATGACCGCGATCCTACCGAGGCGAGGGCATCGAGGAACGCGGTGGTCTCGTCGGCCGTGCCCGCCGTGACGCGCAGGTGGTGCGCGATGCCGACGTCGCGGATGAGGACGCCGCGGTCGTACAACGCCTTCCAGGTGGCGGCGGGGTCGTCGACACCGCCGAAGAGCACGAAGTTGGTCCACGATTCGTGCGCCGAGTAGCCGAGCGCCGACACCGTGGCCGAGATCCGGTCGCGTTGAGCGACGATCTCGTCGACCATCGACAGCATGGTGTCGGCGTGGCCGAGCGCCGCCGTCGCCGCGGCCTGGGTGAGGGCGCTCAGGTGGTACGGGAGCCGCACGAGGCGCAGGGCGTCGACGAAGGCCGGATCGGCGGCGAGGTAACCCACGCGTGCACCGGCGAAGGCGAAGGCCTTGCTCATCGTGCGCGAGATGACGAGTCGAGGACGGCCGGGCAGCAGAGTGACGGCGGACGGCTCGTCGCGGGGCGCGAACTCCTGGTACGCCTCATCGACGATGACGATCCCGTCGGTCGCGTCGTAGACCGCCTCGACGACGTCCAGTCGAAGCGGCGTCCCCGTGGGGTTGTTCGGCGCGCACAGGAACACGATGTCGGGACGCTGCTCCCGTACCTGGGCCGCGGCCGACTCGGGGCTGAGCGTGAAGTCGTGCGCGCGCTCTCCCGCGATCCAGCGCGCCCCGGTCGCGCGCGTGAGGATCGGGTACATCGAGTAGGTCGGCGCGAAGCCCATGGCCGTCCGTCCGGGCCCGCCGAAGGCTTGCAGGACGTGTTGAAGCACCTCGTTCGAGCCGTTGGCCGCCCAGATCTGTTCGGGCGTCAAGCCGTGACCGAGGTAGCCGGCGAAGGCCTCACGGAGCCCGGTGAACTCCCGGTCGGGATACCGGTTGACGTCACGCAGCGCCCGGGCGACGGCATCCAGGATGTCGTCGGCCACTTCCGCCGGAACGGGGTGCGTGTTCTCGTTCACGTTGAGGGCCACGGGCAGAGCCGCTTGCGGAGCGCCGTAGGGCGTCATCCCGCGGAGATCATCGCGAAGAGGGAGGTCGTCGAGGCGCACAGTCACCCCACCAATGGTAGGCCGCCGCGACGATCAGCCGACGCCTCAGGGCGCGGCGAGGTACTCGGTGGGGATGGCGATGCGCTGGCCCGCCGAGACCGCTCCGCCGTCGAGGGCGTTCAGGCGCGAAATCTGCGCCACGACATCGCGGGGATCAGCCTCGGGAGCCACGTCTTCGGCGATCGACCAGAGGGTCTCGCCGCTCATCACGGTGATCTCGGCGAACGAGCCGCTCGGGGCACCGCTCTCGCTCGACGCGAGCGCGGACCCACCTCCGACGACGGCGATGGCGAGAGCGACCACCACGGGCAGCGCGGCGAGGAACGCCACGACACGGCGACCACGTGCGGTCAGACGCAGGCGAGTGGTGGGGGCGGTGAAGGTGATGCTGCTCATGGTGTGCTCCTTGGTGGGGAGAGATTCGCACCCCACCCTCGGCCGGGAGGGCGGTGGTGCGAATCTGTATTCCGAATCTATCTTCGATACTTTCGAGTGTCAACACCGGCTGTGATCGCAGACGAATCGAACGCGACACGCGTGAGGCTCCGTGTCATTCGGGTCGTCCACCGGATACGGTTTCGACACGGAGACCTCATCACCAACCTCCGACATTCGAATTTCCGCCGCAGAATGCGCGGCGCGAGGGGAGCTCAGATGACCGACGCGACGACCGCCGCCGGCCGCGAACGGCCGCAAACCCGGCGGCGCAAGAACCTCAGCGACAAGCAGCTCGCGATCCTCGAGGTGATCCAGCGCTCCATCGCGCGGCACGGCTACCCGCCGAGCATGCGCGAGATCGGCGACGCGGTCGGACTGAAGTCGCTCTCGAGCGTCACCCACCAGCTGAATCAGCTCGAGCTCAGCGGCTACCTGCGCCGCGACCCGGGCAAGACGCGCGCGATGGAGGTGCTCATCGACCTGCCCGGTGCCGCCGCCGAGAACCCGGCCGACACCGCGCCGGCGCTCGGTGACGCGGCCCTCGTCCCTCTCGTCGGACGCATCGCCGCCGGGGTTCCCATCACGGCCGACCAGCAGGTGGAGGAGATCTTCCCCCTCCCCCGCCAGCTCGTGGGCAAGGGGGAGCTCTTCATGCTCAAGGTGTCGGGGGACTCGATGATCGACGCCGCGATCTGCGACGGCGACTGGGTGGTCGTGCGCTCGCAGGCGACCGCCGAGAACGGCGAGATCGTCGCGGCGATGCTCGACGGCGAGGCGACGGTCAAGACCTTCCGCCGCCGTGACGGCCACACGTGGCTCCTCCCCCGCAACAGCGCGTTCGAGCCGATCCTGGGCGACGAAGCCGTCGTCCTCGGCCGTGTCGTGGCGGTGCTGCGCGCGGTCTGACAGCCTCCGTCAGCGCCTCCCGGTGGCGAGTCCGGTGCGCCTTGATGTCTCCGCGGCAAGGCCCGACCCGCCACAATGACGCCATGCCTGACGGACACCTCTCCCTCGCGCCGATCCTCGGCAGCGCCACACCGAAGACCCGGCTGAGGATCCGTGCCGTCGCATCCGTCGTTCTCCTGGCTTTCGCGGTCCTCACGGTGCCTCTGGCCCTCGTCGCGGCGTGGGCGCGACTTCAGCTCGTCGACGAGGATGCCTTCGCGGCGACGCTCACCCCCCTGGCCGCCGACCCACGAGTGCAGAGCCTCGTGATCGACGAGGCGACGAGCGCGATCACGGCATCCCTGGACGCGTCCGTGCCCGACGCCGCAGCGCCACCGGCTGCGGCGCGGGCGCTGGAGCTGCTCGGCCGCCCGACCGCGGCGGCGGCGCGTTCGCTCACGGAGCGCGCCGTGACGGAAGTGGTCCACTCGGACCGCTTCTCGAGCGTCTGGGCCGCGGTGGTGCACACCTCCCACCGCGCTCTCGTGTTCGGAGCGACGTCGGACGGCGGCGGCATCATCGTGCTGACTCCGGACGACCTCGGGGTACAGGTCGGCGGGGTGGTGTCGGCGATCACCGACGAACTGAGTCTGCAGGGCTCCCCCGTGGCGGCTCTCATCCCGAGGGTCGATCACGTGGTCATCGTCGGCGACGGCGCGCCGTTGCGCATGTTGCGCGCCGGCTACGCCCTCGCCACCGCGGCGGGCGTGCTGCTACCCGCCTTGGCGGTCGTCCTCCTCGCGGGCGGGGCCCTCGTCGAACAGAGACGGGGACGTGCGATCATCGGCACCGGACTGGCGATCGTCGTCGGTTCCGGAGTCCTTCTGATCGGTGCGGCTGCGGCGCCCACCGTCGTCGCCAGGACGGCCGCCGCCGGCGGTCTCGATCCCGCGGGCGTCGCCGCCATCGTCCGCCAACTGTTGACGTCACTCGTCGGGTCGTCCGGCGTGGTCTTCGGCGCGGGGGCCCTCCTCCTCGCGGTGGGCGTCATCGTCGCACGGCGCACGGGCCGAACAGCTGCGCATCCGAAGCCGACGCCCGGCGATCTTGCGGCGACGACGGATGGCCGCATCCGGCCGTTACCATGACCGAAAGCGCAATCGGAAGCGAGCCCCGTGTCTACCAACCCCGCCCCTGGCGACCCTTCTTCCGCCGAGGGTGACGCCCCGGCACCCACCGCCCTCGGTGCCGCCGAGCCGGCACCGGCACCCACCGAGACGCGCGCTCCCGGCGAGGACCACCCGCCCGCCCCCCCCCGGTCGCGGCCCCGCCGGAGCACCGTCATCCTCGGTTCGGGCCTCGCACTGCTCGTCGTCGCCGCAAGTGCGGGGTTCTTCTGGCTCAGCGCGCAACTCGCCGCATCCCAGCAGCAGATCCTGGACCAACAGCAGCAGATAAACGACCAGCAGCGTGAGCTCGAGGAGCAGCGGGCGCAGCTCGATCGCAAGGAGCAGTTCGGCGCGGCCATGCAGGAGCTCTACGCGACGATCGATCCGCTCGTGGGCCTCCCGTACGCGTCGCTCGTGTCCTGGAGCGAGGTCGAGGGGTTCGCCCACAGCGCCTGGGCGCACCGCGAGAGCGTCGTGACGATGGAACGTGACATCACCGACGTCAAGATGTTCACGACGAAGCTGGCCAACCGCGTGGAGGCCGCGCGCTCCGTGGGCTCGACGAACGCGACGGGGAGCCCGTGGGAAGCCGCGCTCGACTCGCTCGGTCACGGGTGGGTGACCATGGCGTACGACGAGAGCAACCGCCCGTGCGGCCTCGAGGCGATGGCCTGCGTCTCGAGCGCGGATCCCTTCGTCGTCCACGTCAGCAGCGACACCCGCAACACCTCGACACTGACGGACTGGATGCGCACCGGGGTCGCGTACCACGAGTACTCGCACGTGCTGCAGTTCACCAACCCCGAAGCCACGGCATCCGCGCTCACCGCCTTCGGAGGGAATGCGGAGACGATGGCGGACTGCTACGCGCTGACCTTCCTCGACGGATGGACGTTGGACCACGTGGTGCCCATCGACAGCTCCTCCTACTGGGAAGTGAGCGTGGGCTACGGCTACACGTGCGATGATGCGCAGCGCCAGGTCATCCGCGACTGGGTGGGAAGTCTGGGCCTGCAGAAGCGCACCGTCTCGCAGTGAGGACGGGCGAGACGGGTGTCGGCGCCCCTCCTTAGAGTGGATGCATGGCAGACACCCTCCCCTACGGTTCCTGGCCGTCACCGATCACGCCCGAGTCGGTGGCGCAGTCCTCGCCGCGTATCGACGGCGCACGGCTGGTGGCTGACGAGGTGTGGTGGGGCGAGTCCGTGCCCGCCGAAGCGGGGCGCGTCGCGGTGAAACGGCGCCGCGCCGACGGAACCATCGAGACCGTGCTCCCCGCTCCCGCCAACGCCCGCTCGGCGGTGCACGAGTACGGCGGAGGCGCGTGGACGGCATCCGACGACGGCGAGCTGTTCTACGTCGAGAAGACCGACCAGCGCGTGTACGCGCTCCGACCGGGCGGCACGGCGCGCCCCCTCACCCCCGCCGACGAGGCCGTGCGTCACGGCGGCCTCCGGTTCGAGCACGGCGTCCTCCTCGCCGTGCGCGAGACCCACGGTTCCGACCGCGTCCCCGCGCGCGCGATCGTCCGCATCGCCGTCGATGGCGAGGGGGCCGGCGAGGTCCTCGCCGCCGGGAGCGACTTCCTCGCCCAGCCCGCGCTGTCGCCCGACGGACGACGCCTCGCCTGGGTAGCGTGGAACCACCCCGACATGCCGTGGGACGCCACGATCATACGCGTCGCCGACCTCGACACGGGCACGGTGCGCGACATCGCCGGGGGCGCGAACCGCGCTCCCCTGCAACCGGTCTGGATCGGCGACGACGAACTGCTCTACGCCGATGACCCCGACGGTCGGTGGAACCTGTTCCGCCACCCCCTCGACGGCGACGCCCAGGCGGTCGCCCCCGCCGACGCCGACACCGGCGGTGGGCTCTGGGTGCTCGGGACACGGTGGTTCGGCGCCACCGACGACGGCCGCATCGTCGCCGTGCGGACCGACGGCGGCGACGAGGTCGTCGAGATCGCCCCGTCCGGGGTCCGTCCGCTGGAGGTCCCCGCCGTGTCGGGCGCCGCGGTCGACGACGCACGCGGTACGCGGGTGCTGGTGTCGGGGTCCGACGCGGGCGGCCGCTCGGGTCTCTGGCTCGTCGACCTCGCCGCCGGCAGCGTCGATCTCGTCACGGGCGGAGCGGGCTCATGGGGAGACGAATGGATGCCGACGGCCCGCGCCCTCGAAACCGAGGGGCCGCACGGTACCGTGCACGCCTTCGCCTACGCGCCGACCAATCCCGAGGTCACTGCCCCGGACGACGAGCGCCCGCCGTACGTCGTTCTCGTGCACGGGGGTCCCACCTCGCACGTCGGACCGGCTCCCTCGGCGAAGACGGCGTTCTTCACAAGCCGCGGGATCGGCGTCCTCGACGTGAACTACGGAGGTTCCACCGGTTACGGCCGCGCCTATCGGGATCGTCTGAAGGGGCAGTGGGGTGTCGTCGACGTCGATGATGTCGCGGCCGCAGCGTCCGCTCTCGCCGACGCGGGACTCGCCGACCCTGATCGCCTCGCCATCGCCGGCGGCTCGGCCGGGGGCTGGACCGTGCTCGCCGCGGTGACGAACACCGACGTGTTCGCGGCCGGGATCTCGCGCTACGGCGTGGGCGACGCACGCGCGCTGGCCGAAGACACCCACGACTTCGAGGCGCGCTACCTCGACGGGCTCATCGGCGCTCTCCCCGACGCCGAGAACGTCTACATCGAACGATCCCCGCTCACCCATCCCGAGCGGTTCCGTGTTCCCTTGCTCATCCTGCAGGGCTCAGAAGACCGGGTCGTCCCTCCCTCGCAGGCCGAGGCGATCCGAGACGCCCTGGCGGCCCACAGCGTGCCGTACGCGTACGTGCTCTACGAGGGCGAGGGACACGGTTTCCGCCGCGCGGAGACCGTGATCGACTCGCTCGAGCGCGAACTCGGGTTCCTGGGCGCCGTGTTCGGTTTCGAGACACCGGGGGTCCCCGCACTCGATCTCGGCTGAGACCACCGGGGCTCGCCGGCATCCCCGCCGGGCATCGCACCTCGACGTGCCGGAAGGCTCAGCCGTCCCGACGGGCGCGCGACTCGACCGCGAAGAGCAGCGGGTCGGGTGATGACACCTTCGAAGCGTGGCACGTCCCGCGGGCGCGCGCGGCCCCGATGCTCCACCGTCGAGAGGCCCCGTGAGGGCCGGGACCCCCGCGCCGAAGCACGGGGATCCCGGGATCAGGCCGCGTACGGCTCGAGTTCGGCCGCCAGTCGCGCACCCACGTGCGCGTGGAGGAAGGTTCCGGTCTCGCGGTGCTCCTGCGCCACGATCAAGCCGCTCTCGTGCACCGCCGACACGAGGTCGCCGCGGTCGTACGGAACGACGGCCTGCACCTCGACGGCGGGAAGCGGGAGGGCCTCCTCGATCGCGGCGCGAAGCTCATCGATGCCCTCTCCCGTGCGCGACGAGACGAAGTGCGCTCTCGGGGCGAGCCCGCGCAGCACGAGGCGATCATCGTCGCTGACGAGGTCGGCCTTGTTGAACACGACGATCTCGTGGCCGAAGTCGGCCTCGACGTCGCCCATCACGTCACGAACCGTCGCGAGCTGCGCGGCCGGGTCGGGGTGCGAGGCGTCCACGACGTGCAGGATCACGTCGGCGTCGCCCACCTCTTCCAGCGTCGAGCGGAAGGCCTCGACGAGCTGGTGCGGCAGGTCGCGCACGAAACCGACCGTGTCGGTCAGCGTGTACACGCGACCGTCGGTCGTCTCGGAGCGGCGGACCGTGGCATCCAGGGTGGCGAACAGCGCGTTCTCGACGAGCACACCGGCGCTCGTGAGGCGGTTGAGCAGGCTCGACTTGCCGGCGTTGGTGTACCCGGCGATGGCGACGGACGGGATCGTGTGGCGCTTGCGCTCGGCACGCTTGGCCGCCCGCGCGGGAGCGAAGTCGCGCAACTGCTTGCGCAGCAGCGCCATCTTGGTGCGGATGCGACGGCGATCGAGCTCGATCTTCGTCTCACCCGGACCGCGCGATCCCATGCCCGCGCCGCCGGCGCCGACCTGTCCACCGGCCTGCCGAGACATCGACTCACCCCACCCGCGCAGGCGCGGAAGCAGGTACTCGAGCTGCGCGAGCTCGACCTGGGCCTTGCCCTCTCGACTCTTCGCGTGCTGGCTGAAGATGTCGAGGATGACCGTCGTGCGGTCGATGACCTTGACCTTCACCACGTCTTCGAGCGCACGGCGCTGACTGGGCGCCAGTTCGGTGTCGGCGATGACGGTGTCGGCGCCCACGGCAGCGACGATGTCGCGCAGCTCCTCGGCTTTTCCTCGGCCGACGTACGTCGCCGGATCGGGATGCGGTCGGCGCTGGAGCACACCGTCGAGCACGACCGCGCCGGCCGTCTCGGCGAGCGCGGCGAGCTCGCGGAGGGAGTTCTCGGCATCCGCCTGATACCCCTGCGGGTGGACGCCGACGAGCACCACGTTCTCGAGCCGCAGTTGGCGGTACTCGACCTCGGTGACGTCTTCGAGCTCGGTCGACAGGCCGGGAACACGACGCAGCGCGGCGCGCTCCTCGCGATCCCATTGATCGCCGTCGGTGTTGCCCCCGTACGCCGTTGCGGCGTCCTGCAGGGCCTGTGCTGCACCGAAGACCCGGACCCCGCGGTGCGCTTCGGCGCGCGACAGCACGCGGTCCACCGGGTCCACCGGGGCCGCGTCCGTGCTCGGGGGTGTGGTCTGTTCGGTCATGTGTTCCTTTCGTGGGCGGGCTCTCCCGCTCGTTCTCGCACTTTAGTCGTCCCCGGCGTCGGAGAGCCGGGTCCGTTACTCTGTCGGAATGGGCAGCGAGCACTATTTCAGCGCGTCGCCGTCGAGTCCCGAACAGCTCCGCCGCATCCGTGTGACGCTTGCCGGTCGTGACCTCGAGGTCGTCACGGCAGGCGGAGTCTTCAGTCCCGACCATGTGGATGCCGGGACCTCGGTGCTCCTCGCCAACACGCCACCCCCTCCCGCCGGTGGGCACTTCCTCGACCTGGGGTGCGGGTGGGGTCCGATCTCGCTGTCGCTCGCGCTCGCGTCACCGCACGCGACCGTGTGGGCGGTCGACGTCAACGAGCGTGCTCTCGATCTCGTGAGGCGCAATGCCGAGTCACTCGGCCTCACGAACATCAACGCCGTGCGTCCCGAGGATGTTCCCGAGGACGTCTCGTTCCGCACCATCCGCTCGAATCCGCCGATCCGCGTGGGCAAGAGCGAGCTGCACAACATGCTCGAACACTGGATTCCGCGCCTGTCCGAGCGGTCGGACGGGTGGTTCGTCGTGCAGCGCAACCTGGGTTCGGACTCGCTGCAGCGGTGGCTCGCCGCGACCTTCGCGCCGGGCTACAGCGTTCAGCGTGCGGCGACCGGACGCGGCTTCCGCGTGCTGCGCGTGCGCCGCCACGGCTCGCCGCCGAGCGAGCCGATCGACGTCATCGCCTGACGCGGCGTCTGTCGGCGCGGCCGGATGCCGCGGCGATCGGCCGCGACCCGAGACCTCGCCCGGTGTCGCGACGCGGTCTCGCGACGCGGTCTCGCAACGCGGTGCCGCCACGCGGTCTCCGCGAGCGCGGAACGCCCGCGCGCTGCGCTCAGGCCAGCGCGACCTCACCCGTGAAGACCAGTGACGCGGGACCCGAGAGGAACACGTGCCCCCCGGCCACCCGGACGCCCAGGGTGCCACCCGGAGTGTCGACCGTCCAGACGTCGGGCGCGGCCGAGCCTGCCCAGTGCCGCACGGCGAGCGCGGCCGCGGCGACCCCGGTGCCGCAGCTCAGCGTCTCGCCGACGCCCCGCTCGAACACGCGAAGACGGATCGCTCCGACGCCCTCCTGGACGAGCGGATCGGCGGGGACGACGAACTCGACGTTCGCTCCGTGGCGCGGGGCCGGGTCGAGCACGGGTTGGTAGGTGAGGTCCAACGCCTCGAGCTCGGCATCCGATGCCACCGCCACCACCACGTGCGGGTTGCCGACGTCGATGCCCACACCGGGACGCGCGACGGGAAGTCCCTTCGCACGGACGAGGGTGTCGTCGGCCTCGATCGCGAAAGCGCCGAGATCGACCTCGTAACCGCGTTCGCTGCGCGTGAGGGTCTTCACGCCCGCGCGCGTGCCGATGCGCAATCCCCCGTCGAGGGTCGCGAGCCCCGTGTCGCTCAGGTACCGGGCGAAGACCCGCGTGCCGTTGCCGCACATCTCGGCCTTGGACCCGTCGGCGTTGCGGTAGTCCATGAACCACTCGACACCGGATGCCACCGCCTCCGCGCCCTCGTCGATCGCGGCCGCGCGGACGACGCGCAGCAGGCCATCGGCTCCGATGCCGAAGTGGCGGTCGCACAGCACCGCGACCTGCTCGTCGCGCAGCTCGAGTTCGCCGTCGGGGTCGGAGATGATCACGAAGTCGTTGCCCGTGCCGTGGCCCTTGGTGAACGCGATGGTCGACATGACTCCAGTCTAGGGACGCGGCTCTCTGGGACGCGGCTTTCTGGGACGCGGCAGAGTCACGCCGTCGGCGCGGGCGGACCGCCCGGACCGTCGACGATGAGCCGCTTGCCCGTGGCCCAGGTGTCGAAGGGCTCGTATCCCAGGGCGTGGTAGAACCCCCGGGCGCCGCTGTTGTCGGGCCGCACCATGAGCTGCACCTTCGGGCACCCCATCGCCTCAAGCAGACGCTCCGCCTCGGCGACCAGCGCCGCCCCGAGGCGCTGACCCCGGTGCGTACCGGCCGTGGCGAGGTAGTACAGCCACCCGCGATGCCCGTCGTACCCGGCCATGACGCTCCCCACGACCGCATCCCCGTCGACCGCGACGAGGAAGAGCTCGGGCTGGACGGTGAGCTTGCGCCGGATGTCAGCGTGCGGATCGTTCCAGGGCCGGGTCAGACCGGCTTCCTCCCACAGCGCGACGACGGCGTCCTCGTCGGCGATGTCGAACGCGCGGATCTCGACGGTCACGATCGTTCCTCTCGGTCGGCGGCCAGGGCCGTGGCATCCACGGTTCGGGCGTCGACCCACCACGCGCCGTCGTAACGGCGGAACCACGACACCTGGCGACGGGCATAGCGGCGGGTGAGCGCCTGCGTCTCGGCGATCGCCTCGTCGCGGGTGAGATCACCGCGCAGCTGAGCGAGGGCCTGGGCGTAACCGATCGCGCGCCCGGCGGTCACTCCTCGCTCGAGGCCTTCCGCTCGCAGCGCCTCGACCTCATCGACGAGACCCGCGGCCCACATCCCCTCGACGCGCGCATCGAGGAGCGCCACGAGCTCCTCGCGGACGATCGAGGTGGCGACGATGCGGGTCTCCGGATGCCAGAACTCCGGCGCCTCCGGAAGAGCACCGCCGTGCGTCTCACCGCCCTGAGCGAGCACCTCGAGTGCACGCACGACACGGCGTCCGTTGCGGGGATCGATGCGCTCGGCGGCGACCGGATCCGCTTCGCGCAAGCGCGCATAGAGGACTCCGGAACCGTGACGTTCCAGCTCGTCCTCGAGCGCGGCGCGGAGGGCCTCGTCGCGCGGGGGGAAGCGGAAGTCCCACAGCACCCCCGAGACGTACAGGCCCGATCCCCCCACGAGAATCGCGTCGGCACCACGGGTGTGAATCTCGCGGATCGCCGCGCGCGCGGCATCCTGGTACCACGCCACCGCGGCCTCGTCGGTCACCGCGAGCGCGTCGAAGAGATGATGAGGGATGCCACGGCG
Source organism: Microbacterium sp. NPDC086615 (assembly GCF_040686055.1). Lineage (NCBI taxonomy): Bacteria > Bacillati > Actinomycetota > Actinomycetes > Micrococcales > Microbacteriaceae > Microbacterium > Microbacterium sp. NPDC086615. The sequence continues at coordinate 263,743 of NZ_JBFBJJ010000002.1, forward strand.
CTCCGCCTCGGGAAGCTTGGCGGTACCGATGTCCATGCCGCGATACAGCTGCATCGCGTCGGCGTTGACGATCTCGGCCGGACGGCCGCGGGCCGCGAGCGCCTCCGCGAGATCGAGAGAGAGCCCCGTCTTGCCGGTCCCGGTGGCACCGACGACGGCCCACAGGGCCGGGGCGGTCACACGCCGACGCGAAGGGTGGGAAGGCCGAGCGACACCGCGCGCGGGGCTCCGCTTTCGCCCGCGGGTGCCGGGACCCCGCACGACTCGGCCTGCGAGCGGTCCCACGCATCGCCGGCGCGCGTGCGACGGATCCTCAGCGGGGCGCCGTCGGGGGCGTCGGCGAGGAGGTGGAAGGGCGCGGCGTGGGTCACTGTGACCGACACGACGTCGCCGGGACGAGGAACGGGCGAGCCCGCGGGCAGCTCGAAGTGCACGAGCCGATTGTCTTCGGCGCGGCCGGTCAGGCGGTGCGTCTCGGCGTCTTTCTTCCCCTCGCCCGTGGAGACGAGCACCTCGAGGGTGCGGCCGAGCTGCTTCTGGTTCTCTTCGGCGCTGATGCGATCCTGCAGGGCGATGAGACGCTCGTAGCGCTCCTGCACGACGGCCTTCGGCACCTGGTCGGCCATGGTCGCCGCCGGTGTGCCCTCGCGGATCGAGTACTGGAAGGTGAACGCACTGGAGAAGCGCGCCGCCTCGACGACCCGCAGGGTCTCTTGGAAGTCTTCTTCGGTCTCGCCGGGGAAACCCACGATGATGTCCGTGGTGATCGCGGCGTGCGGGATGCGCTCCCGCACGCGGTCCAGGATGCCGAGGAACTTCTCGCTGCGGTACGAGCGCCTCATGGCCTTGAGAATGCGGTCGGAACCGGACTGCAGGGGCATGTGCAGCTGCGGCATGACCGCCGGGGTCTCGGCCATCGCGGCGATGACGTCGTCGGTGAAGGCAGCCGGGTGAGGGCTCGTGAAGCGGATGCGCTCGAGCCCCTCGATCTCGCCCGCGGCACGCAGGAGCTTGCCGAACGCGAGGCGGTCACCGAACTCCACGCCGTAGGAGTTCACGTTCTGGCCGAGCAGTGTGACCTCGATCGCACCGTCATCGACGAGCAGGCGGATCTCGTTCAGGATGCCACCGGGGCGACGGTCCTTCTCTTTGCCGCGCAGGCTCGGCACGATGCAGAACGTGCACGTGTTGTTGCATCCGACCGAGATCGAGACCCAGCCGCTGTGGACGGAGTCGCGCTTGGTGGGCAGGGTGGAGGGGAAGATCTCGAGGGACTCGAGGATCTCGAGCTCGGCTTCGCCGTTGTGGCGTGCACGCTCGAGCATGCCGGGGAGCGACCCCATGTTGTGGGTGCCGAACACGACGTCGACCCAGGGGGCCTTCTGCTGCACGGCGTCCTTGTCCATCTGGGCGAGGCACCCGCCGACGGCGATCTGCATGCCCGCGTGGGCGTCCTTGCGCGACTTCAAGTGGCCCAGCGTGCCGTACAACTTGCCCGCCGCATTGTCACGGACGGCGCAGGTGTTGATGACGACCACGTCGGCTTCTGATCCGGCTTCGGCCCTGACGTAGCCGGCGCTCTCGAGCGAGCCGGAGAGGCGCTCGGAGTCGTGCACGTTCATCTGGCAGCCGAAGGTGCGGACTTCGTACGTGCGCGGTCCGTCGCTGCCCTGCGCGGCGGGGGACGGCGCGATCAGCGTCGGGGTCGAAACGGGGGTGGTCATGATGGGAGCAAGTCTAAACGCCGCGACTCCCCCACAGCCGTGACGGCCCGCCTCGCGAATCGGGCGCAACTCTGCGTTCGCGGGACGGACGGGAAAACGGTGCCTCGATAGCGTGGGCTCGACGCGGGTCGCCTCGCGTCCGTCCGTGTGTGCGCGGACGCGCCCTGAAGGAGAAGTCGTGCGGGAAGGCCGATCGTGGACGTGGTCCGAGCCCCTCATCGGGGCTGACCGCGACGCGACGGCACTGGCCGGATCTCTGCTCGCGGGGACGTCGGTCATCGTGGCCGGTGCGCGCGGAAGCGGCCGCAGCCACCTCTTGCGCGCGGTCGCCGGCGACCTCGCCGCACACGGAGTCGCCGCCGCCGTCGTCCGCCCCTCGACCGTGCTCTCGGACGTGCCCTTCGGCGCGCTCGACGCCGTCGGCGACCCGCGCATCGTCGAACTGAGACGCGGGCGTGTGCCGGACGGTGGCGTCGTCGTCCTTGTGGACGATGTGCACACTCTCGACGTCGATTCCGCGCGATTCCTCGCCCGCTGCGTGGCGGACGGTCGTGTCACCCTGCTCGCGACGCTCCTCATTCCCCGCGCCCGGGCTCGGCGCGTCGACCTCGATGCCTCTGGTGTCGGTCAGACCATGCTGAGTCTGTGGCTCGACGGGCTCGCCGAGCGTCTGGACCTCTCGGAACTCACCCCGACCGACAGCGAGCAGCTGCTCGCGGTGCTGCCGGGAGCCTCGACTCTGGATGCCACGATCTGCGGCGCCATCCTCTGGCGCGCGGACGGCTCTCGAACGCTGCTCCGCGAACTCGTCGCCGAAGCGGTGGGCGCGGTCGCCGCGGGTCGGGACCCCTTCGCCGCCATCCGCGACACCCCACCTCACAGCCGTCTGTCCGTCGCCCTGAAGCTTCACACCGGGGATCTCGCCGAGGGCGACCAGGAGTGCCTCGCATTCCTCAATCGGCTGCCTCACGTCGAGTTCTCGGTCGCCACGCGGTTCGTGTCCCCGACGAGGCTCGAAGCTCTCATCACCGCAGGACTGGTGCACTCGGACCGGAGCCCGGCCCGACGATTGACCGCGAATGAGGCGATCGCGCGCGAAGCGGAGCGACAACTGGGCACAGCGCGCATCGACGCACTCGTTGCGGCAGCCGGATCCCGCATGCTCGATGACGAGGCCGAATGGTGGTGCGCCCCCCTGGCCGTGTCGATCGCCGAACGCTGGCACCGCGGTGACGACGCCGCCGTGACGGAGGTGACGCGATCGCCCGCGCTTCGCGCGCGGATCGCGCTCGATGCCGCGCGCGAAGCGAACGATCGCGGTGACGCCGCACACGCCGCCGCGCACGCGGCACGAGGACTCCGATCGCTCGACTCCCCCGAGCTGCGCTTGGAGGCCGCCTTCGCCGTCGCCCTGCTCGGAACGGGAACAGACGCCGACGCGATCGACGACATCGATCCCGGCGATCTCGACGAGGAGGGCCGGAGACGTCTCGCGCGCCTCCGAACCGTCGTCGCGGACCGGGGACTCGCGTTGCCGCTGTACGCCGCGACGAAGGGCGATGCGGATGCCGAGATCGAACGGCACCTCGACGATTCGGCGCGCGCCGGGGCGGACTTCGAATGGTCTCGCGCCGCGCACTCCGCCGAGAAGGCCCTCGCGCTGTCGCCCGAACGGAGCGCCACCCACCTGCGCGCGCTTCTGAGCGCCGGCATGGCGGAGACGTTCCGCGGTCGGTGGAGTCGCGCGCGAGGGCACTTCGACGACGTCTTGCGCATTCTCGACGCGCGCCAGCGACCCTCAGATGTGAGCGCGACGCATCGGCTCAGCGCGATCCTCGTCATGCTCGCGAGCTACCAGCTCGCCGGTGCCGACGGCGGTCCGGTCTCCGCGCGACTCAGCGGCGAGAGGACGGCGGCCGCGCGGGAACACGACGTCGTCGCCCTTCTCCTCGCCGGTATCGCGGCATCCATTTCCCACACCAACCTCGGACGACCGGCCGACGCCCTGCGCGAATGGGAGGCCGTGCGCTCCAAGTCGGCAGGCTCGCTCTCCGGACCCGACGCCGACCTGGCTGAGCTCGGTCTCGCCGAGGCCCTCGCCGCAAGCGGTCGCGTCACTGAGGCACGCGTGCTGCTGTCGCGGATCGAGACGGGCGACGAGCTGCACGTCCGTCACGCTCGCGCGGCTGTGGAGACCACGGTGCTCATGGCCGAAGGTCGCGCGGATGAGGCACGAGCCACCGCGCGAATCGCCGCCGCTTTGTCGGCCGAGCGCGAGGTGCCCCCTGTCCGGATGCGCGATCTGTTCCGACTGCTCGTGCTGGGTGACATCGCGACGTCGGAGACCGCCGAGCTTCGCACGCTTCTGCAAACGACCGATCTCCCCCTCGCCACCGACCTGACCCGTCGGCTCGAGGCGTGGGAGCACGGCGAGGTACACGACGTCGCGGAAGGGCTGCGCCTGCACCCCTTCTGGTCCGCGGAGGAAGGCGGCCACGGCACGGTGCTCGGGACGATCTCGAGGTTCCCCATCCCGGCGCTATCCGCGGACCCCTCGCCGCTTCGCGACCTGACGCGGCGGGAGCGCGAGATCGCTCTGCTCGTCGAGCAGGGACACACGAACCGCGAGATCGCCGCGATCCTCTACCTGTCGGTGCGAACAATCGAATCGCACGTGTACCAGGCACGGACGAAGATCGGCGCCGCCACCCGCGGCGAGCTCGGGCGTCTCGTGGCGCAGTGGGAGAACCAGCAGTCCCGCGCGTGAGACGGCGCTCGACCTCTCGAGGACCCGAACGATCGCCGCGTCCGTCGCGGCTCCGCGTCTCGGCTCCACGTCACGACTTCACGTCCCGACCCCACGTCCGGTCCCTCGTCCCGGCTCCACGTCCGGCCCCGCGACCCGGCTCCACGTCACGAATGCACCTCCCGACCCCTCTTCTCGGCTCCCCGTTGCCGGGCGAGTGTGGGGCGAGACGCCGCCGCGGAGTCGGCTTACTCGTCAGGGGTGAAGCGGACCCCCGCGGTCGGTCGGGACGGGCGCGAACGCCCCACACCCACCTCGCGCAGCGCTTGACGCGCAGCACTCAGCGCTACCGATGACGGGTAGCCTCGGCGCGCGAGCTGGCCCGCCAGCCGACGGAGCGCAGCATCATCGTCTTTGCCGCCGACGCTTCGTGCCTTGCTCCGCGCGAAATCGAGAGCGCGCTCCGCGTCGTCATCGGGCATCTCCGCGATGGCAGCGTCCGCGATGTCACGAGGGATTCCGCGCTTCATCAGCGTGGTCGCCACCGCCCGACGGCCCTCGCCTCGACGCTCGACAGCCGAGAGCACGAGCTGTTCGGCGAACACCGCGTCGTTGAGGTAGCCGAGGTCGATGAAACGCTCGATCAGCTCAGTGATCACGACCTCGTCGGCGCCCGGCACTTCACGGACGGCGGTCCGGGCCTCCGAGATCGACAGTGACCGAGATCGCAGCTTGCGCAGGAGGAGCGCCTCTGCACGTTCGCGTACGTCGTCGCCTTGCGGATCGTCGCGTCCTCCGCTGTCGACACGGTCGACGTCGGGCTCGACCGGATGGCCCGCGAGACCGAGACCGAATCGCGAGTCGGTGTCCCGCGCGGGAGCGGAGCTGCAACTCGCGTGACCTCCCGCCGGGTGAGCGGATGAACGGCTGCCACCGAAGAGCGGGATCACGGGCGCGAGAGACTCGTCCCCGTGATCCTCGGGGGCACCGAGACCGCCGGGCGCGTAGGCCGCGCCGTCCGCGCCGGGGCCACCGGTCGTCGGGCCCGGGCCACCGTCGACGGACGAGAGTCCGCCGCGGCGACCCGGGCGCTGACCGTCGACCATCAGGCCGGGCGGCGGGCCGCGAGCTCGTCGGCCGCGGGCTCGGCCGACGCCGCCGGGGCACCACCGATGCCGAGCTTGTTCTTGATCTTCGACTCGATCTCGGCCGCGACGTCGGCATTCTTGATGAGGAAGTTGCGCGCGTTCTCTTTGCCCTGGCCGAGCTGCTCGCCCTCGTAGGTGTACCAGGCACCCGACTTCTTCACGATGCCGTGCTCGACACCGAAGTCGATCAGGCTGCCCTCGCGCGAGATCCCCACGCCGTACAGGATGTCGAATTCCGCCTGCTTGAAGGGGGGGGCCATCTTGTTCTTCACAACCTTGACGCGCGTACGGTTACCCACAGCTTCCGTGCCGTCCTTCAGCGTCTCGATACGGCGGATGTCGAGTCGCACCGACGCGTAGAACTTGAGCGCCTTACCTCCGGCCGTCGTCTCGGGGGAACCGAAGAAGACACCGATCTTCTCGCGCAGCTGGTTGATGAAGATGGCCGTGGTCTTGGTCGTGTTGAGTCCACCGGTCAGCTTGCGCAGCGCCTGCGACATCAGGCGCGCCTGCAGACCGACGTGCGAGTCACCCATCTCACCCTTGATCTCGGCCTCCGGCACGAGAGCGGCGACCGAGTCGATCACGACGAGGTCGATCGCGCCCGACCGGATCAGCATGTCGGCGATCTCGAGCGCCTGCTCACCGGTGTCGGGCTGCGACACGAGCAGGGCGTCGATGTCGACACCGAGCTTCTTCGCGTACTCGGGGTCGAGAGCGTGCTCGGCGTCGATGAACGCGGCGATACCGCCGGCGCGCTGCGCGTTGGCGATGGCGTGAAGGGTGAGGGTGGTCTTACCGGACGACTCGGGTCCGTAGATCTCGATGATGCGGCCGCGGGGAAGACCGCCGATGCCGAGGGCCACGTCGAGGGCGACCGAACCGGTGGGAATGGTCTCGATCGGGGCGCGGTCGTCGCTGCCCAGTCGCATGACCGAGCCCTTTCCGAACTGCCGGTCGATCTGCGCAAGGGCCGACTCGAGGGCCTTTTCGCGCTCTGCGGGTGAGGGCATGACGTCTTCTTTCTGCTCGCGTTCCGTCGCCTATAGGCTGTCGCGCTCCGCACCGACGGTGAGGATGCCCGACAAGGCGTTCAGAGTGTCGTTCGACGTCGTCCACGTTAGAGAGGGCCTCCGACATTGGTGTCGAGAGAACCCCTCGATGGGGATGGATCGGCCGATCACTCCGATGTGAAGGAGCCTACGCTCCTATCGAACGAAAATTCGATGACACGCCGCAACATCGAACGCGAGTACCGAAACCGCGACCGCCGACGGAAGCGGCTGCACTTTCGCGGCAGGTGCGCCCGCGAGAGAGCTGTGCCCGATGTGTACCCCTAGCGGCGACGGGGGTCGAGCCGCCCCACGCCGTATCTCCGCTCGGGCGGCACATCCGTCTCGGCGCAAAGGGCGAGCCACACCTCGCGCGGGTCGACGCCCGCTGCGAGCGCCTCCGCAGGTGTTCGGCCACCGACCGCCGACAGCACGAGGTCGGTCATCAAAGAGCCACCGCGCGCGCCGAACTCATCGGCGACGGCACGGTCGAATTCGCTACGACGCATGCGGTCGGCTGGGACCGATCAGCGCAACGAGAGTTCGGGCTCGACCTCGGCGACGAGGTCGTCGGGAACGATGTCGGGGAAGGTCTGGAGCCCCTCGAGCACCGAAAGGCGGTCGCCGACCTCGCGCATGATCGACGAAATGGGAACGTCGAGCGCCTCGGCGACCGACGCGAGGATCTCGCTCGACGCTTCTTTCTGGCCGCGCTCCACCTCACTGAGGTAGCCGAGAGCCACGCTCGCGCGGCTGGCGACCTGGCGGAGGGTACGCCCCTTCTGCTGGCGGAGGTCACGCAGGACTTCGCCGATCTCTTGACGAACCAGGATCATTTCGGGCCCCTCCTCACTGCTGATTCCGACGCTGTCCGGAGTGGACAACCGTACAACACCATGTGGTCACCCTAATGCCGCGCGCTGGGCAGTGGATGGGAATCGCTGATCAAAACCCATCTCTGTCATCATTTGTTCCCGCTCGGCGCGGTCAGAGGGCCGCGAGCGTACGCCGCACCGCGATTCGGGCGGCTTCTCGACGGATCCGATCCCGATCCCCCGCGATGACGAGGGAGTCGACGCTGGTCCCCAGCGGGGTCGAGACGCCGATGTGCACCGTGCCCACCACGTGACCGTCCTGCGTCTCAGGACCCGCTACTCCGGTCGTCGCCACTCCGACGTCGGCGGGCACCCCGTCGCGCCCCAGAACGTCTCGGACGCCGCGCGCCATCTGCCGGGCGACGCGAGGATGCACGGCGCCGTGCGCGTCGAGAAGCGCCGCATCGACCCCGAGAACGCTCTGTTTCACGTCAGTCGCGTACGCCACGACTCCCCCGCGTACCACACGCGACGCCCCGGGGACGTCGACGAGTGACGACACGACGAGCCCACCCGTGAGCGACTCCGCGACCGCGATGGTCCAGCCGAGCTCGGCGAGGCGCTCGAGCAGCAACGCAGCGCTTCCCCGCGGATCCGTGATCAGCGTCTCGTCGAAGTCCTCGGGGATGCCGTGGCTCATCGCGACCTCCGTGCTGTGCGCGCTGCTCGAACCTCCGTCACGACGTAGTCGATCCCGGAGGCGATCGTGAGGATCACCGCGACCGTCATCGTCACCACTCCGGCCCACCACACGGTGGAGCGCCAGGCCGCGGCATCCGAGAGGCTGGCGAAGGGAAGGAGCGCGATCGAGATCGCAACGGCCTGAGCCACGGTCTTGAGCTTGCCCATCCACGCCGCCGCGAGCACGTGGTCGCTGACGACCATGAAGCGGTAGACCGTGATTCCCACCTCGCGGACGAGGACGACGATGGTGACCCACCAGTCCAGCTCTCCGAGGATCGAGAGTCCCACGAACGCCACGCCCGTGAGCGCCTTGTCGGCGATCGGGTCGAGGAGCTTGCCGAGGTCGCTGACGATGTCGTACTTGCGGGCGATGTACCCGTCGATCCCATCCGTGGCGATCGCGACGATGAAGACGATGCCGGCCGCCCAGCGCAGCGCCCCGCCCGCCCCGCCGTCTGCGAGAAGCATCCACAGGAAGACCGGTGCGCACAGGATGCGCGCGATCGTGATCGCGTTCGGCAGCTGCGGGTGAACGGCCATCAGTCGCGGCCCGTCAGCTGCCAGGCGTCTTCCGACCCCTCATCGTCGTCGGCCACCGGAACACCCTCGAACTGGGCTTCGATCGGGTCGGATCCGTAGCGATCGTCGGATGCCGCGGGCTCGGGAGCCTCGTCGCCTCGCAGACGCGCGAGAACCGCGGGGAGCTGCTCATTCGTCACGAGAACGTCTCGGGCCTTCGATCCTTCGGACGGCCCGACGATCTCGCGCGATTCGAGAAGGTCCATCAGCCGGCCCGCTTTCGCGAATCCGACGCGGAGCTTTCGCTGGAGCATCGACGTCGAGCCGAACTGGGTCGAGACGACAAGCTCGGCCGCCGCGAGCAGGAGTTCGAGGTCGTCGCCGATGTCGGCATCGATCTCCTTCTTCTCGGCCGCAGCCTGGACATCGGAGCGATACTCCGGGCGCGCCTGCTGGGTGACGTGAGCGACGACCTTCTCGATCTCCTGTTCACTGACCCATGCCCCCTGCACGCGCAGCGCCTTCGACGCCCCCATCGGTAGGAAGAGCCCGTCGCCCTGGCCGATGAGACGATCCGCGCCGGGCTGATCGAGGATGACGCGGGAGTCGGTGACGCTGGTCACCGCGAACGCGAGTCGCGAGGGGACGTTGGCCTTGATCAGACCCGTCACGACGTCGACGGAAGGACGCTGGGTCGCCAGGACGAGGTGGATGCCACTGGCTCGGGCGAGCTGAGTGATGCGGACGATCGAATCCTCGACGTCGCGCGGCGCGACCATCATGAGGTCCGCGAGCTCGTCGACGACGACCAGCAGGTAGGGGTAGGGCTTGAGAACGCGCTCGCTCCCCGCGGGCAGCTGGATCTCGCCGGCGACGACCGCCTTGTTGAAGTCGTCGATGTGGCGGAATCCGAACGACGCGAGGTCGTCGTACCGCATGTCCATCTCTTTCACGACCCATTGGAGAGCCTCGGCGGCCTTCTTGGGGTTCGTGATGATCGGGGTGATGAGGTGCGGAACACCGGCATAGGAGGTGAGCTCCACGCGCTTCGGGTCGATGAGCACCATGCGCACGTCCGACGGCTTCGCCCGCATGAGCAGGCTCGTGATCATCGAGTTGACGAAGCTCGACTTTCCCGAGCCGGTGGACCCCGCGACGAGAAGGTGGGGCATCTTCGCGAGGTTCGCGACGACGAAGCCACCACCGACGTCCTTGCCGACGCCGATCGTCATCGGGTGCGTCGACAAGGTCGCCGCATCGGAGCGCAGGATGTCGCCGAGCGTCACGATCTCGCGATCCGCGTTGGGAATCTCGACACCGATCGCGCTCTTGCCGGGGATCGGCGCGAGGATGCGCACCTCGTTGGAGGCGACCGCGTAGGCGATGTTGTTGGTCAGCGCCGTGATGCGTTCGACCTTGACACCCGGACCGACCTCGATCTCGTACTGCGTCACGGTCGGACCACGCGAGAAGCCGGTCACCCGCGCGTCGACCTTGAACTGCTCCATGACGCTCTCGATCGCCTTCACGACGGCGTCATTGGCAGCGGAACGGGCCTTGGGGGGTGTGCCCGTGGCAAGGGCGGTGACGGCAGGCAGCCGGTAGTTGGCCGACGGTGGAGCACCGGCGTTGTCGCCCCCGAGTCCCGAGATGCCGGGCATGTCGTCGTCGGGGAGATCGTCGACGGGCGAATCGTCGTGAAGACCGCGGCCACTCGCCGCCTTCGCCAGAGTGGCGGCGTCAAAGACCTCCGTCAGGGCGTCGGGGGTGGGGACAGGCGGCGACGGCGGACGTACGGGCGCGGTGACCTGCTCCGGAGCGACGACGGGCGATTCGAAGCCCCCTTGCGGCGTTCCCGGGGTGAGCAGCTCGGTGAGGTCGTCGGAGCCAAGGGACCCGTCGACGTCTTCTTCGCGACCGGACTTGTTCCGACGCCACCAGGGCAGTGACTTCTCGACCGGCTCGTCGTCGGAGTCATCAGCGGGGAGCGCCTTTGTCGTGGCCGTACCGTCGCGCGCCTCGAGTTCTGCCCGCTCTGCTCCGAACAGCCAGGCGTAAAGCTCGCCGAGGCGGCGTCCGATGCGGTTCGGCGGCGTCTTGGTCAGGATCAACACACTCAACACCGCGAGCAGCGACAGCGCGATGAATGCCCCAACTTCCGTTAGGAGCAGTGCGAGGGGTTCACCCACGATCCACCCGGCAATGCCGCCCGCGGGGCTCAGGACAGGCGGCCCGCCGTTGCTTGGCGCGGGACGCCCGCCCGCGACGTGGCAGAACCCGGCGAGAACGATGACGAAGAGCCCGAATCCTATTCCTACGCGGCCGTTGTCATGGACCGATGAGGGATGCCGAAACAGCCAGCCCGCGAGCAGCAACAACAGAACGGGAAGCACAAAAGCAACTCGTCCGAAGAGCATGCCGAAGCTGTAGGCGCTGATGAGAGCTGCCGCATCCGTACCGATGAAGAACCACTCGACCACCGCGCCGAGCGCAGCGAGCACCACCAGGAAGAACGGGAAACCGTCGCGCCGCTGATCGCGCTCGAGGTTCTCGAAGCCGAAGGCCCGGAACATCCCTCCCACGCCGTGGGCGACCGCCATCCAGGCGCGCACGACGATGGACGGCTTCTCGGGCTCATCGACATAGCGCTTTGGCGCGGGCGCCGAGCGCTTGGCCGCGGGCGCCGCGGCTTTGGATCGCGGCGTCCCCTTCGCGGGGGCGCGACCGCCGGAGGGGGACGAGGTACGAGCCATGGTTCCACGGTAGGCGGGACCACCGACATTCGGGCGTACCGACGCGGGCTTCAGCGCAGTCGCTTCACCATGACGTCACGCCCGATTCCTTTGCGCACCACGGCGAATCCCTCGGACCGATACAGCGAGACGGCGTAGTTGTCGCGCTCGACGCTGAGGCTGATACGGGCGTACCCCTGCGCCCGCGCGTGGTCGACGAGCCGCTGAAGGAGAGCGCGTCCGACCCCGTGCGCGCGCCAGACCGGCCGCACGCCGATGATGAGCTCAGGTACACCGGTTCCGACCCAGCCGAAGCCGGGCTCGTCGCGCGGCAGCATGCGGTACCACGCGGCTCCGATGGGTTCGCCTCCCGGCGATTCGGCGACGAAACCGGCGTCGCCGGGTCGCAGCCATCCCGCGATGTATCGGCGGTACTCGGCGCTGCTCAGGATCTCGTGACGCGGGCGCACCGCGCCGGCGCGCCAGGTCGCAGCCTCGACCGTCATGTCGGCGAGGAAGGCGCCGTCGGATGGGAGCGCCGCGCGGATCGGGAGAGCGGGCATGCCCGCATGATAGCGGGGAACGACGGAGCGCCACGGGCGAACCCGTGACGCTCCGGAGGGGATCAGGCCTCGATGATCAGCGGCACGATCATGGGGCGCCGACGCAACGACTGATTCACCCAACGCCCGATGGTACGGCGCACGACCTGCGACAGGGCGTGGTTGTCACGCACGCCGGACTGCGCGGCCTCGGTGAGGGCCGCCGCGATCTTGGGCTTGACGCTCTCGAAGACCGAGTCGTTCTCGGCGACGCCACGCGCGTGGATGTCGGGTCCGGACACGATCTTGCCGGTTGCCGAGTCGACGACCACGATCACCGAGATGAAGCCCTCTTCACCGAGGATGCGACGGTCCTTGAGATCGGCATCCGTGATGGCACCCACCGACGACCCGTCCACGTAGACGAAACCGATGTCGAGCTGACCGACGACCGTCGCGACGCCGTCGCGCAGGTCGACGACTGTCCCGTTCTCACCGAGGATCGTGTTCTGTTCGGGGATCCCGGTCTCCTGGGCCAGCTTCGCGTTGGCCATCAGATGCCGGTACTCGCCGTGCACGGGCAGCACGTTCTTGGGCTGGAGGATGTTGTAGCAGTACAGCAGCTCGCCCGCGGCGGCGTGACCCGACACGTGCACCTTGGCGTTGCCCTTGTGCACCACGGTCGCACCGAGCTTGGTGAGGCCGTCGATCACGCGGTAGATCGCGTTCTCGTTTCCGGGGATCTGGCTGGATGCCAGGATGATCGTGTCGCCCTCGCCCGGCTCGATCGCGTGGTCGAGGTTGGCCATGCGGCTGAGCACCGCCATCGGCTCGCCCTGCGAACCGGTCGACATGTAGACGATTCTGTCGTCGGGAAGGTCGCGAGCCTTCTTGTAGTCGATGAGCACGCCGTCGGGGACGTTCAGGTAGCCGAGATCGGCGGCGATGCCCATGTTGCGCACCATGCTGCGCCCGAGCAGCGCGACGCGACGACCGTTGGCGTGCGCGGCGTCAAGCACCTGCTGCACGCGGTGCACGTGGCTGGAGAAGCTCGCCACGACCACGCGGCGAGGCGCCTTGGCGATCACCTGGTCGAGCACGGGGCCGATGCCCCGCTCCGTCGGGGTGAAGCCGGGCACGTCGGCGTTCGTGGAGTCGACCAGGAAGAGATCGACGCCCTCTTCGCCGAGGCGGGCAAACGCGCGCAGGTCGGTGATGCGGCCGTCGAGCGGCAGCTGGTCCATCTTGAAGTCGCCGGTGGCCAGCGCGAGGCCCGCGGGCGTGCGGATCGCGACGGCCAAGGCATCCGGGATCGAGTGGTTCACCGCGATGAACTCGAGGTCGAAGGGACCCACCTGTTCGCGCTGGCCCTCCTCCACCGTCAGCGTGAACGGCCGGATGCGGTGCTCCTTGAGCTTCGCCTCGATCAGGGCGAGCGTGAGTCCCGAGCCGATGAGGGGGATGTCGGCCTTCAACTTCAGCAGGTACGGGACCGCGCCGATGTGGTCTTCGTGGCCGTGCGTGAGCACGACGCCGACGATGTCGTCGAGTCGGTGCTTGATGGGCTCGAAGTCCGGCAGGATCAGGTCGACGCCGGGCTGGTGCTCCTCGGGGAACAGCACGCCGCAGTCCACGACGAGGAGTTTGCCCTCGTACTCGAACACCGTCATGTTGCGTCCGACCTCGCCGAGTCCGCCGAGCGGGAAGACGCGGAGTGTGCCGGGGGCGAGCTCCGGCGGATCGTAAACGGTCGTGGGCATATGTGCCTCCTCGGATGCCACCGCGTGGCATCCCTCTTCTTTTCGGATGCCGGCCGGCGGCATCCTTCTTGTCACGTCCCCAGCCGCGGATCGGCGGACGCCGATGTCTATCGCGTCGTGCCGTGCACCTTCGGCAGGGCACCGCCGGCGGCCGCGTTGCGGTCAGGGCGGAAGTTGGAGAAGTCGGCGCCGGCCACGTTCTTCACGAGGGCCAGTTCGTCTTCGATGACGGCGGCTTCCCACTCTTCGGGGCCGACGAGGGGAAGGCGCACGCGCGGGCTGCCGATGCGGCCGAGGCCGTGCAGGATGTACTTCGCCGCGACCGTGCCGGGAACGTGCGTCATCACGGCGCGGACGAGCGGTTCGAGGCTCTGGTGCGCGGCGGTGGCCGACGCGAGATCGCCCGCGTTCACGGCATCCACGATCGTCCGGTAGGGCGTGGCGGTGATGTTCGCCGTCACACCGATGAGGCCGCTCGCACCGATCGAGAGGTGCGGGAGCACGTTCGCGTCGTCGCCGGAGAAGTACATGAGGTCGGTCTGGTTCAGGACCCGGCTGACCTCGCTGAAGTCGCCCTTGGCGTCTTTGATGGCGAGGATGTTCGGGTGCTTGGCGAGACGGAGGATCGTCTCGTACTTGATGGGCACACCCGTGCGGCCGGGGATGTCGTAGAGGATGACCGGCAGATCGGTCGCGTCGGCGACGAGGCGGAAGTGCGTCAGGATGCCGGCCTGCGTGGGCTTGTTGTAGTACGGCGTGACGATCATGATGCCGTCGGCGCCGGCCTTCTCGCTCGCTTTGTAGAGCTCGATCGCGTGCGCGGTCTCGTTCGAGCCGCCGCCCGTGATGATCTTGGCGCGTCCGGCCGAGACGCTCTTGCCGACCTCCACCAGACGCAGCTTCTCGGGGTCGGTGAGGGTCGAGGTCTCACCCGTGGTGCCGGTGACGACGATGCCGTCGGCTCCCGCGCTGATGACGTCGTCGATGTGCTTCTCGGTGGCGGGCCAATCGACTTCGCCGTCGGCGGTCATCGGGGTGATGAGCGCGACGAGCACCTGACCGAAGGGATTGCCGGAGTGCGTCATGCTCCCAGGGTATCGGTTCGACGGGGTCCACCTCGTGGCACTGGTGAACAATACGTGACGGCCCCGGAGCCTAGGGTGGCGGAATGAGCTGGACCACCCGCGCGACCCGCACCGTCTACGAGAACCCCTGGATCCACGTGCGCGAGGACCAGGTCACCGGCCCGCACGGCGACGGCATCTACGGCGTCGTCCGGATGCAGCACCCCGCCGTCTTCGTCATCGCGCTCGACGACGAGGAACGCGTCTGCCTGGTGGAGCTCGAGCGCTACACGACGGGCCGTTCGATCGAGGTCCCGGCGGGAGGGTCCGACGGAGAGGATCCCCTCGTCGCCGCTCAGCGCGAGCTGCTCGAAGAGACCGGGGTCGTGGCATCCGACTGGCAGCACCTGGGGCGGATGAACGCGCTCAACGGCATCGCGGACGCGCCCGAGCACGTCTACCTCGCGCGGGGGCTCTCGATGACGGATGCCGCTGCCTCGCAGCACGAGGAAGGCATCGACGCGGTGCGATGGGTTCCTTTCGCGGAGGCGCTGACGCTCGTCGCCGACGGCGAGATCACCGACGGCGAGACCATCGCGGCGCTCGCTTTCGCCGGAATCCGGCTGGGGCGATTCCGCTAGCGGTACTCAGCGGCCTCGCGCCGCCGCGCGCACGACCACCGAATCGGGCAGCAGTCGTGACGCCGCGACGATGACTTTGTAGCGCCAGGAGGGAATCGACACCGCGCCACCGCGGGCCGCGTCTCGCAAGCCCTCGCGCACGACCGTCTCGGCATCGAGCCAGAGGCCGGGGGCGACCCCTTCCTGTCCCGGCGGTAGGCCGAGTCGCTCGTGGAAGTTCGTGTGGACGAAGCCCGGGCACACGGCGGTGACCGTGACGCCCCGCGGTCCGTACACGACGTTCGCCCACCGGCTGAACGAGATGAGCCACCCCTTCACCGCGCCGTAGGTTCCGCGCGGTACGAAACCGGCGACCGACGCGACGTTGACGATACGCCCGCTCCCCCGCGCCAGCATGGGGCCGAGAGCTGCGTGCGTGAGACGCAGCGCAGCCTCGACGTGAAGCCGCAGATGTCGCACCTCGTCATCGACGGGGTTCTTCTCGAAGGCGAGGTCGAGGCCGAAACCCGCGTTGTTGACGAGCACGTCGACGCCGTCGGCCAGGCGGTCCTCGACGGCGGCGAGCGCGTCGGCCTCGAGGAGGTCCGCGACGAGAACCTCGACGCGGACGTCGAGACGGCCCCTGATCTCGGCCGAGAGCCCCTCCAGAGCCGTCCGGTCACGCGCCACGAGAACCAGGTCCGCTCCGCGCCCCGCGAGCTGGCGGGCGAACTCCGCCCCGAGTCCGGAGCTTGCTCCCGTGATGAGGGCGGTGGGCATGTCAGGCCTCCGGTCGACGATACGTCTCGAAGCGGTACCGGATGCCGCCCTTCGAGAGGTGCCATCCGTCTTCGGGGTCGGCGGCGTCGCGACGCCAGCCATCGATCGACGGCGCGAAGGTGTCACCGTCGACGGAGACGTCGAGACGGGTCACCTCGACGACGTCAGCGCGATCGATGGCCTCGGCGTAGAGCCGCCCGCCGCCGATCACCCAGACCTCGTCGCTCCCGGCGAGGGCGAGCGCCTCGTCGAGGGAGGCGGCCTTCTCGGCCCCTCCGCCCCAGGTGTCGGATCGCGTCACGACGATGTTGCGTCGCCCGGGCAGAGGGCGGAAGCGCGGTGGGAGCGACTCCCACGTGCGCCGCCCCATGATGACGTCGGACGACCCGGTCACGGCGCGGAAGTGCGCGAGGTCTTCGGGAACGTGCCAGGGCATTCCGCCGTCGGCACCGATGACACCGCCGTGGGCCTCGGCCCAGACGAGCCCAACGGAGGTCATACCGCGACGGCCCCGCGGATGGCCGGGTGGTGCTGGTAGTCGTCGACGACGATGTCGTCGTAGGTGTAGTCGAAAACCGACTCGGGGGTCCGGGCGAAGCGCAGCGTCGGGTACGGGTACGGCTCGCGCGTGAGCTGCTCCCGCACCTGCTCCCGATGGTTGTCGTACACGTGGCAATCGCCGCCGGTCCAGACGAACTCCCCGGGCTCGAGACCGGTCTGCTGCGCGACCATCAGCGTCAGGAGCGCGTAGGAGGCGATGTTGAAGGGGACGCCGAGGAACATGTCGGCGCTGCGCTGGTAGAGCTGGCACGACAGCTTGCCGTCGGCGACATAGAACTGGAAGAGCGCGTGGCACGGGGCGAGCGCCATCTCGGGGATGTCGGCGGGGTTCCACGCCGAGACGATCAGGCGCCGCGAGTCGGGATCACGACGGATCTGCTCGATCACCTGGGCGATCTGGTCGATCGTCCCCCCGTCGGCCGTCGGCCAGGAACGCCACTGCACCCCGTAGACCGGTCCGAGCTCGCCGTCGGCGTCGGCCCACTCGTCCCAGATGGTGACGCCGTTGTCCTTCAGCCACCCGACATTGGATTCTCCGCGCAGGAACCACAGCAGCTCGTACACGATCGACTTGAGGTGGACGCGCTTGGTCGTGATGAGGGGGAAGCCCTCGGCGAGGTCGAAGCGGATCTGTCGACCGAAGACGCTCGTGGTGCCGGTGCCGGTGCGATCCGACTTGTGCGTGCCCGTCTCGAGCACGTCGCGCAGCAGGTCTTCGTACGGGGTGGGGATGTCGGCGGTCACGGCCCTCACGATACCCGCGATGCGTTCCCCACCGGCATCCAGGGAGCGGTCGCGTGGACGGTTCGCGGTCCGGTTCGGCTGGGGAGGAGAGGTGGCGGCGTCACGTTCCGACTCATCGGCCCCGACGTCGGATACGGCGGCTAGCGTTGTCGACCGTGGACCTCGCTCTCGCACTCGTGATCGTCGCCGCTCTGCTCGCGGCCACCGTCGTGCTGGGCCTGGTGTGGCGTCGTGGACAGGGGCGAGCGCGCTCGGTCGACTCGGGCGAAACGATCGACCCTCGCGTGCTCGAGGCGGGCCCCCTCGGTGAGGCGGCCACCCTGGTGCAGTTCAGCACCGAGATGTGCACGCGCTGCCCCGGTGTGCACCGCATGCTCTCCGCCGTGGCGGACGATCGCTCGGGAGTGCGCCACATCGACGTCGATCTGACCCACCGCCCGGATCTCGCGAAGCGATTCCGCGTCCTGCAGACACCGACGACCCTCCTCGTCGACGCGTCGGGGCAGACCGTCCGTCGTTTCGGGGGTCCGCCGGCACGCGCCGACGTCGAACGCGAACTCGACCTCCTCACGAAAGAGAACGCCCATGGCTGAACCCGCCCGCATCGATGCCCGCGGACCGCGCTTCGCGGCATCCATCACCGCCGTGCTCCTCCTCGTCGGCACGCTGCTGAGTCTGCTCGGCGTCTCGACGGGGCCCGAGGCGACCCTGGACCGCGCGACCGATCCGGGCTTCCTGGTGATCCTCGTCGTCGCGCTCCTCTTCGTCTGGGGCGTGGCCTCCCCGCGGACCGCTCCCTGGGGCGTCCTCTACCGCAAGGTCGTTCAGCCGCGACTCGCGCCGCCCACCGAGTTCGAAGACCCGCGACCACCGCGCTTCGCCCAGGGCGTCGGACTCTTCGTCACGGCGGTCGGACTGATCCTCCACCTCGCGGGCGTGCCGTGGGCGCTCCCCATCGCCGCCGCCATGGCGTTCGTCGCCGCGTTCCTCAACGCCGTCTTCGGACTGTGCCTCGGATGCCAGCTCTACCTCGTGCTGCAGCGGGCGGGGATCGTGGGGCGTCGGGGTCCGGCATCCGCGTGATCGGTTCGCTAGGGATGGGCTGTCAAGACCTGAACGGTGTCGGTCGCCCTCGTTAGGCTGGCCGCGTCGCGGTCACCCGGACCGCGGACACCACGTCGCGGTCGCGAACCGCGCAGACACCACGGAGGTTCCCATGGCCGTCACGAGCGAAGCCGCCACCGCCTGGAAGGGCAGCCTGTTCGAGGGATCGGGTGAGGTCACGTTCACCTCCTCGGGCATCGGCACGTTCGACGTCAACTGGAAGGCGCGCAGCGAGGGTTCGAACTCGGTCACCACGCCCGAGGAACTCCTCGCCGGAGCGCACTCCGCGTGCTTCAGCATGGCGCTGTCGAACGCGCTGGCCGAGAACGGCACCCCGCCCGAGTCGGTCGACGCGACCGCGTCCGTCACCTTCAAGCCCGGCACCGGCATCACCGGCAGCCACCTGAATGTCAACGCCGTCGTCCCCGGCCTCGACGCCGCGACGTTCGAGAAGATCGCCAACGACGCCAAGGCGAACTGCCCCGTGTCGCAGGCGCTCGCCGGCATCGACATCACCCTCGAGGCGACGCTTGCCTGAGACTCCGGCCCGACGCGTCGTCCTCGCCGGCGCGTCGGGCCTCATCGGCAAAGCTCTCGCGGACTCGCTCCGCGCTGACGGCGTCGAGGTGACCTCACTCGTTCGGCACGAGCCCCGCGCCGCACACGAGGTGCAGTGGTTGCAGGATCCCGCTCCCCTGGACCCCGATGTCCTCGCCGGAGCCGACGCCGTGGTCTGCCTCAACGGCGCCTCGATCGGTCATTTCCCCTGGACGCCGTCCTACAAGAGCACGCTGCTGTGGTCGCGCATCACCCCGACGCGCACCCTCGCCACCGCGATCCGCGCGCTCGGCGAAGACGCTCCCGCCCTCATCAACGCCAGTGCGACGGGCTTCTACGGATCGCAGCCCGGAGCGCTTCTCACCGAGGACTCCCCGCACGGAGAGGGCTTCCTCGTCGACATCTGCATCGACTGGGAGGCCGCTGCGCGCGACGCCGGCAGCCGCGCACGCGTCGCCCTGCTCCGCACGGCTCCGATCGTCCATGAGCAGGGTGTCCTCAAGCCGTTGCTGCTTCTGACGAAGCTCGGCGCGGCGGGTCCCATCGGCCGTGGAACGCAGGTGTGGCCCTGGATCACGCTCGACGACGAGGTACGCGCCATCCGACACGTCATCGACTCCGACATCGACGGACCGGTCAATCTCACGGGACCGACGCGGGCGACGGCGAACGACCTGGGCTTCGCCCTCGCTCGCCGTATGAACCGCCCCTACGTGCTGCGCGCCCCGATCTGGGGCGTCAGGCTCGCGCTGGGCTCGGATGCGACGGAGGCGCTGCTCCTGACCGACGCCGACGTGCGGCCTCGAGTCCTCGAGGACAGCGGCTTCGCCTTCACGCACCGCACGGTCGAAGAGGCTGTGGCCTCCGCCGTTCCGGCACCGAACTGATCGACGCGCCTCAGACCGCGCGGCGCTCCGCGCTCTCGAGCCGGATCGCCGTGCGGATCGCCTCACGGGCCCGACGACGGTCACCCGCGGCGTCGTAGGCGAGGCCGAGACGGTATCGCGCTCGCCAGTCATCGGGATGCGCTTCCACATCGGCGCGATACCGCGGGAAGAGCGCGTCGCCGTCTTCGCGCTCGATGCGCCCGCTGGGGCGGACCGGAAGGTCTTCGTCGGGGAGCCCGCCCTCGGCATCCAACCGCTCCCCCAGCCGTTGCGCCCGCACACCGAACCACAGCTCACGGCCGATGGCCCACAGGGCGAGGAGCGGCAGCACGATCAGAGCCACGCCCATCGTCACGCCGATCGGCTCTCCGCTTGCCAGCAGGACGATCGCGCGCTGCCCCGCGAGGAAGACGTAGAGCAGGAGCAACACCGTCATCAGAGCGACGGCGAGGCGGACTCTCATGCGCTCGTCGCGCCCGCCACCTGGCCCGAAACGTCGCCGTCGGCGATGGGCGCCTCGGCAGGAACCGGTCGCGTGCGCACGCCGATGTCGATGAAGCTGTCGAGACCGATCACGACGCCCGTCGCCTCACGGGCGGCCGCGAGCGCGATTCGGATCCCCGGGGCATAGGCGGTTGCCGGGTCGATCGTGTCGTGCACGATCGTGAGCGACTCACCGGGGCCGGACAGCACCGTCTCTTGACGGGCGATCACTCCCGGGCGACGCAGCGAGTGGATGGGCACGGATGCCACCCGCTGACCGCGAGCACGCTGGTCGACGTGCGGGGACTCGACGGGGCCGACCTCGGCGCGGGCGGCGGCGATGAGCTCGGCCGTGCGCACCGCGGTGCCGCTGGGGGAATCCACCTTCGTCTCGCGGTGGGCCTCGATGATCTCGATCGAGGGGAAGAACGGCGCAGCGGCAGCGGCCAACGCTGTTCCGATGACCGAACCTAGCGAGAAGTTGGGAATGAAGACGGCCCCGGTGCCACTGGCATCCACGAGAGGCCGGACGAGGGCGATGCGCTCGTTCGACCAGCCCGAGGTGCCCACGAGCACGTTGATGCCCCGCTCGATCGCCGCGCGGACGATGTCGATCGACACCGCGGGGGTCGACGCGTCGATGACGAGGTCGGCTCCGTCGAGCTCGCTCATGTCGGACTTCGACGTGAGTACCGCCGACACCTCGTACCCGTCCTCGGCGTCCACGACCTCGCGGATCACCCCGCCCAGCTTGCCGGTTCCGCCCACGATGGCCACGCGCGTCGTCATGGTTCCACCCTAGGCGGCGCGGCGAACCAGGTCGCCACGTTGTCCACAGGCGCGCCGCGCGCTCAGGTGCTCGATACCCACACTCGTGGCGCCCGGTAGCTCAAGCGCTTACCCGAGGGCCGTGGTCCCACGCCCGGGTCACGGCATGATGGCGGAGTGAGCGACACCGACCGCACCCGACGTTTCTATGACGTCGTCGCCGACAGCTACGCCGACCTTCTGCCCGACACCCGCGCGGAAGCACCCCTCGATCTCGGAATGATCGCCCAGTTCATCGCCGACCTCCCGACCGGTGAGAAAGTCGTCGTGGACGCGGGGTGCGGGACCGGGCGCATGCTTACCCACCTCGGGGCGCTCGGTGTGGCGCCGGTGGCGGGCGTCGACCTCTCCCCCGCCATGGTGTCGCACGCGCGCGCGGCACACCCCGCCGTGCCGATCGAGGTCGCCGAGCTGACGGCTCTGCCGTTTCCGGATGCCGGTGTCCGCGGCATCCTGTGCTGGTACGCCATCATCCACAGCGACGCCGACGATGTCGCGAGGATCTTCCGGGAGGCCCGTCGCGTGCTGGGTCCGGGCGGTGTCCTTCTCGTCGGCTTCCAGTCCGGCACCGGGGAACGACGGGTCGAGCGCGCATACGGCCACGACGTCGCGCTGACCGCGATCCTGCACGAGCCGACGGCGATCGCCGACGCCCTGACGGCGGCGGGATTCGAGGTCACCGCGGTGGCCGAACGCGCGGCGAGAGGCAGCGAGAAGCACGCACAGGGCCTCGTCCTCGCGCGGCGCCGCTGAGGTCGCGGGCAGACCGGGAGCCGGGCAGACCGGGAGCCGGTCAGACCGGGAGCGGGTCGACGAGCCCGGTGCGAAGCTCGACCGGCAGGTGCGCGAGGTCGTTGTGCGAGAGGAGCGTCCACGGGCGACCCTTCTTCTGCGCGATCACCGTGAGGCCGCAGTTCGCCTGATTGATGGTCATCCATCGCCAGTCGGGCGCCTGCAGCACCTCGCGCACGAACCACGAGATAACGAAATTGTGCGTGATGAGCAGCTCGTGTACCTCGCCGGTCCTGCGGGCCAGGAACTCGGCCGTGGCATCCGCCATCTGCGCGCGACCGGCCTCGATCTCGGCCTCGGTGACGGAACCGAAGAACGGCTCGTAAGCGGCCGGGGTCTCGGGCGTCATGCCCGTGGGCACGCAGTCGAACAGCAGAGCCGACGGCTCGGGCGAGACGGACGGAAGACGTTCGGCCACGGCGTGCGCGGTCTGCGCGGCGCGCTCCAGGGGCGAGTGCCACACGGCGTCGAGAGGAAGCCCCGACAGTCGATCCGCGATCAGAGCAGCCTGGCGCTGACCGCGCGGAGACAGGGGTCCGTCGGCGAGGCCGTGCTCGGCATCCTGATGCTCGCCGTGGCGCACCAGGTAGATGTAGTGCGTCACTCAGCTCACCTCGTCGTCAGTCCCACGGCCCCCCGCCGCACACCTCCCACCCTACGTCACGCTCGGAAGAGGCGCCCGGTCGGGCGCCCGTCACTCGGCGGCGCGGGCGATGTCGGACAGCTGCGCGCGGCTGAGGCGCACGCCCACCGCGCGCATGCATTCCACGACGTGGCGTGGCGCGAAGGCGTTCACGATCGGGGCGACGACGATCTTCTGCGCGAGGAGCCAGGCGAGGGCCACCGCCGCGTCCGGGATACCGAGCTCTGTGCCCACGGCATCCAGGGCTCGAAGCACTTTCGAGCCTCGGCGGTTGAGGTGCATCGCGAGCTGGGACCCGCGGACCGACCGTGACTGCTGGTCGCGCGTGCGGGTCTCTCCCGCGAGGAAGCCGTGCGCGAGGGGGTGAGAGGGGGTGACCGCGATGCCCTGCGCCGCGGCGATGAGCCGGAGATCACCGTCGAACTCGTCGCGGCGCAGCACGTTGTACGGCACGTCGAGGACCGTGATGCGGGGATACCCGGCCGACGAGAGGATGCGGGCCTCGACGAGCTGCGCGGCCGTGTAGCCGTGCGCGCCGATCGCGCGCACCTTTCCGGATTCGACCAACCACTCACTCGTGGCGAGGGTGTCCTCCAGCATCGCGGCGTCGCCACGGGCGGCGTCGAGAGAGAGCACGTCGATGCGGTCGGTGCCGAGTCGCTGCAGCGAGCCTTCGACGGCTCGCACGAGGTTGACCGAGTCCAGCCCGGGATTGTCGGGGTGGCGGCCGACGCGCACCGAGAGCACGACGTCGTCGCGCATGCGACGGGTCCGCATCCACTCACCGATGATGAACTCGCTCCGCCCGGCCGCGTAGCTGTCGGCCGTATGCAGAGCGTTTCCGCCCAATTCGGCATACGCGTCGAGGATGTCGTGGCTCGATCGCGCGTCGACGTTCCACCCGAACTCGCCGCCACCGAGGAACAGCGGGAACACGTCGAAGCCGGTCTCGCCGAGAGGAACGCGCACGTGTGAGCCGAGGCCCGGGCCCTGCAGGGTGACCGGAGCGGAGGGGTGCGGCGGCCTGTCGCGCCGAAGGCGCGCGGACGGGACGTTCTCTACGCCCGAGCCGCTCATGATGGGGTCCCCCTCGAAGCGTCGGGGGATCGCCGTACGACGGCGTCCACGCCCCCCGACGCGTACTTCGAGGGTAGAGCCTCACCAGGAAGAGGCCGCGTATTCACCCGCCGCTCCGATAAACATTGAATAACGCTTCGCCTCGAACGCACGGATGCCCGCCCCGCATGACGCGGGACGGGCATCCTTCAGAGGAGTCGATCAGCCTTCGGCGGGAGCCTCGGGGCCCTCGCTCGCGGCGGCCGAGCTCTGCGTGTCGGCGGGCTCGGGCGTGGTGGCTTCCTCGTCGAGCACGGGCTCGAGCGAGAGCTTGCCGCGGTCGTCGATCTTCGTGATGCGCACGAGGATCTTGCGACCGACCGAGAGCACGTCTTCAACGTTCTCGACGCGCTTGCCGCCGGCGAGCTTCCGGACCTCGCTGACGTGCAGCAGGCCGTCCTTGCCGGGGAGAAGCGAGACGAACGCGCCGAAGGTCGCGATCTTGACGACGGTTCCGAGGAACTGCTCGCCCACCTCGGGGTTGGTCGGGTTGGCGATCGCGTTCACCTGGGCGCGGGCGGCCTCGGCCGAGGGGCCGTCGGTCGCGCCGATGTAGACGGTGCCGTCGTCCTCGATCGAGATCTGGGCACCGGTCTCGTCCTGGATGGAGTTGATCGTCTTGCCCTTGGGCCCGATGAGCTCACCGATCTTGTCGACCGGGATCTGGACGCTGATGACGCGCGGCGCGGTGGGCGCCATCTCGTCGGGAGCGTCGATCGCGGCGTTCAGGACGTTGAGGATCGTCAGACGAGCCTCCTTCGCCTGGGTCAGCGCGGCCGCGAGTACCGACGACGGGATGCCGTCGAGCTTGGTGTCGAGCTGGATCGCCGTGATGAACTCGCTGGTACCGGCGACCTTGAAGTCCATGTCACCGAGGGCGTCTTCGGCACCGAGGATGTCGGTCAGCGCGGCGTAGCGCGTCTGGCCGTCGACCTCGTCGGTGACCAGGCCCATGGCGATACCGGCGACGGGGGCGCGAAGGGGCACACCCGCGTTCAGCAGCGACAGGGTCGAGGCGCAGACCGAGCCCATCGACGTCGAGCCGTTGGAGCCGAGAGCCTCGGACACCTGACGGATCGCGTAGGGGAACTCCTCGCGGCTGGGGAGCACCGGAACGAGCGCGCGCTCGGCCAGGAAGCCGTGGCCGATCTCGCGACGCTTCGGGCTGCCGACGCGGCCGGTCTCACCGGTCGAGTAGGGCGGGAAGTTGTAGTGGTGCAGGTAGCGCTTGCTCGTGATGGGCGAGAGCGAGTCGATCTGCTGCTCCATCTTGAGCATGTTCAGCGTGGTGACACCCAGGATCTGGGTCTCGCCGCGCTGGAAGATCGCCGAGCCGTGGACGCGCGGGATGACCTGCACCTCGGCGTCGAGCGGACGGATGTCGGCGAGGCCACGGCCGTCCATGCGGACGCCCTCGGCGAGGATGCGGCCGCGCACGATCGTCTTGGTGACCGACTTGTAGGCGGCGGCGAACTCGAGCGTCGCCACGGCGGGAAGCTCGCCCGCCTCGACGGCGGCGACGAGCTGCTCCTTGACCGAGGTCTTGACCTCGTCGTCGGCGTTCTGACGCTCCTGCTTGTCGGCGATCTGGTACACCGGCACCAGCCGGTCGTAGGCGCGACCGGCGACGAAGTCGTAGGTCTCCTGGCTGTAGGCCGGGAAGACGGGGAACGACTGGATCTCCTTCGACGCGGTACGGGCGACCTCGTTCTGCGCGTCGACGAGCTGACGCAGGAACGGCTTCGCGGCCTCGAGGCCCTCGGCGACGACCTGCTCGTTCGGCTTGGTCGCGCCGCCCTTGATGAGGTTCCAGCTGCCCTCGGTGGCTTCGGCCTCCACCATCATGATGGCGACGTCGCCGTCGTCGAGCACGCGGCCCGCGACGATGAGGTCGAAGACGGCGTCCTCGAGCTGCTCGGCCTTGGGGAACGCGACCCACTGGTCGGCGTGCTCGCCGTGGCCGGGGATGAGCGCGAGACGCACACCGGCGATGGGGCCGGAGAACGGCAGACCCGAGATCTGGGTCGACATGGATGCCGCGTTGATGGCGAGGGCGTCATAGAACTCGCCCGGAGCGATCGAGAGCACGGTGACGACGATCTGGACCTCGTTGCGGAGGCCGTCGACGAACGACGGACGCAGCGGGCGGTCGATGAGGCGGCACACGAGGATGGCCTCGGTCGAGGGGCGACCCTCGCGACGGAAGAACGAGCCGGGGATCTTGCCCGCGGCGTACGACCGCTCTTCCACGTCGACGGTCAGCGGGAAGAAGTCGAAGCCTTCACGCGGGTGCTTGCCGGCGCTGGTGGCCGACAGGAGCATGGTCTCTTCGTCGAGGTAGGCGGCGACGGCGCCCTGGGCCTGCTGAGCGAGGCGACCGGTCTCGAAGCGAATGGTGCGGGTGCCGAACCGGCCGTTGTCGAGAACGGCTTCGGCGGCGGTGATTTCTGGACCTTCCAAGAGGTCCCTCCTTCTTTGTTTAGGCTCGCCGCCCCGTGTGGGCGACGAGCTGACATGCGAAGGAGCAGGAACAGGCAGAAAGGGCGCGTCGACTCATCGACCCGGAATTCCCGGCGACTGGCCACCAGTAGAAAACCACCCGGCGATCGCGACGGGGAGTCCACCACAGGGGACCAGCGTCTGCCGGCCTGCTCCGTGTGCTCATATGGAATTGAGCGGATGCCAAGACGGCACCCCGAAAGAGCCTAGCAGCGCCGCAGGACTCCGGGTGGTTCCGACACGGCGCGGCGAATACAGTGGCCTCATGGGCCTCATCCGTCGCACCAGTCACACGCTCCTCGCGTGCGCGCTGATCGGCGCGGCGATCACCCCGGTGCCGGCCTGGGCGGTCCCGCCGTCCTCCGCGCGGGTTCTGGCTGCCGCGGCCGACGACAGCGACCCCGCCGTCATCGAGGTGAAGAAAGAACTCGACGCCGCCGAGGCGTCTGCTGCCGAGGCATCCCGTCGCGCGCTGGACGCCTCTGCCGAAGCCGAGCGCACCCGCCTGCTCGCGCAGTCCACCGCCGAACGCGCCGCCGCCCTCGCGGCGCAGAGCTCGGCCGCCGACGCCGCGATGGCCACGGCCCACGCGCGTGCCGGAGCCAGCGCGTCGCGCCTGTACCGCACCACGGGGAACGGACCACTGGTCGCGCAGCTGCTCACGAGCGCGGACCCTGACTCGTTGCTGGATCGCCTGGGAATTCTCGATCGCGTCACGACGCTGACCACGCGGGACGCGGGAGAAGCGCGGAGCGCGGCCGATGTCGCCACCTCGCTGCGTGCGCAGGCAGAGGCGGCGCAGGCCGAGGCCGCGCGCCTCGCGGCGCAGTCCGCCACCGAGGCGGCAGCCGCACAGACGCAGGCCGACGCCGAGGCGCAGACGGTCACGGCGACGCAGGCACAGCTGGATGCCCTCTACGCACGACTCGCGGAGCTGCGTAGGACGACGGCCGAGCAGGAGCGCCAAGCGCGGCTGCGCGAGAAAGCCGAGCAGGACGCGCAGGAGCCCGGCGGAAACGGCGGCGGGAGCACCGGTGGCGGGAGCGGGAACGGTGGAAACACCGGGGGCGGCGGCGGTGGTGGCACCGGCGGGGGCGGCAACAACAATGGCGGCGGGAACGGCGGCGGTAGCGGAGGCAACGGAAGCGGCGGCAACACCGGCGGCGGAAGCGGCGGCAACACAGGCGGCGGAAGCGGCGGCGGCACCACTCCTCCCCCGACGGCCCCGGCCGGCCCGATCATGAGCCCCGGCCAAGCACGTGACTACGCGCGAGGAGCGATCAACGGCTACGGATGGGGAGACGACCAGTTCTCGTGCCTCGTGTCGCTGTGGAATCGCGAGTCCGGTTGGCGCGCCGACGCCCTGAATCCGTGGAGTGGTGCCTATGGCATCCCTCAGGCTCTCCCGGGCGAGAAGATGGCATCCGCGGGTCCCGATTGGCGGACGAACGCGGCGACCCAGATCGCGTGGGGTCTGTCGTACATCAGCGCTCGCTACGGGACGCCGTGCGGAGCGTGGGGGCACTCCGAGCAGACCGGCTGGTACTGAGGCCCGTCCGCAGCCGCGCCCGTCCCTTCGACGAGCTCAGGGACCTTTCCTGACACCAGCCCGCCGGGCTCACCGAAACCCCCACACCGCATGGCACGCTCGACCCGAGGTGGCTGAGCCCGTCGAAGCCATCCGACGAACTACGACGTCCGCGCGCGCTCCCGGTCGCCGCGCGTCGGGAGCTCGACGTAGCCGGAGTGCTTCGCCGACAGGCCGTCACCGGCCGTGCGCCCGCGAACGCGCCGCCACACCCAGGGCAGCGCATCGCGCGTGATCCACCCTCCGCGCGCGGGCTCGTCGTCGGCGTGGAGGGCTTCGTCGAGGCCGAGCAGGGCGCGCGCGTCCGGCACTCCGAGCGCCTCGGCCGCCCGGTACGCCACGAGGCGGTGCCCCGCCGACCGCAGGTGCACGAGGTCGTCGGCCCAGAGCGGAAGCTCGCCGAGTTCGGCCACGGCCTCGAGATCGAGCAGGATCGCGCCCTGCTCGGCGGCGATGCGGCGGAGCTCGACGTTGTAGGTCGAGAACCGCCGAGCGAACAACCGCGCGGCCGCGCGGTGCGGCAGGAAGGTCGTGACGAGGAGGACGTCCGCGCCCGTTCGCCTCACGGCGCGGACGGCCGACTCGACCTCGGCGACGATCGCGGGGATCACCGGGTGCGGGCCGACGAGATCGTTCGCTCCGATGAGGATCGACACCAGGTCGGGCTTCATCGCCAGCGCCGCGGGCACCTGCTCGTCGATCAGATGGCGGACGCGACGACTGCGCACGGCGAGGTTCGCGTACCGGAACGGTCCGTCCTCGCTCGTTCCCGCGAGCAGCTCGGCGAGGCGGTCGGCCCAACCGCGATACGCGCCCGACGGCATCCGCGACTGGTCGCAGAGTCCCTCGGTCAGCGAGTCGCCCAGGGCGACGAAGCGCGTCCACCGACCCCGGGTTCGGGATGCCACGGCCGCAGCCGGTCGTCGGGCTCCGCGCACGAGCAGGTTGTCGTCGATCGCGCGGAGCTCGCGCGCTTCGCGGTAGTGCCCGACGAGGTCGTTCGTCAGCGCCGCCCAGGTGCGCCCCGCGACCGCCTCTCGCGCCGCACGGGCGAAGGCCTGACGCTTGGCTTCGTCGCCGACGAGGTCGGCCACGCGAGCGCGGAGATCGTCCAGATCCCCCGGGCGGTACAGCCACCCGTCGACGCTCGAGCGGACGAGGTCCAGAGGCCCGCCGACGCCCGTCGCCACCACGGGGACGCCGCTCGCGAGAGCCTCCTGGATGGTCTGTCCGAACGTCTCGCTCTCCCCCGGGTGAACGAACACGTCGAAGCCCGCCATCACCCGTGCGAGCGTTTCGCCCGACAGGTGGCCGGTGAAGACGGCATCCGGAATCGCCTCGCGCAGCGAGGATCGTGCGGGACCGTCGCCGACGATCACCAGGCGCGTGTTCGGCAGGTCCGCGAGAGCCCTCAGGTCGTCGACCTGCTTCTCGGGCGCGAGACGACCGACGTATCCGACGATGCGTTCACCGTTCGGCGCGACCTCGGCCCGCCACGCGTCGTCGCGGTGGGCGGGCGCGAAGCGCGTGGCATCCACTCCCCTGCCCCATCGCCGCAGGCGGTCGACGCCGAGACTCTCGAGCTGTCGCATCGACGCCGACGAGGGGGCGAGCGTGAGCGTCGCGCGACGGTGCAAGCGTGTGACGTGCCCCTCGACGAGCGCCGTGGCCTGCGGGAGACCGTACTTCTGCGCGTAGGCGACGACGTCGGTCTGGTAGACGGCGACGGTGGGGATGCGCAGCGCGTCGGCCGCGGCGAGCCCCTGCCAGCCGAGGACGAACGGGGATGCCAGGTGCACGACGTCGGGGTCGAAGTCACGCAGCAGCGCCCCCAGGCGAGCCGCGCGCGCGAACACCACGCGGACCTCGGGGTACGAGGGCAGCGGGACGGACCGCAGCAGCTCGGTGCGGGCGCCGTGCAGATCGGCTGTGACGTCGCCGGACTTCGGAGCGATCACCAGCGTCTCGTGCCCCGCCTCGGCGAGATGGCGCAGCACGTGCAGAACGGAACCGGTGACCCCGTTCATGTGCGGAAGGAAGGACTCGGCCAGCAGCGCGACTCTCACGAGACCAGGGTGAGGCGCATCGCGGCGTCTCGGGAGCGCTTCGCGCCCGACGTTCGCGATGTTCACCGAATGCTCCGCAGCGAGTCACCGGCGCGTGGGCGGGGCGTCTGGATCGACGGCGGAGAGTGACCGAATGGACGGGATCGACGGCTGGTTGCAGACGATCGCGGCGAGCCCCTGGGCCCTGCTCGGCATGGCGGCTCTCGTGTTCGCCGATGCGTTCCTGGTGGTGATCCCGGGCGAGGCGGCGGTCACCGCCTTCGGCGCTCTCGCCGTCTCGCACGGGACGCCGCCGCTGGCCGGGGTGATCCTCGTCGCCGGAGCGGCCGCGTTCGCCGGGGACGCCGGGTGCTACCTCGTGGGGCGGACGGTCGGGGTGGAACGCTGGGCGTGGATGCGCGGACCCCGCGTGGGAGCTGCCCTCGACTGGGCGCGGGCGCGGCTGGAAAGGAACGCCGCCGTGGTGCTGTTCACCGCGCGATTCGTGCCGTTCGCCCGTCTCGCCGTCAACCTCGCGGCGGGAGCGGCACGGGTCAACCCGGTGCGATACCTCGGCGTGGCGGCGCTGGCTGCGCTGGCGTGGGCGGCGTATCAGGCGGTCATCGGTGCGGTGGTCGCGGCGATCGTGCCGGGTGGACCGGTCGTCGCGGTCATCGTCTCGATCGTCGTGGCGGTGGGGATCGGCGTCGGCATCGACCTCGTGCTGGCGCGGCGCGCGAAGCGGCGGGGAGAACGGCGAAGGGTGGATGCCGGGAACCTGACGTCGGGGTGAGCGCGGGCTCGTCTCAATCGGCGGCGATCACGACGCCGGCGGCGCGGAACGGCGCGAGCGTACGCTCCAGCGGGGTGTATCCGCGTGCGTCGAGCGGGACGAACACGCAGCGCGCCGTGCGCGACGCGGCGCGATCGAGCTGAACGCGCAGGTCGCGAGCAGCCGTGCGCGGATCGGCTCTCCCGGCGAGATCGACGGTGGCCTGCCCGTCGCTGACGATCACCAGTCGGCAGCGCTCGCGCGGGGCATCGCCCAACTCGTCGAGCGCACGGCGCACGGCATCCGCGAGCGGGGTTCCGCCGCCTCCCCCGGCGCTGGCACGCTGCAGGGCCGCGCGGGCGCGCGAAACGCGGAGCGTGCGTTCCTGCACGACCGAGGCGCACGAGCCGGCCGCGAGCACGACGCTCACCTCTCCGCGATCGTGGGAGACGTGCGCGAGAGCGACGTCGGCGACGCGGCGCGCGTGAGCAGCCCCGGCGCTGCCCATCGACTACGACCCGTCGACAACGACGACCGTGTGCGCGGCGGTCGGCTCGGCGCGAAGCCGGCCGCGCAGATCGTCGCGGGTGACGGCGAACTCCTCGACGGCCCCCGTCATCGCGCGCCGTCGCAGGGCGCGGTGCAGCGTGGGAAGCATCGCGATGCGCCCGCCCGCGTGCTCGGGTGCCACGACTCGGCCGGGGCGGCCCCGACCGACGCCCGCGCGGTGCGGTCCGCGGCGGGCGCGACGGCCCGCGCGGACGCTCGCACGATCGAGGGCGTCGAGGACCTCCGGCGCGGCGAGAGCGACGGCGCGAGGGGATGAGCCGGGGTCGGGCTCTGCATCGATCGCGAAGCCCGCGTCGGGCGCTTCCGCGGTCGGACCGTCGGGGGCCGGGCCCGCCGGTGTGGGGCTCGCGCCCCCGTCGAGCTCGGATGCCGGGCGATCGTCCCACGGCGAGACGGTCTCCTCGGACGCCGGCTCCAGCGCGTCCGCGTCGTCTCCTCCGCGGTCGCCGTCAGCGCGAGCGTCGGCCCCCGCGTCGGCCTCGCGCTCGGGAGAACCGGAATCCGCGGGATCCCCGGGGCCCTCCCCCGCGTCGGCCCCGTCGGCCGCACCGCCCACGTTCTCGCCATCCCCCTCGTCACCCGCGTCGCCGGCGTCGCCTGCGTCGCCGACGTCGCTCTCGACCGCCGCGCTCGCGTCCACGGCATCCGCCGCTTCGTCCCCCTCGTCATCCCCGCCTGCGAGAGGATCCGCCTCCCCCGCCTCCGGCCGCCCGCCCTCGGCGGATGCGCGCCCTCGCGGCTCGCCCACCCACGCCCTCACCAGCGCGACACGATCGCCCTCCACGTCCGTCTCGACAAGAGCGGATGCCAGCGTGCACGCCGCGACATCGACGGCGCCGTCGTGCACGCCGTGTGCGGCCAGCGCGCGGACGACGCGCAGCCAGAGCCGCGTCTCGCTCTCCCCCGCGGGCCGTCGCCCCCGCGCCGGCTCCGCGCCGATATCGACGACCGCCGTGCAGCGACGCAGGACAGCGGGCGGCAGGGCGGCGGGATCGGTGCAGAGGGCGAGCGCGCGGGGGTTCCGCGGCGGAAGCTCGTCGATCTCGGCGTGGCGCGCGACCCACACCGCGTGCGGGCGCAGGGCACGGAAGACCTCCTCGGCGCGATGCGGGTCGCCGGTCAGCGCGAGGCCGAACGGCGCACCGGAGCGCCACGCGGCGATCACCGCGCGGACGCTGGGCGGCAGTGGTACCTCTCCGTCGAGCGCCGCGCGGACCTCGGCGGCGGCACCGGCTGGCAACGCGGGGGCGGAGACCGCCGCCCCGGCCCCTCTCCCCCGGCTCCGCTCAGGCAACCCGTCGACCCAGCACCGAGGACGCCGCGACGCGCACCCGGGACGCGGCAACGGCGATGGATTCGAGGGCGGTCCGCGGCGTGCGGTGCTGCAGGGCGGGAACGGCGACGGCTGCGAGATCGTGAACCGTCACGGCGGGGCGTCCTGCGAGTGACGCCGCGGCGCGAGCGGCACGGACGAGCACGAGCTCGGCGCGATGACCCACGGCGCGCGCATCGACGCAGATCCGCACCGCAGCCTCGAGCACGTCGTCGCCGAGCGCGATGTCGGCGCACCGCTCGCGGGCCGCACGGACGCGGACCGCCAAGCGTTCCTCGCGGTCGGCCCACTGGGCGGTGAACCCCTCGGGGTCCCGCTCGAACGCCAAGCGCCGACGCACGATCTCCCATCGCTGTTCGACGTCGCGGATCGTGGCGACCGGGGTCGACAGGCCGAACCGGTCTTCGAGCTGCGGCCGCAGCTCCCCTTCTTCGGGGTTGCCGCTCCCGACGAGCACGAACCGCGCCTGGTGAGTATGGCTGAGACCGTCGCGCTCGACGGTGTTCACCCCGGATGCGGCCACGTCGAGCAGGAGGTCGACGAGGTAGTCGTCGAGCAGATTGACCTCGTCGATGTACAGGATGCCGCCGTGCGCCGCCGCGAGCAGCCCCGGGGCGTAGGCGATCTCGCCGCGCAGCGCCTTGTCGATGTCGAGCGAGCCCAGGACGCGATCCTCGCTCGCCCCGAGTGGCAGGTCGACGACGGGCATCTCGAGTTCCTCCCGCGCGAGAAGCTGCGCGAGGCCCCGCACGGTCGTCGACTTTCCCGTCCCCCGGTCGCCGAGCGCGAGCACACCGCCGACGGCCGGGTCGACCGCGCACAGGGTGAGCGCGTGACGGAGTTCGTCTTGACCGACGACGGCGGTGAAGGGGAAGACGGGGGCGGTCATGGCATCCATCTTATTGAGAAGAGTTCTCAAGCAGGGTGTGCTTACGCGAGCGCGAGCGTCCGTTCCGCCGCGTCGACGAGGGCCCGACCGTACGAGGGACCGTGGCCCGCCGCGTGTACCGCCAGCGGGTGCAGCTGATGAACGGGCACGCGCTCGCGCCACCCGTCGCGCAGCGGTCGAGCGGCGTCGTAGGCCCCGAGGATCCGCTTGAGGAACGGGCAGCCGAACAGCGCGAGCATCGCCAGATCGGTCTCGCGGTGGCCGCCATGCGCCGCCGGGTCGATGAGCACGACACCCTCGGGCGACCACAGCACGTTTCCCGTCCACAGATCGCCGTGCAGGCGCGCGGGCGGCTCGTCGTCGTCGAAGGCGCCCGCCGCGATCGCCTCGCACGCGCGGCGGACGACCTCGGCTCCGGATGCCGAGAGGTTCCCGGCCGCGACCGCGATCGGCACGAACGGCTCGACGCGCTGGTGCGCGTAGAACGCACCCCAGGTCGCCGTCGGACGCGCGGGCTGCGAACGCCGACCGATGAAGATGTCGCCCTCGCACCCGGGCGGCGGGGAGCCGAACGCGTCCGCCCCTGCGGCGTGGGTTGCGGCGAGCGCGGCGCCGAAGGCCGTCGCGGCAGCGGCCGTCGGCGGGGCCTCGGCGATGCGCTCGAGGGCGATGCGGTCGCCGCAGACGTCGAGAACCCGCGCGATGCGCGCACCCTCGGCCGCGGCGAGCCACCGGAGTCCCGCGGCCTCCGCGGCGAAGAAGCCGGCGGGAGCGTCGGCTCGGGTCTTCACGAGCTGTTCCATCGCCCCAGTCTGTCGTGATGTCGGAAGTCCCCGGCACGATGGAGGCATGAGCGACGGCTACGACCCGAACTTCCTCGGCATCCCTCTTCCGCTGCCCGCACCGGTCGCGCCGACGACCCGGCTCGACTATCCGCGCTTCTCGGTACTGCTCGACGAGCAACGCCGATTCGCCGCCGTCACGGGCGTCGTGATCGACGGCGCCTCCCTGCGCGAGCAGCCGCGCACGGGCGACTGGCGTCTCGATCCGCGTGTGGCCGCCGACGTGCAGGCCGGCCCCGAGATCTACAGCCGCAACGATCTCGACCGCGGGCACCTCGTGCGTCGACGCGATCCCGGCTGGGGCTCGGCGGACGAGGCTCGGGATGCCACCGAGGCCACGTTCTTCTACACGAACGCCGCCCCGCAAGCGGCCGGGTTCAACCAGTCGAAAGAGCTGTGGCTGGGGCTCGAGGACCACGTGCTCGCGTACGCCGAGACCACGGACCAGCGCCTCGCGGTGTTCACTGCCCCGGTCCTCGGCGAGACCGACCCGCCGTATCGCGGCATCCGCGTTCCGCTCCGCTTCTGGAAGATCGCCGCGTGGCGCGCCGGGGACGCGCTGGCGGCGGCCGGATTCGTGCTCGATCAGACCGAGCTCGTCGACACGCGGCAGGGGCTGACGGTGCCGCCGCTCGGGGCGTTCCGCACGTTCCAGGTTCCGATCGCCGCCATCGCGACCGAGGCGCGGATCGACGTAGGTCCGCTCGTCGCGGCCGACACGTTCGTGCGTCGGGGCCTGCGCCCGGTGGCCGCGCGGGAGCTCCGGAGCCTCGACGACATCGTGCTGTGAGCACGGGCGCCGCGCGCGGCTCCGGTGGCTGAGCTCGTCGAAGCCACCGCCGCGACGAGACCCGGTCCCTTCGACAAGCTCAGGGACCTCGCGCCGACTCGGGAACCTCGCGCCGGCTCAGGGACCTCGCTGGCTCAGACACCACACTCTGGAGCGCGGCACTCTGAAGCGCGCGAGCGATCAGCGCGCGCGCACCGCATACAGCAGCGTGTCGATCGCGGCGGCCGCGTGCCCGTCGCGCAGCTCGGCATCCGCACTCGTCCGGGTGATGCGCTCGCACCGTTCGATGCGGAACCTCTCGTCGAGCGCGCCGCGCAGCAGCTCGGGCGTGTACAGGATCGCGGGATCGGACGGTCCGTGACCGCCCGCCGCGATGTTCTCGACGTCGTGGCCGATGACCACGAGCGCACCCCCGGGCTTCACCCACGTCGCCATCCGCGCGACGGCCGCCGCGCTGTCGGTCAGGTGCAGGTAGCACGACACGACGAGATCCACGGATGCCGCGGGCTCCCACTCGTGCACGTCTGCGCGCACCCACGCCACGGCGTCGCCACCGGGACGGGCCGCGGCGAGCGCGAGGCCCTCGCCCGAGAAGTCGACGCCGGTGCAGGTCCAACCTCGCTCGGCGAGCCACACGGCGGTGCGTCCGTCACCCGTCGCCACATCGATCGCCGTCGAGGGCGCGAGGCCCGCGAGGATCTCCCGTACGGCGGCGGGTGGCTCGGCGGCCCAGACTCCCCCGGCGGAGGCGCGATAACGCTCGTCCCACTGCGCGGCATCCATTCGGCTCCCTTTCGTCGCCCCCACCCTAGAGTCACCGGCCCGAGCACAGCGGATTCGGACCCACGCAATGGAATCGGATGCCAGCGCCCGAGTGGTCCGATTCCGGTGCACCGATCCGATTCGACGCACATAGGCCCACGGCATGACGCCCCGCCGCCCACACGGGCGACGGGGCTTCGATCACGGGATCACTCGCCCGACAGACCGCCCAGCAGGTGGCCGAACGACCGGCCCTCGCCGAGGTACGACGAGGGATCGAACGGGTCGGCGTCGCGGACGGGCTCACGCGCGGCGATGGCATCCGCGAACTCGCGGGCTCCGCGCTCGACGCGCGAACCGAGCGGGGCGACCTCGTCGGCGTTCGCACCCCAGTCGCTGGAGGCCGCGAACACGCCGGTCGGCACGGGATTGGCGTGCAGGTAGGTGAACAGCGGACGTATCGCGTAATCGATCGCGAGCGAGTGACGCGCGGTACCGGCGTTCGCGCCGATCAGCACCGGGGTGCCGGTGAGCGCCTGCGGGTCGAGCACGTCGATGAACGACTTGAACAGTCCCGAGTAGCTCGTCGAGAAGATCGGCGTGACGGCGATGATGCCGTCGGCCGACACGACCGTGTTGATCATCTGCTCCAGCGGCGCCGGAGCGAAGCCGGTGAGCAGATTGTCGGTGAGGTCGTGCGCGTAGTCGCGCAGCTCGAACACGTCGGAGGTCGCGTCGATTCCGCGGGCGCGGAGCTCGGCGAGCGCCGCGTGAGCGAGCCGGTCACCGAGCATGCGCGTCGACGAGGGGGTCGACAGGCCCGCGGTCACGACCGCGATACGGCGAGCGGACATGTCAGGCACCCACCTTCGTCGCGGCCGCGCCGAAAGCGCTGCCCGAGCGAGGCGCGGCATCCTGGTACGGGCTGCCCGCGACCATGTTGTCGCCGCGGTTCGCGCCGGGAACGGCCTGGCGCGGGGCGGCACCGGCGTAGATCTTCTCGACCAGGTTGGCGTGCGTGGGCGCGTCGGGGACCTCGGCCGGACGGTTCACCTGCAGCTCCTTGCGCAGCACCGGGACGACCTCGGAGCCGAGGATGTCGAGTTGTTCGAGCACCGTCTTCGTCGGGAGACCGGCGTGGTCGATGAGGAACAGCTGGCGCTGGTAGTCGCCGAACGTCTCACGCATCGCGGCGTAGCGGTCGATGACCTGCTGCGGCGAGCCGACGGTCAGCGGGGTCATCTCGCTGAAGTCCTCGAGGCTCGGGCCGTGGCCGTACACCGGGGCGTTGTCGAAGTAGGGGCGGAACTCCTTCACGGCATCCTGCGAGTTCGACCGCATGAACACCTGCCCGCCGAGGCCAACGATCGCCTGCTGGGGCGTGCCGTGACCGTAGTGCGCGAAGCGCTCGCGGTACAGCGTGATGAGGCGCTGGTAGTGCTCCTTGGGCCAGAAGATGTTGTTCGCGAAGAAGCCGTTGCCGTAGTAGGCGGCCTGCTCGGCGATCTCGGGCGTGCGGATCGAGCCGTGCCAGACGAACGGCGGCACGCCGTCGAGCGGACGCGGGGTCGAGGTGAAGCCCTGCAGCGGCGTACGGAACTTGCCCTCCCAGTCGACGACGTCCTCGCGCCACAGCTTGTGCAGCAGGTCGTAGTTCTCGATGGTCAGCGGCAGGCCCTGACGGATGTCCTTGCCGAACCAGGGGTAGACCGGGCCGGTGTTGCCGCGGCCGAGCATGAGGTCGGCGCGGCCGCCCGACACGTGCTGCAGCATCGCGAAGTCCTCGGCGATCTTCACCGGGTCGTTCGTGGTGATGAGCGTGGTCGAGGTCGTGAGGATGAGGCGCTCGGTCTGAGCGGCGATGTACGCGAGCGTCGTCGTGGGCGATGACGACCAGAACGGCGGGTTGTGGTGCTCCCCGAGGGCGAAGACGTCGAGTCCCACCTCTTCGGTGTGCTTGGCGATCGTGAGGGTGTCCTTGATGCGCTGGGCCTCGCTCGGCGTCTTGCCCGTGGTGGGGTCTTGGGTGATGTCGCTCACCGTCATGACGCCGAACTGCATTCCGGACCAGGTGTTCTCACTCATGATGCGCCTCCTATTTGTATGCATCTGAATATACATGGTGGAACGCACCACGCCGAGGTTTATTCCGCCGTACCTCATCGGCATCCCGAATCCACCCCCGTGGACCCACCCTC
Organism: Microbacterium sp. NPDC086615; assembly: GCF_040686055.1. Taxonomy (NCBI): domain Bacteria; kingdom Bacillati; phylum Actinomycetota; class Actinomycetes; order Micrococcales; family Microbacteriaceae; genus Microbacterium; species Microbacterium sp. NPDC086615. Next base: position 301,993 of record NZ_JBFBJJ010000002.1, read on the forward strand.
ACGCCGCGATTATCGTCGCCGGGGATGACGGATGCCATGACCCCGCCCCACGCGACGTCTCTCGCGACAACCCGCACCCCGTTCTGGGACAACGCCCGGTTCGCCGCGATCGTGCTGGTCGTCTTCGGCCACGCGATCCAGCGCCTGACCTACGACTCGGATGCCGCCGAGGCGCTGTACCTGCTCGTGTACGCGTTCCACATGCCGCTGTTCGCGCTGGTCGCGGGCTATTTCTCATCGTCCGCCGAGCCGACCCGCCACCGCATGGCGCGCCTGTTCACCGACCTGATCGCGCCGTACCTGATTTTCGAGACGCTGTGGACGATCACGCAGTTCCTCGTGACGGGGAGAACGAATCTCGATCCGGCGCAACCGTCGTGGACCCTGTGGTTCCTGCTCGCCCTCGCGTTGTTCCGACTCGTGCTGCCGTACCTTGCGCTGCTTCGCGCACCCGTGGTGTGGGCCCTGGCGATCTCGGTCGTCGCCGGGTACCTGCCGAGCATCGACTCGACGTTCTCCGTGTCGCGCTTCCTCGGCCTCCTGCCGTTCTTCACCCTCGGGTGGTGGCTGCGCGAGCACGACGTGGTCGCGCGCGCGGGGCTGCTCGCCGCCCGACCGGTGTGGCTGCGCGTAGCCGCGGGAGCGGTGCTCGCCGGCGTCGGCGCGCTCGCCCTCGTGTTCGTCGACACGTGGCGCGACGTGCGCCTGGGCACGTGGTTCTTCTTCGTCGATCCGTATGTCGACCTCGACGCCCCGCAGTGGTGGGCCGGCGGCATCCGGCTGGCGATCATCGCCCTGGCGCTCATCCTGATGACGGCGTTCCTGCTGCTCGTCCCCCGCGGCGAGACCCGCTGGACGCACCTCGGGCGCTACACGATGTACGTCTACCTGCTGCACACGTTCGTGCTCTATCCGTTCCGCCAGTCGGGCGTGCTGCGGGGACTCGAGCCGTCGTGGCTGTGGATCGCGGTGGTCGCCGTCGCGAGCGTGGTCATCGCGGTAGCCCTGTCGAGCCGCCCGATCCGGCGCCTCACGCGCCCGCTGGCGGAACCCCGGATGCCGTGGCTCTTCCGCGACCGCGAGCTCGGCGCGGGGCGCGGGGCGCGGTAGGCGCGTCGACGCCGACAGGCTCAGCCACCCCTCGAAGCCAGGTCCCTGAGCCTGTCGAAGGGACCGGACCCCACGCACACGCCCGATGGCTTCGGCAGGCTCAGCCACCCCTCGAAGCCAGGTCCCTGAGCCTGTCGAAGGGACCGGACCCCACGCGCACGCCCGGTGGCTTCGGCAGGCTCAGCCACCCCTCGAAGCCAGGTCCCTGAGCCTGTCGAAGGGACCGGACCCCACGCACACGACCGATGGCTTCGACAGGCTCAGCCACCTCACGGCGACACCCCGCCCGCGCCTGGGTTGAGGTCCCTACGCGCCGAGCAGCCCCGCCCCGATCGACGCGCCCGCGGCCGGAGCCGGGGGCACGGCCCACAGCCCCGAGCCGACGTGGCGGATGTACTCGCCCATGGCATCCGTGGACAGGGCCTTCTGCAGGGTGATGAATCGGTCGGGGCTCTTCTGGAACGACAGGAAGAACAGCCCGGCGTTGAGCCGACCGAGATCGGTCGTGCCGTCCACGAAGTTGTAGCCGCGGCGCAGGATCCGGATGCCCCCGTTGTTGTCGGGGTGCGCGAGGCTGACGTGGCTGCGGGGGTCGATCGCCGGTTTCCCGGTCGGACCGACCGCCGAGAAGTCGGGAGCGGTGAACTCGTCGCCGCCCGAGAGCGGCGCCCCCGCCCCCTTGTCGCGACCGACCACGCGATCCTGCTCCGCGAGACGCGTGCGGTCCCACGTCTCGATCAGCATCGCGATGCGTCGCGCGACGAGGTACGACCCGCCCGTAAGCCACGCCGGGCCCTCGGATGCCGAGACCCAGACGTTCTCCTCCAGTGCAGCCGTGTCGTCGGCGAGGATGTTCGCCGTGCCGTCCTTGAAGCCGAAGAGGTTTCTCGGGGTCGTCTGAGACGCGGTGGTCTTCGACGTGCGCCCGAAGCCGAGCTGCGACCAGCGGATCGTCGCGCGGCCGAAAGCGATGCGGCTGAGGTTGCGGATCGCGTGGACGGCCACCTGCGGGTCGTCGGCGCACGCCTGGATGCACAGGTCGCCGTCGGAGCGCAGCGGGTCGAGGTCGTCGTTCAAGAACGCGGGGAGCCGTTCGAGTCCCGCCGGGCGCTGCCCCTCGAGCCCGAACCGGGCGTCGAAGAGCGAGGGCCCGAACCCGAAGGTGATCGTGAGGTTGCTCGCCGGCAGCCCCACGGCCTCCCCCGTGTCGTCCGGCGGCGCATCGGGCGATCCGCCGAGCGCGCCGGTGGCGCTCACATCGAGGCCCTGCATCATGCGGTTCGCGGCATACGTCCAGTCCGACAGCAACTCCGCCAGATCGTCGCGCGTGGTGCGCGCCATCATGTCGTAGGCCGCGAAGTGGAGGTGCTCCTGCACCGGGGTGGTGATCCCGGGCTGATGGATGCCAGACGCCGGGGCCGCGGCATCCATGATCCGTCGCGCCTGGTCCTGGCCGTACGCCGCACCCCCGACCAGGCCCGCGCCCGCGCCGACGACGAGGCTGGTCGCGCTCGCCCCGATGGCCAACCCGATCAGGTCGCGCCGGGACACACCCGCCGACGCGTCGGGGCCGGACGGCGACGCGGCTGCCGCCGGACCCGCGGGTCCGACGGCAGCCGTGGTGTCGCGTTCTTCGTCGCTCACGCTCACTCCAGCACCGTGACCGTCAGCTGCGAGAGCGGCTCGGCCAGGGCGTTGATGAGGTCGGTGAACTGGCGCTTGTCGGCCTCGGTCAGCTGCGAGTAGGGGACGAAGCCCGCGTCGGCAGATCCGTGCGCCGCGAGAGCGGCCTCGAGGTCGGCGTACCCCTTGTCGATCTTCGTGACGAGCTCGGCACCCTTGTCGCCCTTCGACTCGGCGAAGTCGCGCACGAGCGAGAAGGCCATCTTCGACCCCTCGACGTTCGCCGCGAAGTCGTAGAGGTCGGTCCCCGACCACCAGTCCTCTTCACCGCTGATCTTGCCGCTCGCGACCTCGTCGAGCAGCGCGATCGCGCCGTTCGAGATGCCCGCGACGCCCTGCGCGTCGAGAGCCTGCGTGAACTCGTCGCCGTGGACGTAGTCGTACAGCTCCTGGACGTCCGAGACGAGCTTGTCGCCGTGCGTCTTGCGCTCGTCGGGGGTCGACGGGGTCCAGTCCTTCCAGGCGGGCGTCTCACCGTCGGCGTTCAACGCGTCCTGCGCGGGGACCCAGAGGTCCTTCTCGATGCGGTGGAACCCGGTCCAATCCAGCCCCTCGGCCACCGCGTCGACCTCGCGGTAGTCGATGCGGGGGTCGAGGTCGCCGAGCGCCTCGGCGATCGGCTCGATCCGCTCGTAGTACGCGCGGACGCGGGGGAACTGCTCCTTCGCGGCGGCGTCGTCTCCCGACTCGTACGCGGCCGTGAAGGTCTTCACGGCGGGGAGCAGCTGACCGACCTGGTCCTTGACGAACGCGGCGTAGAGGTCGACCGCCTTCTGCTTCTGCTCGGCATCCGGGCCCTCGACGGCAACGGCGTCGCCGGTGACCGAGAAGCTCGCCTTGCCGACGCCGTCGCCGACCATTCCGGGCTTGCAGAGGGTGAAGTAGTCACCGGGCTGAGCCACGACGGTGAGGTTGCGCGACGCGCCGGGGGCGATGTTCTCGACCTCACCCACGATACGGAGGCCGTCGGATGCCAGCAGGTAGAACTCCGTGACCTGGTCGCTCTTGTTGCTCACGTCGAACGCGACGGTGCCGCTGGGCGCCGAGGCGGACGAGACCGCGCAGCCGTCGTCGGTCGAGGTGACCGTCAGGGCTCCGGAGGCGGCCGCGTCGGTCTTGGCGACGCAGCCGGAGAGGACGAGGGCGGCCGCGCCGGCCACGGCCGCAGCCGCGAGGAGGCGAGTCGGGGTCATGATGCTCCATTCGGATGGGTGACGGATGCCGCGGCGTCGGGCACGCGAGCGGCGTCGGAGAGCTGCGGGGCGGCGTGGGCCGCGGGGACATCGGCGGGATGCGACGCGGAGGTTCCGGCTGCGGGGCTCGCGGTCGCCTTCGGGCGCCGGTTGGCTCGCACGCCGCGCACGAAGAGGGGCACGACCACGGCGATGTAGACCACCCAGGCGATCACCTGCAGCCACGTCATCGCGGGCATGAAGCCGACGGTGGCCTGCAGCAGCGCGGCGAGCGGACCGCCCGGCGAGATGGCATCCGAGACGTCGAACGCCCAGCCGAACGGGAAGCCGGCCCAACCGGTGGCGACGAGCCCGGTCGCGGGGTCGATCGGGGCGCCCGCGCCGAACGGGCCCGGGAGGGCACCCGCCTCCTGCAGGTCGTGGAACGCGTAGGCGAGCACTCCCGCCGCGACGACGACGAGGAAGCCGCCGGTCCAGGTGAAGAAGCGACCGAGGTCGAGCCGGAGCATGCCGCGGGCGATGAGCCAACCGAGGACGACCGCGGCGACCAGTCCGAGCAGCGCGCCGAGAAGGGCGTAGGGCGTGTCGCCGAACGACTGGACCATCGACCACAGCAGCAGCGTCGTCTCGACCCCCTCGCGCGCGACCGAGACGAAGCCGATCGCGACGAGCGCCCAGACCCCGCCGCGCAGGGCCTTGTCGACGCCACCCTCGAGGCCCGCCTTCAGCGTGCGCCCGGCTTTCTGCATCCAGAAGATCATCCAGGTGACCATCGCGACGGCGAGCAACGACAGCCCCCCGCCGAGGAGCTCCTGGGCCTCGAAAGTGAGCATGTACGCACCGAAGGTGAAGATCGCGCCGACGGTCAGCGCCAGGGCGATCGCGAGGCCGACACCGGTCCACAGCTTGGGCAGAGCGTCACGACGGTCCAGGCGGGTGAGGTACGCGACGAGGATGCCGACGACGAGTGCCGCTTCGAGGCCTTCACGGAGGCCGATGAGGAACGTGGCGAAGAAGCTTGCGAGCACGGGCGGGATTCCGACTTTCGGTTTCGGGGTGGGGCGCCGCGGCACTGCGGGAAGGTAAGGGCAGCCTCACCTGACCTGGAAACGATACGCAATTCCATGGCCTGTTCGCACCCCGCCGATCGGCGGGGTTTGCGATCACGGACGTCACACACGCTCCACGCCCGTCTTTTCGCGGCGCCGAGGGGACGGCATCCTGTTCGATGGCCTCCGCGGATGCTGCATCCGGTGCGGACGGTAACCATCGGCAACATTCACACGATCCCGCGCGGATCGACCTAGCCTCGTCGCATGTCCGACCTGAATCTCCCCGTCCTCGACCTCTCGCTCCTCGATCAGGGGCCGGATGCCGCCGCCCGCTTCCGGGATGAGCTGCGTGCCGCGACCCACGACGTCGGGTTCTTCTACCTGACGGGCACCGGAGTCAGCCCCGAGCTGGAGGCGAAGCTCCTGCAGGCGGCGAAGGACTTCTTCGCCCTGCCCGAGGCCGAGAAGCTCGCGATCGAAAACGTCACGAGCCCCCACTTCCGCGGCTACACGCGGGTCGGCGGCGAGCGCACGCAGGGCCGCGTCGACTGGCGAGAGCAGATCGACATCGGACCCGAGCGCGCGGCGATCGACGACCCCGAGGGCCCGGGGTACAACCGACTGGTCGGCCCGAACCTCTGGCCGGCCGCGCAGCCCGAGCTGAAGGAGGTCGTCACCGAGTGGCACGACCACCTCACCGGCGTCGCCCGGAAGCTGCTGCGCGCGTGGGCCCTCGCCCTGGGCGCCGAGGAGCAGTACTTCGACCGCCACTTCGGCGACCCGCAGACCCTCATCAAGATCGTGCGCTACCCCGGCAAGGACGACCCGACGCCCCAGCAGGGCGTGGGCGCGCACAAGGACTCGGGCGTACTGACGCTGCTGTGGGTCGAGCCCGGCAAGGGCGGCCTGCAGGTCGAGCGCGACGGCGAGTGGGTCGACGCTCCCCCGGTGCCCGGCGCGTTCGTGGTGAACATCGGCGAGCTGCTCGAGTACGCCACGCAGGGCTACCTCACGGCCACGAACCACCGCGTGATCTCCCCGACCTACCCCGATGAGCGCATCTCGGTGCCGTTCTTCTTCAACCCCGCCCTCGACGCGCGCCTGCCGATCATCGAGCTGCCCGAGGAATTGGCATCCGAGGTCCGCGGCGTCACGGACGACCCGACGAACCCCATCCACGCGACGTACGGCGAGAACGCCCTCAAGTCGCGCCTGCGCGCCCACCCCGACGTGGCCGAGCGCTGGCACGCTGACCTCCTGGCCGCGCGCGCCGCGTCCTGAGCCCGCCGCGCCGACGTCCGAGCTCGGCGCCCGAGTCCGCCGCCGTGGCCGCGGATCACGGCCCGGCCACACGCATAAACGCGATCCACTCACAGAAACACGTGCACAGCGCGTTTATGTGAGCGGATCGCGTTTATGCGTGGCGGGGCGCCAGTCCACGGCATCCGGGAATGACGAAGGCCGCCCCACACCGTGGGGCGGCCTTCCAAGAATGTTTTGCGCGATTGAACGCTGGTGCGATTAGCGACGCAGACCGAGACGCTCGATGAGCGAGCGGTAACGGTTGATGTCGACGTCCTGCAGGTAACCCAGCAGGCGACGGCGCTGACCGACGAGCAGGAAGAGTCCACGGCGCGAGTGGTGGTCGTGCTTGTGGATCTTGAGGTGCTCGGTGAGGTCCTTGATGCGCTGCGTCATCATCGCGACCTGCACCTCGGGGGATCCGGTGTCACCGGGGTGCGTCGCGTACTCTTCGATGATCGCCTTCTTGACGTCTGCTTCCAGTGCCATAGGTGATCCCCTTCCTCTTCGTTGCGCGGCGCCCGACGCCTGATGCGTGGGCTCTCTTTATCCGCGGCCGATCGAACGGCAACCGCATGAGTCTACCAGCATCGGGATGCCGCCACCGCACCGCTCCGCGCCCGGCGCCGCCGTACCCGGGTGACGCACCGTCGCTCCCGGCGGCGCCACTTCCGGCCCCCTGCGCGCCCGGCGCCGCCGCACACTGCCCGTGGCTCAGATGCATGACGGGTGGGGCTGGTGGTGTCTCGACAGCGCCCCATGGAATCGCCTTCCCCACCGGTCATGCATCCGGACCACCACCGCCCCGATGCCGGAGGCCTGGCGTAGCCTCGATTCGTGCAGCTCACGGTCCGCGTCAAGCCCGGCAGTCGACGCGGTCCCCTCGTCGAAGACACCGCCGAGGGTCTTGTGGTGCACGTGCGCGAGCGCGCGGTCGACGGTGCGGCGAACGCCGGTGTGGTGAAGGCTCTCGCGGCTCACTTCGGCGTACCGGCCCGCGATGTCGAGATCCTCCGCGGACACACAGCGCGCATCAAACGTGTCGAGGTCGACGCGTGACGGCCCGCCGGAGCGCGTTCATCGACCTGCGTCCGCTCACCACCTCCCCCGCGTTCGCGCGTCTGTGGATCGGTTCGACCCTCGCGGGCCTCGGCGGGCAGCTCACCGTCGTGGCGGTCATGCTGCACGTGTTCGAGCTGACGCAGAGCACCTTCGCCGTGTCGATGATCGCGGTGGCGGGGCTGCTCCCGATGATCCTCGCCGGACTGTACGGCGGCATGCTCGCCGACGCGTTCGACCGGCGCACCGTGGCGCTCCTCGCGGCCGTGGTCACGTTCGTCTCGACCGCGCTGCTGGCGGCCCTCGCCTGGACGGGCCTCGAGACGGTCGGGTGGCTGTTCGTCCTGAGCGTCGTGAACTCCGCGGCGAACTCGATCGTCATGGCGACCAAGTCGGCGATCACCCCGCGGCTGATTCCGCGCGAGCTGCTGCCGGCGGCCGCAGCCCTGCAGGGCGTCACCGTCGGGATCATGGTCATGGCCGGCCCCGCGCTGGCCGGTGTTCTCGTCGCCGTCGCGGGCTATGCCTGGACGTACTCGCTCGACGTGCTGCTGATGACGTCGCTGTTCCTCGGGCTCTGGTCGCTTCCGCGCCTGCGTCCCGAGGGTGAGGTCGTACGCCCTGGTCTCGAATCCCTCCGCGACGGCGCCCGCTTCCTCCGCCGCGCCCCGAACATCCGCCTGCAGTACATCCTCGACATCATCGCGATGACGTTCGGTCAGCCCGTGACGCTCTTCCCCGCGATCGGCGCCGTGCTCCTCGGCGGCGGAGCGATCACCACCGGGGTTCTCACCGCGGCCGTCGCCGCCGGTGCCTTCCTCTCTAGCCTCTTCTCCGGCCCCATCGGGCGCGTTCGCCGCCAGGGCCTCGGGATCGAGCGGGCCATCCAGGTCTACGGGCTGTCCATCGGATTGTTCGGCCTGGTTCTCGTCGCCGCCAGCCTCGGGTGGCTCCGTCCCGATGTCGTCGACGAGACCCACGCCGCGGTCGCGCTGATCGTTCTGGCGGCGGTCACGCTCGCCGTCTCCGGCGCGGCCGACAACGTCAGCGCGATCTACCGCTCGACGATGATGCAGGCGGCGGTCCCGGATGCCATGCGCGGGCGCCTCCAGGGCATCTTCATCGTCGTGGTGGCCGGTGGACCCCGTGTCGGAGCGCTCTACGCCGGGACCCTCGCGACCCTGACCGCCCTCTGGGTGCCGCCCCTGTTCGGCGGCATCCTGATCCTGGCGCTCGTCGGCACGCTCGTGCGCTTCTCGCCGCGATTCCGGCAGTACGACGCGCTCGACCCTCAGCCCTGAACCGCGCTGCGCCACGCATAAACGCCATCCGCGCACGGAAACACGGTGTGCTCGTGTTTCTGCGCGCCAGAAGCGTTTATGGGCGGGACCAGCGCGGCCGGCGGGGCCCGGCGCCGGGCGCACGCACCCGGCACCGCGTCTGCCGAATCTGAGCGGATTTCCGCCGTCGCACTCCCCGACGGCGCGCGGCGCTGCACCTCGGCCGTATCGTCGGGATCGTGGCATCCTCTTCCTCCCCGTCCCCCGTCTCGATCGCCGTGCAGTTCGTGCTCACCGGCATCGTGTGGGGCTCGAGCTTCCTCTTCATCGCGATCGCGCTCGACGGCATGAGCCCGGCGCAGGTCGCGGGCGGTCGCCTGCTCTTCGGCGCTCTCGCACTGGCGGCGATCGTCGCGATCCGTCGCGAGCGCCTTCCGCGGGACGGTCGCGTCTGGGGCCACCTGAGCGTGCTCTCGCTCAGCTTCTGCGTCGTGCCGTTCCTGCTGTTCGCGTGGGCGGAGCAGCACGTGTCATCGGGGCTGGCAAGCATCTTCAACGCGACCACGCCGATCATGACCGCGATCATGGCGTGGGCGGTGTTCCGCGTCGAGAGCCTCAAGGTCGGCCAACTCGTCGGGATCGCGATCGGCATCCTCGGCGTCGTCGTCATCATCGCGCCCGGGGCGATCGCCGATGTCGGCGGCAGCACGATCGCACAGCTCGCCCTCCTCGGCGCGACGGCCTGCTACGGCTTCAGCCTCGCGTACATGCGCCGCTTCCTCGGTGACACGGGTCTCTCGGGCATCGCCTTCGCGTTCGGCTACATCGGCCCCGCCGCCGCGTTCATGGTGCTGTTGTCGCCGCTGATCCTCGCCGAACCGATGCACCTCACACTCCCGGTCGTGGGCAGCATCGTCGCTCTCGGCGTGCTCGGCACGGGGATCGCCTACGTCTGGAACCAGAACACCCTGCGCGCCTGGGGTCCCACCCGCGCCTCGACCGTGACCTACATCACCCCGGTGGTCGGGGTGGCTCTCGGCATCCTGATCCTCGGCGAGCGCATCTCGTGGAACGAGCCGGTGGGCGCGGCCGTGGTCTTCCTCGGCATTCTGCTCGTGCAGCAGCGGCTGCGCCTGTCGCGGCGCGCCCGCGTCTGACCTGTCCGAGACCGCGCCCGCGAACGACGAAGGCCCGGATGCCGTGGCATCCGGGCCTTCGAGGAGATCACGCCTGGAGCGCGAACTGCAGGTCGAGCTCGATGGTGACGTCCTTGCCGACGAGGACGCCGCCGGTCTCGAGAGCGGCGTTCCAGGTGAGGCCGAAGTCTTCACGGTTGATGACCGTCTTGGCGGTCGCACCGGCCTTGTAGTTGCCCCACGGGTCGGTGCCGAAGCCGCCGAAGTCGATGGAGAAGGTGGCGGGCTTGCTGACGCCGCGGATGGTCAGCTCACCGTCGACGAGGAAGTCGCCGTCCTCGACGCGGACGCCGGTGGAGCGGAAGTCCATGGTCGGGTAGGTCTCGGTGTCGAAGAACTCGGCCGAACGGAGGTGCTGGTCGCGGCCCTCGTCCTTGGTGTCGACCGAGGTGACGTCGACGGACGCCTCGACGGTGGCCTCGAGCGGGTTCTCGGGGGCGACGAGCGTGGCGCTCTTCATGCCGAAGGTGCCGCGCACCTTGGAGATCATCATGTGACGCACGGTGAAGGTCACCTCGCTGTGCGAGGGGTCGAGCACCCAGGTGCCCGCCTTGTAACCGGGGATGTCGAGGGTCGTTGCGTCGGTCATGTCACTCCTAAAGGTCTGGGGAGCCGAATCGGCGTCCTGCGGGGAGGAAACTCCCATTCACACGAATGTATTCCACGATCGTGAAAAAAGACGAACCCGAGGGTGCCGCAGCCCCCTCGGGTTCGTGAACATCGGATGTCGTCAGCCGACCTTGAGCAGGTCGATGATGAAGATCAGGGTCTTGCCGCCGAGGAAGTGGCCACCGGCGGGGCCGTAGGCCAGGTGCGGCGGGATCACGAGTTCGCGGCGTCCGCCGACCTTCATGCCCGGGATGCCGTCCTGCCAGCCCTGGATCAGGCCACGGAGCGGGAACTGGATGCTCTCGCCGCGTCCCCACGAGGAGTCGAACTCCTCGCCCGACTCGTACTCGACACCGGCGTAGTGCACGGTGACGGTGTCGCCGGGCTTGGCCTCGTCACCGTCGCCGACGATGATGTCGCGGATGACGAGGTCGGAGGGGGCGGGGCCGCTGGGAGCGTCGAACTCCGGCTTGGTGCGATCAGTCATGGGTCCATCCAAGCACGCCCGGCCCCTTCGAAAAGCCCCTGGACAAAGACTCAGCGCCCGGTGCCGCGGCGATGCCTGCGTGTCTCCCGGGCGCTGAGTTGGCCTACATCGATGGTGCTCCCGCGTCGCCGCGCTGTCAAGACCCCGGTGCGGCGGACGCCGGCGCGGGGCACAGGAAGCAGCAACGGGTCACCCCGCCTCACGGCGCGAGCAACGCCGCGCGTGCCGCCGTCGTCCGCTCCAGCAGCTGACGCTCGGTCGCCACCGCGTGCGGATCCCGGCCCGAGAGCGCGCGCTGTCGCGCGGCCGCGAGGGCGGTGGCATCCACGATGAAGCTGTTCATGATGCCGGAGCGGTCGCCGCGCAGCGTGCGCGCCCAGGCCACCGCCGAGCGGCGTCCGGGGGCGGTGGCGAGCATCTCGACCTCTTGCGGGGTGAACCACCCGGCGTCGGCGTATTCGCCGAGGCGGGCGCGGGTGAGCCGGGACTCCTCGCGGCGGAGCAGCAGGATGCCGACGATGAACGCCACGAACAACGGCACCTGCAGCGTCGCGTACACCTCGAAGAAGTTGAAGAACGTGGCCGATCCGTTCCACACCGCGTGCAGCACGATCGCCCCGATCAGTCCGGGAACGGCGTAGCTCAGCGCCTGGCCCGTCCGCAGCGACCGCCGCGCCGCCAGCCCGAAGGCGAAGCCGGTGAGGCTGGTGAACATGACGTGAGCGAACGGCGACAGGACCGCGCGGAGGAAGAACGTCGTCGCGACCTCCCCCGGACCCCCCTCGAGGTATCCGATCGCGAAGTACTGCACGTTCTCGGTCAGCGCGAATCCTGCGCCGATGAGGGCGCCGTACACGATCCCGTCGACGGGCCCGTCGAAGAAGCGACGCGCGAAAGCGTAGAGGAGCAGCACGCCGAGACCCTTGGCGACCTCTTCGACGATCGGCGCCTGAACGACCGAGCTCACGGCATCCGGCAGTCCTCCCGTGACCACGGTCACCAGGAGGTCGACGCCCAGCGCGATCGCCACCGAAGCCACCGCGCCCCACGCGGCCGCAAAGATCAGCAGGCGGCGCGGCTCGGGTTCCCACCGGTCGATGTAGCGCACCACGAACCAGACGACGACGAACGGGATGGCCGCCAGCACGAGCCCGGTGAAGGATGCCGCGGGCCCGAGGAACCGCGTGAAGTACAGCACCAGCAACGCCAGCACCGGAACGAGCAGCGCCGCGACGATCCACAGCGCCACTCCCCCTCCGCGCAGCCGGGGCGGAGCGGCCGAGACGGCGACGGGCGGGGTCGTCGAGATGCGGGCCGGCTGCCCGGGAGAGGGCTGAGAGAGCGGCGAGGGGTAGCTCATGCGACACAGCCTAGGGGCCGTCCGGAGACTCGATTCGAGGGTTGTGGAACCGGTCGACGCGGGGCGCCCGGTAGCGTGGAGGCATGCGTTTCGCCCACGTCCGTTCCCCGGAAGGGGCGGAGTCCCCTCGACTGGTCAGCGTCTACGCCGAAGAGTTCTCCTTCGTCGACGAGTTCTTCGACGGTGCGCCCCGCACTCTCGAGCAGCTCATCGTCGGCGGCGACGAGCTCCTCGAGCGGGTTCGGGATGCCGCGCCCTCCGCGCCACGGCATCCGCTGTCCGGTGTCGCCTTCGCGTCGGCGGTGCTCGCTCCCCCGTCGATCCTCGCGGTCGGCTTGAACTACGCCGCGCACTCGGGCGAACTGGGCTTGAAGACCGACGCCGGCCCGACCGTGTTCGTCCTGTGGCCGAACTCGCTCACCGCGCACGAGGCGACGACGTCGTGGCCCCGCGCGCTCAGCGAGGCGGTCGACTACGAGGCCGAGCTCGGCGTCATCATCGGCCGCCCGGGCCGAGACGTCGCCGAGGCCGACGCCCTCGAGCATGTCTGGGGCTACACCGTGGTCAACGACATCACGGCGCGCAACATCCAGTTCTCGGAAGCCCAGTGGTCGCGCTGCAAGTCGTTCGACGGCTTCACCCCGACGGGTCCGTTCGTCGTGACGGCCGACGAGATCCCCGACCCGCAGGACCTGCACATCTGGACCGTCGTCGACGGGCACACGGTTCAGGATGCCAGCACCGGCCAGATGGTGCGGTCGGTCGCGACGCTCATCCACAAGTTGTCCGAGTCGGCGACTCTCCTGCCCGGAACCCTCATCTCGACGGGAAGTCCCGGAGGCGCGGGCTACTCGCGCGACCCGCAGATCTTCCTCCGCGACCGCTCGACCGTCACCGTCGGCATCGACGGGATCGGTGAGCTGACGACGCACTGCCGCATCCTGGACTGACGGCACGACACGCGAGAGGGGCGGGGCCGAGCGGTCCCGCCCCTCTCGCGTTCGCTCACTCCTCGACGACGCTGTCCGCGGCGCGCTGAACCGGGATGGCCTGCGTGATCGGGTGCAGGCCCGACAGCCGCGCGGGCGACAATTGCTTGGTGACCTCTTCGCGAGACATGAGCCCCGCCTCGACGACGAGGTCGGCGACGTTGCGGTGCGTGAGCAGGGCCGTCTTCGCGAGCGCCGCAGCCGCCGCGTAGCCGATGAACGGCGTGAGGGCGGTGACGACGCCGACCGAGGAACCGACCATCGCACCCAGACGCTCGCGGTTCGCCGTGATTCCGTCGACGCAGTTGACGCGGAGCGTCCACATCGCCTGGCGCATCCAGGTGATCGACTGGTAGATCGAGTGCGCGATGACCGGCTCGAAGGCGTTGAGCTGCAGCTGGCCACCCTCGACCGCCATCGTCACGGTCATGTCGGCGCCGACCACAGAGAACGCGACCTGGTTGACGACCTCGGGGATGACGGGGTTCACCTTGCCGGGCATGATGCTCGAACCCGCTTGGCGCGGCGGGAGGTTGATCTCGCCCAGGCCCGCCTGCGGACCGCTCGAGAGCAGGCGCAGGTCGTTGCAGATCTTCGAGAGCTTGATCGCGTTGCGCTTCAGCGACGACGAGAACGACATGAAGGCGCCCGTGTCGCTCGTCGACTCGACGAGGTCGGTCGCCGTCTCGAGGTCGAGACCCGTGATCTCGCGCAGGTGCCGCAGCACGGCCTTGCCGTATCCCGCGTGCGCGGTGATGCCCGTGCCGATGGCCGTGGCGCCCATGTTGATCTCGTACAGCAGGTACGCGTTCTCGGTGAGCCGGCTGTAGTCCTCGCCGAGCGTGGTGGCGAAGCCGTGGAACTCCTGCCCCAGCGTCATGGGCACGGCATCCTGCAGCTGCGTACGGCCGACCTTGAGGACGTCGTGGAACTCGTCGGCCTTGACGAGGAACGACTGACGCAGCAGCGCCAGCTCTTCGAGAAGGCTCTTCAGCGTGAGGGCGAGCCCGATCTTGATCGCGGTCGGGTAGACGTCGTTCGTCGACTGACTGCGGTTGGTGTCGTCGATCGGCGAGAGGAACGCGTAATCGCCCTTCTCGCGCCCCGCCATCTCGAGCGCGATGTTGGTGATGACCTCGTTCGCGTTCATGTTGGTCGAGGTGCCGGCGCCGCCCTGGATGACGCCCACCGCGAACTCGTCGTGGAACTCGCCGTCGATCACTCGCTGCGCGGCGCGGTCGATGAGGTCGGCCTTCGCCGGGTCGAGCACGCCGATCTCGCGGTTGGCGCGGGCCGAGGCCTGCTTGACCATGGCGAGGGCGCGCACGAGGTCCGGATACACCGAGATCGGTCGCTTGGCGATCGGGAAGTTCTCCAGCGCGCGGGCGGTGTGGATGCCCCAATACGCGTCGAGGGGGATCTCGAGCGTTCCCAGGGAGTCGGTCTCGGTGCGGGTACGCGTCTTTGCGTCCAGAGTCATGTGTCGTCCTTGTGGGGTCACGTGAAAGGGGATGCCACGAGCCTAACCACCGGAACCACGAGCACCCCTGGACGCGACGGCCTGTCGGCATCCTCGGACCGTCCGCGGTGTCGGTTGCGGGCGCTGCGCTCGGACATGGCGGGCGAAGCGGTCGGCTCGGTGGGCAGCGGCGGCCGGGCGCGGCGCTCGGCATCGGCGGGCGCGCCGGCGGTGTGGCGGCCGGCGCGGCGCGGAACGGTGACCGGCACCGCCCTCAGCGCTTGCGCGAGAAGGCCTCGAGCCGCCCCTCGGGGGTGAGGGCAGCCATCTCCTCGACCCACGCGGGCGTGAAGTAGCCCGAGGTGTCGGCGTCGACCACCGGGACGACGGCGTGGGTGATCGTGTCGTCCCAGACGTGCACGAGGTGGAAGGACTGGCCGGCATCCATGCCGTTGACCTCGTCGGCCGGGCGGGCGAGATCCATCGTGTAGCAGGACGCGGCCGCGACACTCACGGGCACGCCCGCGAACGTTCCCGACGTCGAGTAGTGCAGGTGCCCGGCGAGGATCGTACGGACGTCGCTGCCCGCGATCGCCGCCGCGAGTCGGGGTTGGTCGCGGAGCTCCAGGATGTCGAAGAAGGGGATGTGCGTCGGGAGCGGCGGGTGGTGCAGGGCGAGGATCGTGCCGAGGGGTGCGGGGGTCGCGAGCTCGCCGCGCAACCACTCCAGCTGCTCGGCGTCGAGGTCGCCGTGGTGCCAGCCCGGCACGGTCGAGTCCAGCGCGATGATACGGAGTCCGTCGAGGTCCCACACGCCGGTCACGGGCTCGAGCGACGGCTCTCCGTCGAGGAGACCGGCGCGCAGCGCGGGGCGTTCATCGTGGTTTCCCGCGACCCAGACGACCGGCGCTCCGAGACGCTCGGCCCACGGCTCGACCGCCGCGCGCAGCGCCCGGTACGCCTCCGGCTCGCCGAGGTCGGTGAGGTCACCCGTGAACACGACGGCGTCGGGACGGACGCCGGTGGCCTCGGCGGCATCCAGTGTCCGTCGGAGGTTCGCGGCGGTGTCGTACCGCTCGCCGAGCAGGCGATCGCCGCCCAGCAGATGGGTGTCGCTGAGGTGGAGGATCACACGCCGCGCGGGCGCGTGCTGACCGAACTGCACGGATGCCATGGGCTCAGCCTAGAAGAGGCCTCCGACACGCGACCCGCGAGCGCACCGTCAGTGGTTGAAGAGGATCAGCAGCAGGGCGCCGAGGACGGCCGCCGCGCACACCCCGAAACACAGGTACGCACCGACGAGAGCGATGCGCTTCTGCCCGTCGCTGAGCGGATTGCGCGCCGCCGCCTTGGCCGCCGCCTTCTCGGCGCGGCGCCGCTGCTTGTCGGTGAGCACGGTGATGGCATCCGTGAACTCGACCGGCGCGACCAGGGGCGGGCGCCCGCCGCGCACGAGCAGGCGCAGCCCGAGGGCGTAGAAGGTCACCACGATCGAGGCGCCGATGATGGCGGCGACGAAGACGTGGAGGAAGGCTTCCCAGTCGATGGTCACGCGTCGTCCTTCCCGGAGCGCTCGAGACGGCGTTGGCGACGCGTCGGGCCGGGCTTGCGCGGCACCTTGACGGCGGCTCCCGAGTCGGCGACCTCGCTCATCGCGTTGGCCGAGGTGACCGAGTCGCGGCGCGAGCGGAGGAAGAGGCCGAGGATGATCGCGACGGCGATCACCGCATCGACCGCGACACCCCAGCCGCCCAGCCACACCACGATGAGCGCGGCCGCGGCGCCCACGGCACCCGCGGCGGGGAGCGTCAGGACCCAGCCGATCATGATGCGGCCGACGGTGTTCCAGCGCACCGTCGATCCGCGGCGCCCGAGGCCCGAGCCGATGACCGAGCCGGACGCGACCTGCGTGGTCGAGAGGGCGAAGCCGAGAGCACTGGATGCCAGGATGGTCGCCGCCGTCGACGTCTCGGCCGAGAAGCCCTGGGCCGGCTTGACGTCGGTGAGTCCCTTGCCGAGGGTGCGGATGATGCGCCAGCCGCCCATGTAGGTGCCGAGGGCGATCGTGATGGCGCACGCGAACACGACCCAGATGTGCGGATCCGGATCGGATGCCGACTGCCACCCGACCGTGATGAGGGCGAGGGTGATGACGCCCATCGTCTTCTGCGCGTCGTTGGTGCCGTGCGCCAGCGCCACGAGCGACGAGGTGAAGATCTGCCCCCAGCGGAAGCCGTCGCGGCCGTCGGCCTTCGTGTCGTACCGGCGGGTGACGCCGTACGCGATCTTGGTGACCGTGAACGCGATGATGCCGGCCGTGAGCGGCGCGATGAGGGCGGGGAGGATGACCTTGCTGAGCACGACGCCCGTGTCGATGGCCGAGACGCCGACGCCCACGAGGGTCGCGCCGATGAGACCGCCGAACAGCGCGTGCGAGGAGCTGGAGGGAAGCCCCAGCAGCCACGTCAGCATGTTCCAGGTGATCGCGCCGATCAGGCCCGCGAAGATGATCGGCGGGAAGATCTCGGGCGAGAGCTGATCCTCGCGGATCATGCCTCCCGAGATGGTCTTCGCCACCTCGGTCGACAGGAAAGCGCCGACCAGGTTCAGACAGGCCGCGAGGAGGACGGCGACCTTCGGTTTCAGCGCACCGGTGGCGATGGGCGTGGCCATCGCGTTCGCGGTGTCGTGGAATCCGTTGGTGAAATCGAAGAACAGTGCCAGGCCGATGACCAGCACGATGACGAGGGCTGCGCTCTCCACCGTTCGCTTTCCGTGAGGAGGAAGAAGGGATGCCGACGGGATCGGCGCGACGAACGAAGAGTTCACCTGGAGTTCGACACCCGTTCACCGAGGTCGCGTGGAAATCATGTCACCGGCGACCACGACGGTCAAACCGGGCGGCCCGAGGCCGCGGCATCCGCAGGTTCTTCCCGGCTGGGGAACGCCCAGGCGGAGTGTCGGTGCGGCCGACTACCGTAAAGGGGTGACCGATATCGACGTTTCGTCCGTTCCGCCCGTCGCCGCCCGTCGTCCCGTCCCCCGCTCGCACCATGGTGACACGTTCGACGATCCCTACGAGTGGCTGCGCGCGAAGGACGACGCCGAGGTCGTGGCGCACCTCGAGGCCGAGAACGCCTACACCGACGCGCGCACCGCGCACCTGGCATCCCTCCGCGACGAGATCTTCGGCGAGATCAAGGGACGCACGCTCGAGACCGACCTGTCCGTCCCCGTTCGTCGCGGCGACTGGTGGTACTACGGACGCACCGTAGCGGGCGCCCAGTACGGCATCCAGTGCCGCGCTCCCCTGACCTCGCCCGACGACTGGACCCCGCCGCAGCTCTCGCCCGACGAACCCGTCCCCGGCGAGCAGGTGCTCTTCGACGGCAACGTCGAGGCCGAGGGCACCGAGTTCTTCTCGCTCGGCAGCTTCGAGATCTCGAACGACGGCACGCGCATGCTGTACGGCATCGACGTCGCCGGCGACGAGCGGTACACCGTGCGCGTGCGCGACCTGACCACGGGCGAGACGCTCCCCGACGAGATCCCCGGCACGTTCTCGGGGGCGACGTTCTCTCCCGACGGCCGCTTCATCGTGTACACCACCGTCGACGACGCATGGCGCCCCGACACCGTCTGGCTGCACGAGATCGGTACGGCGGTGGATGCCGACGAGAAGCTGTTCCACGAGCCCGATGAGCGCTACTGGGTCGGGGCCGACTTCACGCGCAGCGACCGCTATCTCGTGATCGGCGTGGGTTCCTCGATCACGTCGGAGGACCGTCTGATCGACGCCGACGACCTGCGCGGCGAGGCCCGCATCGTCTGGCCCCGGCGCGAGGGCGTCGAGTACTCCGTCGATCACGCGGTCGTCGACGGCGAGGACGTGTTGTACATCCTCCATAACGACGGAGCGCTCGATTTCGAGCTCGTCCGGGTCCCGGCATCCGATCCCCAGGGTCCGCGCGAGACGGTGGTCCCGCATCGCGTGGGCCAGCGCCTGCTCGGCGTCGACACCTTCCGCGACTGGGGCATCATCGCGTACCGGCGCGACGGGCTCGCCCGCCTCGGCATGCTCTCGTACGCCGACGGAGCCGTCGACGAGATCGCATTCGACGAGCCGCTCTACAGCGTCGGAAGCGGGGGCAACCCCGAGTGGGCGCCGCCCGTCCTGCGGCTGGGCTACGGCTCGTTCGTGACCCCCGGCACCGTGTACGACTACGTGGTCGCGACCGGCGAACTGCTCCTGCGCAAGCGGCAGCCGGTCCTCGGCGGCTTCGACCCCGCCGACTACGGGCAGGCCCGCGTCTGGGCACCCGCCGACGACGGCACGCGAGTGCCCGTGTCGCTCGTGTGGAAGCGCTCGTTCGGCGAGCCCGGCTCGACACCGCGACCGGTGCACCTCTACGGGTACGGCTCGTACGAGCACTCGATCGAGCCCGGCTTCTCGGTGCCGCGCCTGTCACTGCTGGACCGTGGCGTGATCTTCGCGGTGGCGCATGTGCGCGGCGGCGGAGAGATGGGGCGCCAGTGGTACGAGGACGGCAAGCTCCTCGCCAAGCGCAACACGTTCACCGACTTCGTCGCCGCGGGGCGCCATCTGGTGTCCGAGGGCTACACGACCCCCGATCGCATCGTCGCCGAGGGCGGCAGCGCCGGCGGCCTGCTCATGGGCGCGGTGGCGAACCTCGCGCCGGAGCTGTTTGCCGGCATCCTCGCCGACGTGCCGTTCGTGGACGCGCTGACCACGATCCTCGACCCGTCGCTCCCCCTCACCGTCATCGAGTGGGACGAGTGGGGCGACCCGCTGCACGACGCCGACGTGTACGCGTACATGAAGTCGTACTCGCCGTACGAGAACGTGCGCTCGGGGGTGGAGTACCCGCGCATCCTCGCGGTCACATCGCTCAACGACACGCGCGTGCTGTACGTCGAGCCCGCGAAGTGGGTCCAGCGCCTGCGCGAGGTCGGCGCCGACGCCCTGCTGAAGTGCGAGATGGTCGCCGGCCACGGCGGCGTCAGCGGCCGCTACAACGCGTGGCGCGAGCGCGCGTTCGAGCTGGCCTGGCTGCTGGACGTGCTGGGGCTGGCCGAGTAAGCGGGGCGACCGCTGCGACCGCGTCCGGCGGCTGCATGTCCCACTTTGTGCAGATCTGGAGCCTCCTTTCCGCACAAAATGGGACATGGTTTTGACAGTGCGCTCAGCGTGTCCCCTTTTGTGCAGATACGGAGCCTCCTTTCTGCACGAAGTGGGACATGAGCCGTCGGAACCGCTGTTCCTCCCCCGCGCGGCGATAGAAGAGGTCATCCACGGATAACGCGATCGGGTGAGCAACGGCACGCGCAACACCGCCATGCTCGGCGGATGGTCGACGAACCTCGAATCTTCTCCGTTCGGGATGCCGTGGCCTCGGGCCGCTCCCGCTTCGCGCTGCGTCATGTCGGTGTCAGGGCGCCGTACAGTGGCGTCCGCTCATCCGCTGCACCGCCCGCAGTGGACGACCTCGAGGCGCGCGCGGCGGAGTACGTCCCTCTGCTCCGGAGCGGGCAGTTCTTCAGCCACGAAACGGCGCTGGGGCTGCTCGGCGCGCCGCTTCCGCCTTTCCCTTTCGTCCCCGGCATCCACGTGTCGGCTCATCGTCCAGTTCGCGAGCCCCGCGTGAACGGCATCCTCGGACACCGTCTGCAGGCACGGGATGCCGCGACGCTCCTGACGCGGCGTGGCTGGCCGGTCGAGCATCCCGTGCGTGCGTGGCGGCAATGCGGGACGCTGTGGAGAATCGACGACCTCGTCGCAGCCGCGGATTTCCTCCTCACGGACGCCGTGCCACGAATCGAGGCGGACGAACTCGCCGCTGAGATCGCGCGCATGGGCGACACGCGGAAGCTCCTCCTCACGCGGGCCCTCAGCCTCAGTCGCTTCGGTCCGCGCTCCGCCTCTGAGACACGGCTACGGTTGCTGCTGATCCGTCACTCTCTCCCGGAACCCGAGATCTCCGTGGTTCTCCGTGATGCGAGCGGGACCTTCGTCGCCGAGCTCGATCTCGCGTATCCCTCGTGGAGGGTGGCCGTCGAGTACGACGGGCGCGTCCATGCCGAGGACATGCGCCAGTTCGCTCGGGACGCCGACCGCTGGGATGCCATTCGGGAGTGCGGTTGGGAGCACGTCCGCATCCTGTTCCACCACACGCGAGGAGATGGCGCAGTGGCGGTCCGAAAGGTGCGCGAGGCGCTCACACGTGCCGGATGGCGGCCATGACGCACATGGTGTCCCACTTTGCGCAGAAGCCTGCGCCCGAACTCGCACAAAGTGGGACGCGTGGAGCGCGGGAGTGCACCGCCGCCGCAGCCCGCACGCAGGGATGTCCCACTTTGTGCAGGAATCTGCGATCAGACCTGCACAAAGTGGGACACCCGGGTGGGACGCCGCGCAGCGACGACTGGGCGTTGGCGCTCAGTCGCGGCCGGCGGCTGCGCGAACGGCGACGCCCCGCCCCGCGCGAAGCGGGACGGGGCGTCGAGGCGAAAGGCTCAGCCGAACAGCGCCGCAGCCTCTTCGTAGCGGTACAGGGGAACGCTGTTGAGCTCACCCAGCGCGTCGGCGAACGGCACGCGCACGATGTCGGTGCCGCGCATCGCGACCATCTGGCCCCAGGCGCCCTCGTGCAGGGCGTCGGCGGCGTGCAGGCCGAGGCGCGTCGCGAGCACACGGTCGAACGCCGAGGGCGAGCCGCCGCGCTGGATGTGCCCGAGGACCGTGGCGCGGGTCTCGATGCCGGTGAGACGCTCGATCTCGGGGGCGAGCAGCTCGCCGATGCCGCCGAGGCGGGGGCGGTTGAAGGCGTCGAGGCCCTTGTCGCTGAACGCTTCGTCCATGCCCTTGAGCTTGAAGCCCTCCGACACGACGACGAGGGGCGCGCGGCCGCGGTCGTGCGCGCGCGTGACCTGTTCGACGATCTCGTCGATCGACATCGGTACCTC
Organism: Microbacterium sp. NPDC086615; assembly: GCF_040686055.1. Taxonomy (NCBI): domain Bacteria; kingdom Bacillati; phylum Actinomycetota; class Actinomycetes; order Micrococcales; family Microbacteriaceae; genus Microbacterium; species Microbacterium sp. NPDC086615. The sequence goes on from NZ_JBFBJJ010000002.1 coordinate 323,756, forward strand.
GGGGATGCAGATCACGTGGGCGCCCGCCGCGATACCGGCGTGCAGGGCGATCCAGCCGACGTGACGCCCCATGACCTCGGCCACCATGCACCGCTGGTGCGAGTCACCCGTGGTGCGGAGGCGGTCCATGGCATCCGTCGCGATGTTCACGGCCGTGTCGAAACCGAACGAGTAGTCGGTGGCGCGAAGGTCGTTGTCGATCGTCTTGGGAACACCCAGCACGTTGATGCCGTCCTTCGACAGACGGTCGGCCGCGGCGAGGGTGCCCTCGCCACCGATCGCCAGGATGCCGTCGAGCCGGTGCCCGTACATCGTCTTGGAGATGTTCTCAGCACCGCCGCGCACGCCCTCGTAGGGGTTCGTGCGGCTGGTGCCGAGGATCGTGCCTCCGACCTTCGACAGACCCTTCACCTCGTGGCGGGTCAGCGGGAAGAAGTCGCCGTCGACCACGCCTCGCCATCCGTCACGGATGCCGACGAACTCGATGTCGTAGTTGGTCGTGCCCTTCAGCACGACGCCACGGATGACCGCGTTGAGACCGGGGCAGTCGCCGCCGCTGGTCAGGATGCCGATCTTCATGGGCAGAGTCCTCTGGTGCTGTGGTTCGGGTGGAGGGAGGCGCCATTGCCGTCTTCGACCCTATCGCCGCGGGCGGGAACGGTGCCACACGGCGGCCCGGATGCCGGCACCCCGGCCCGACCGCCCTGTTCGAGCAGGCACGCGACCACCGTCACACGCGGTTCCAGGTGTCACCGTCGCGAACCCACTCCTGCTCGGGCGCCGACTGTTCGACCGGTGAGAACCAGAAGGTCTCGTCGGGGCCCCACCCGGCCACGGTGCTCGCACCGAGGTCGCCGAGGCCGACGACCCGACCGGCCGTGGCGAGGTACCCGCTCACGCTCAGGTGCACCCCCGCGGCTTCACCGGCGACGGCCGCCCAGTCGGGCTGCATCCACATGCCTTCGCGCCCCGTCGTCCGCCCCCACACATTGCGTCGGCTCGCGGTGACCGGGAACGGATGCCGCCGACACAGCGCCGCCCACGCTTCGGGGCCGTCGATCTCGATGACCTCGCCGTCCGGTGCGGCGAGAGGTCGAACGCGTGCGGAGGTCCACCCCCAGGAGTCTTCGACGAGCGTGAGGCCGACCGGCCCCGCCGTGCCGCGCACACGCGTGGAGCGCGGAAGGGCGAACGCGGGGGTCGACCACCACGAGCCGGAGAGACGGACGTCGTCAATCTGTCGGGCGAAGGACACCTCTTCTTCGACCTGCTCGCTTCGCCACCGGGCCGAGAGCTCTTCGGGGGCCTCCATCGACGCGGGAGAGTTCTCCCAGCGCACCATCGCCTGCGTGTCCCGCTCGACCCCGCTCCCCCACCACGAGGTTCCGGGAGCTCCGGCGACCGCCGCGGCGACACGCTCGAGCACGGGCTGCAGGTCCTCGGTCGCGGCCAGGACGTCCTCACCGGAGGGCGGCTGCCAGTACGCGGCGTGGTCCACAGCGAGAGACAGGGCCGTGAAGAGGAGCGCGTCGGTGAGCTCGGGGATCGCGACCCGTGCCAGCGCGGCGGCGGCCTCGGCGGGCGACACCTCGGGTTCGGTGAACGACGAGGCGTCTCCGGCGATCGCGACGACCGTCCCCGGATTCTCGTCGAGGGCCTGCGCGGCCCACGACACGGCCCAGGCCGCATCGCGTGCCTCCGGCCCGTCGGGGGCGAGCCGCAAGACTTCTAGACACAGCCGGCGTCCGCGTGGTCCCGCGAGCAGGGTGTCGGCGGTGAGGGTCATCTGCCGACCTTAGCGAGGGCGTCGGACATCGAACGGACTCGCGCCCGAGCGCAGCGGGGCAATGGCGGCGCGATGGCGGCCACGCCGAATGCGCGGATGCCCCGGGGCCGAAGCCCCGGGGCGTCCGTCGAAGCGGGCTCAGGCCGTGCCGAGCGCCTGACGCAGCAGGTGCATGAGGGCCGAGAGCTGCACCGAGTCGCTGGAGCCGGGCTCGATCGCCTGGCCGTCGAGGGCGCGCGCCGCGAGCCCCTCCTTCGAATCGATGAGCTCGGCGATCTTCGTGTCGATCGTGTGCGCGGCGATGATGCGCCACGCGGTGACGGGCTCCTCCTGGCCGATGCGGTGCACGCGGTCGATCGCCTGCGTCTGCTCGGCGGCGGTCCACGACAGCTCCGCGAGCACGACGTTCGAGGCGGCCTGCATGTTCAGGCCGACGCCCGCGGCGGTCAGCGAGCACACCGCGATCCCGACGTCGGGGTCGCTGTTGAACGCGTCGATCGCAGCCTGGCGCGCGGTCGAGGTCTGCTCGCCCCGCACCGACACCGCCTTCAGCCCGGATGCCTTGAAGTGGGCCTCCGCGGCATCCATCACGTCGATGTGCTTGGCGAAGAACACGACCTTGCCGACCGAGCGCTGCAGCTGCACGGCGTAGTCGGCCGCGAGGTGCGCCTTGGCCTGACCGATGCGGCGGACCATCGTGAACACGTTCTCGCTGCCCGAGCCGGCGGCCTTGCTCTCTTCGAGCTCGCCGTGCGCCACGAGACGGACGATGTCGTCGTCGATCTCGCCGGGGGCGAGGCCGCGGTCGCCACGCGCATCGAGGATACGGCGGTACTTCGCCGCGAGGCGGGCGCCGAGTTCGCGCTCGGCCTGCCGGATCGACCGGCCGTACTCGTCGTCGAGCTCGACGGGGAGGTCGGCGACGAGCTTGTCGGGCAGATCGGCGGCGACGTCCTTCTTCTTCCGCCGGACGATGCCCATCGAGATGACGGCCTCGCGCGCCTCGGGGTAGAACGCCTTGTCGGCGGGGGTCAGGCCCGTGGCATCCAGTTTCTCCATCAGCTCGGGACCGGGCTTCTCGCCGTTGGTCCACCCGAGGAAGCGCCAGATCGCGTCGAAATCCTCGACGTCGTTGATCAGCGGAGTACCCGTCAGGGCCAGCATGAGCGGGTCACGGGTCTGCTGACGGACACGGGATGCCAGAGCCAGCACGTTCTGCGAACGCTGCGACGTGAGGTTCTTGATGAAGTGCGCCTCGTCGACGACGACGCCCTTGAGACCGATCGACGAGAGCCACGACAGGTGCCGGTCGAGGATCTCGTAGTTGACGATGAAGACATCGGCGAAGGCGTCGATGTCGGCACCGCCGCCCGAGATCACCGTGGCGCGGCGCTGCGGCGTCCAGCGCTGCACCTCGCGGGCCCAGTTCATCTTGACGACGTTCGGCACCACGACCAGCAGCGGGTACGCGTCGGCGACCGAGGCCGCGAGCACCGACTCGGCGGTCTTGCCGAGGCCCGGCTCGTCGGCGAGCAGGAAGGAACGGTGCCCCAGGCGCACGGCCTCGAGGAAGCGCGACTGGTGCGGCATGACCTCGAGCCCGCGGGGAGAGACGCGATCGAACTCGGGGACGGGCGGGAGGTCCATACTGGCGGCCGACCCACCGGCGCCCGTCTCGAACGCCTTGTAGAGCGGGCCCATGAGCTCCCACCCGTCGAGGCGGCGGCGCGGGGCGTCACCGGTCGAGCGCGGGGTGAGGTCGGGCGCGAGGAAGGGGTTCGCCATCTGCCGCGCCTCGATGGACGGCGGGATGACCTGCTTCTCGGCGAGGGCCGCGGGCACGACGGGCGCCACCTGGGGAGCGGTGTCGGTGATGATCAGCTCGTCGGGCGGCAGCTCTGCGCCGGACTCGAGCAGCCAATCCCGGCGCATGCGTCGAGCGACGGGCGAGGTGGCCGCATCGACTTCGAGCAACTGGATGAGCGAGGTGTCGCGCGCGGCGGTCTTCGCGAGGATCGTCGCGACCCCGTCGAGGCGCTTGAGCAGCTCGGCGCGCGCGGCGTCGGTGATCTCGGTGTCGGCCTTCACGCGCGCGCGTTCCTCGCGGACGAGGAAGGCGATCACCTGGAACTTCACCCGGTTGGTCGGGCCGAGCTTGCCCCGTTGGGCCTTGGCCTCGACCTCGCGCACCTTGCGCGCCAGGATCGGGATGACGGGGGCTTCGTCGTCGCGTCGCGAGGACGTGGTCTTCCTGCGCCGCTGGCTCGAGCCTCGGGACGCGGTTGCCGTGGTCGGCATGCTCCTCCTGAGCGTGTCGTCCGGACACCTGTCCGGGACGTTCCGGCGCGAGGCCGGCGGATCGGTGACCCCGGAGAATGTCGCTCGGCACGCCGCCTGAGCGGCGGTACCGGCGACCCGCGACGCGTCTACACCGGAACGGCTCGCGAGACAGCGGGTGACGGGGTCGCCATCATTCTAGCGCGCGCAGAGCCGAAGCGCGTGAGCTGAGCCGGTCGCGACGTGGTTCGGGGCGCGTTCTGCCGTTCGGGGCGCGAAATACCCCGCCCCAAGTGCCGGAACGCGCCCCAAACCGGACAGCAGACCCGCCGCGACGCCTGCTCAGGACGCCCGACGCAGACGCAGGCTGTTCAGCACGACGAACACGCTCGAGAACGCCATCGCGGCACCCGCGATCATCGGGTTCAGCAGTCCCAGGGCGGCGAGCGGCAGCGCCGCGACGTTGTACGCGAACGCCCAGAACAGGTTGCCGCGGATGATCCGCATCGTGCGCCGGCTCAACGCCACCGCGGTGACGATGCCCCGTGGATCGTCGCGCATCAGCGCGATGTCGCTCGCGTGGAGCGCGGCGTCCGTTCCCCCGCCCATGGCGATCCCGAGATCCGCGGATGCCAGGGCGGCGGCGTCGTTGACCCCGTCACCCACCATGGCGACGGTGCGCCCCTCGGCCCGCAGAGCAGCGATCTCGTCGACCTTGCCCTCGGGGAGGACCCCCGCGCGGACTCGCTCGATGCCGAGCTCTGCCGCGACGGACCGCGCGATGCGCGCGTTGTCACCCGTCAGCAGCACGGGCTCGAGACCCATCTCGCGCAGGCGGGCGACGGCCTCGGCGCTCTCCGCGCGCACGGTGTCGGCGATCTCGATCACGGCGCGGGCGCGGAGTGCGCCGTCGGCATCCGCCCAGCCCACGACCACGACCGTGCCGCGCTCCTCGGCGGCGTCGACAGCCGCCTCCAGCTCGGGGGTCAGCGCGCCACCGCGTTCGACGATCCACGTCGGACGCCCCGCGAACACGCGGAGACCGTCGACCGTGCCGATCACCCCGCGTCCGGCGATCGCCTCAAGATCGGTCGCGGTCCGCCCCTCCCCCGCGGCGGCGACGATCGCCGCGGCCACCGGGTGCTCCGAGCCGCGTTCGACGGCGGCTGCGCGAGCGATCGCGTCCGTGGCATCCTCCCCCTCCGCGGGGACGACGTTCGCGACGCTCATGCGGCCGCTCGTCAGGGTACCGGTCTTGTCGAGCACGATCGTGTCGATGCGCTCGGCGGACTCGAGGGCTTCGGGTCCGGTGACGAGGACGCCCAGCTGCGCTCCCCGCCCGGTGCCGACGAGGATCGCGATGGGCGTGGCGAGACCCAGCGCGCACGGGCAGGCGATGATGAGCACGGCCACCGCAGCGGTGAAGCCGGCGGCGAGCGGTTGCCCCGCGAGGATCCAGGCGACGAGAGTCAGCACGGCGAGCACGATGACGACCGGCACGAAGATGCCCGAGATGCGGTCGGCCAGCCGCTGCACGCGACTCTTTCCGAGCTGCGCGTCCTCGACGAGTCGCGCGATGCGGGCGAGCCGCGTCTCTTCGCCGACCCCGGTCGCCCGGACGGTGAGTCGGCCACCGGCGGTGATCGTCCCGCCGGTCACCGTGGATCCCGCGGCCGCCTCGACCGGCAGGGACTCACCGGTGAGCATGCTCTCGTCGACCGAGGCCCGCCCGTCGACGACCACACCGTCGGTGGCGATCACGGCACCCGGACGCACGACGAACACGTCGCCCACGCTGAGCTCGTCCACCGGGATGCGGCGGCCGTCCGCGAGTTCGGCCTCGCGCGCGCCGAGGTCGAGGAGCGCGCGCAGCGCCGCGCCCGCCCGCCGGGTCGAGCGCTGCTCGATGAAGCGACCGAGCAGCAGGAGCACCGTCACCGCCGCGGCGACCTCGAAGTAGACCACCGCGCTGGCGTCGTGCACGGGCCCGAAGAGCATGACCTCGTGACGGATGCCGATCCGCCCGGCGTTTCCGAAGACGAGCGCCCAGACGCTCCACAGGTAGGCCGCGAAGGTCCCGAGCGTGATGAGGGTGTCCATCGTCGCGGCACCGTGGCGGGCGTTGCGGAGGGTCGCACGGTGGAACGGCCACCCGCCCCACAGCACCACGGGCGTGGTCAACGCGAGCGAGACCCACTGCCAGCCGGGGAACTGCCACGCCGGCACCATGCCCAGCGCGACCACCGGGATAGCCATCGCCGCCGACGCGAGCAGACGCGTCCGCAGCGGTGTGGACCCGGGCGCGTCGGAGGTGTCGTGGACGTGGCCCCCGTGATCGGAGCCGTGGTCGTGGGCGCCGTGGTCGTGCGCGCCGTGGTCGTGGACGGGACCAGCGCCGTCGGCGCCGTGGGCATCGTGCGGGAGCGCACCGGTGCCGTGGTCGGGTGCATCGAGGCTCTGCGCCGTCACGGCGTCGATCTCTCCGCCGGGCGCGGGCACCGGAACGGATGCCACGGGCTCGCCGGTCGCTCGGGAGGCGGCCCGCGTCCGCACGGTGGCGTCGTACCCCGCGGCACGCACGGCCTCGACGAGCGCCGTGGTGTCGAGCCCGGCCGGGTACTGCACCCGCGCCGTCTCCGTCGCGAGATTGACCGCCGCTCGCACTCCCTCGACGCGTCCGAGACGCTTCTCGACCCGCGCAACGCAGCTCGCACAGGTCATGCCCTCGATGTCGAGCACCGCCTCCGCGACATCGGCGCCCGACGTCGTGGCATCCCTCGATCCGTCCATGGTTCCTCCCGGGGTTCTCCCCCACAGAACAGGATACCCCCTGGGGGTATTCCAGGATCGGGACGAAAATCGGACGCTCCCGCGGCGCACGACCCTACGCTGGACGGATGAGCGACACGATGACGAAGCAGCAACGGGTCGTGCTGACGATCGCGGTGCTCGCGTCGTTCGTGTCGTTCCTCGACGGCACCGTCGTCAATGTCGCCCTGCCCGCTATCGCTCGCGACCTCGGCGGTGGGCTGAGCACCCAGCAATGGGTCGTGGACGCGTACCTCGTGACCCTCGGCGCGTTCATCCTGGTCGCGGGCTCGCTGAGCGACGTCCTGGGACGGGTGGTCGTCCTGCGGATCGGCCTGATCGGATTCGGGATCACCTCCGTCGCGATCGCAGCCGCACCGACCGCCGAGTTCCTCATCGTCGCGCGCGCCCTGCAGGGGGTCGCCGGCGCTCTCCTCGTGCCGAGCTCTCTCGCGCTGATCACCTCGACGTTCCGCGGCACCGCGCAGGCCCGGGCGATCGGCATCTGGACCGGTGCCACCACGATCGCGATGCTCGCAGGTCCGCTCGTGGGGGGCCTCTTCGTCGACACGCTGTCGTGGCGATTGGTGTTCCTCGTGAACGTGCTGCCGATCGCGGTCACGCTGTGGTTGCTGCTTCGCCTCGGTCACGCCGACCACCGGCGCCCGGACGCACGCGTCGACATCCTCGGCGCGGTGCTCTGCGCCGCCGGCCTGGGCGGGATCGTCTTCGCGCTCATCGAGCAGCCCGACCTCGGGTGGTCCTCCCCCGCGATCTGGATGCCGGGCGCCCTCGGCATCCTGTCGTTCTCCGGGTTCCTCGTGCGCCAGCGCTTCGCTCGGCAACCGATGATGCCGCTGGGCCTGTTCCGCTCCCGCAACTTCTGGGCCGGTAATCTCGCCACCGTCTTCGTCTACGCCGCGCTCTCGCTCAACGGCTTCGTCGTCAGCGTCTACCTGCAGCAGGGAGCGGGGCTGCCCGCGACGCTCGCCGGTCTCGCATCCCTCCCGAGCACGGTGCTGATGATCCTGCTGAGCTCGCGGATGGGCGCCCTCGCCGGCAGGTACGGCCCGCGTCTGTTCATGGCCTTCGGGCCGCTCGTGATGGCGGCGGGAGCGCTCCTGCTGCTGAACGTGCGCACGGACTTCGACTACTGGACGCAGGTGCTTCCGGGCATCGTCGTGTTCGGTCTCGGCCTCACGGCGACCGTGTCACCGCTCACCGCCGCCGTGCTCGGCGCGATCGAAACCGAGCGGTCCGGCATCGCCTCCGCGGTGAACAACGCCGTGTCCCGCGTCGCGGGACTGCTCGCGATCGCGGCGGTCTCGGCCGTCGTCGGCGGCTCGCTCGATCTGGACGGATTCCACCGGGCCGCGGTGTTCACCGCCGTGTTGATGCTGCTCGGTGCTGCGGCGTCGTTCCTCGGCATCCGGAATCACCTGTCGCGTCGCGACTGACGCCCGCGCGGCCCGTCAGGGCGCGGCGCGTCAGCGCAGAATCGCCCGCGTGCGCTCCACGTCGTCGGCCATCTGCACGAGCAGGGCGTCGATGCCGTCGAATGCGACCATCCCGCGCACGCGCTCCACGAAACGCACCTCGACGTGATGGCCGTAGAGGTCGAGGCCGGTCTCGTCGAGGACGTACGCCTCGACCTGGCGCGCGTGCACGTCATCGAAGGTGGGATTGGTGCCGACGCTGATCGCGGCGGGATAGCTGATGCGGCGTCCCCCCTCGACGTCGACGAGCCCCCCGGCGTAGACGCCGTCGGCGGGGACGAATCCCTCGAGGTCAGGTGAGAGGTTCGCCGTGGGGTAGCCGAGTTCGCGTCCGCGCTTGAGCCCGTGCACGACCTCGCCCCAGACGGAGGGGGCGCGGCCGAGCAGGCGCGCGGCCGTGGTGACGTCGCCGGCAGAGAGAGCCTCGCGTATCCACGTCGACGACACGCGCCGATCGGCGTGCACCGCACGGACATCGTCGACCACGTCGACACGGAAGCCGTGCTCCGCTCCCATACGGGTCAGAAGGTCCGGGTCGCCCGCACCCCCCGCGCCGAAGCGGAAGTCCCGGCCGACGAGCACCGTCCGCGCCTGCAGGGCGTCGACGATCACGCGGCGCGCGAACTCTTCAGCCGGGATCGCCGCGAGGGCTTCGTCGAAGGTCAGCAAGAGTGTGGCATCCACTCCGGCCCGGTCGAGTAGGTCGAGCTTCTGGTGCGGGCCGATCACATCCGGCGGGCAGCGGTCGGGCCGAAGCACGCTGAGCGGATTGCGGTCGAACGTCACCGCGACGACCTTCGCGCCGTCGGAGGCGTCGACACGGGCGCGATCGATCACCGCGCGGTGACCGGTGTGCACGCCGTCGAACTTGCCGATGGCGACGACCGACGGTCCGAAATCCGCGGGGACCTCGGCCGCGTCGCGGAAGACGATCACGACGCCGCCCGGCGATGGCGTATGAGCCACCAGAGCCCGAGGAAGGGCAGGACGAGCGGGATGAAGAGGTAACCGTAGCCGTAGACCGACCAGACGGTCGGATGCTGGAACAGAGCGGGGTCGACGAGGCTCAGCGTCCCCACGACGAGCACGCCGACGAGTTCGAAGCCGATCGCGATCCACGCCACGCGGTACCACGCCGGCCGCGCCGAAAAGACGAGCGCGAGGGTCGCGAGGATGTACACGACGGCCGCGAGCGCCGACAGCGAGTACGCCAGCGGGGCGTCGTCGAACTCGCGCGCGATCTGCACGAAAGAACGGCCGGTGGCGGCGAGCGCCATGATGCCGTAGACGACGACGAGGACACGGCCGATGCCGGTCATCCCCCGGGTGCGGGTGGGAGTGGTGGATGCCATGACTCGACGATTCTAGTTGGCCCGCGCGGTCTCCGCCCGGCGGGGCCCCGTCGACGGATGTCGAACCTCCCGAACGATGGCTTCGACGAGCTCGGCCACCTTCGCCCCAGGTCCCTGAGCCTGTCGGGCCCCAGGTCCCTGAGCCTGTCGAGCCCCAGGTCCCTGAGCCTGTCGAGCCCCAGGTCCCTGAGCCTGTCGAAGGGACCGATACCGGCGTGCAGCCTCGGGCCGCGGCATCCGGAGTCCTCAGGCCACCTGCACCGTCCAGATCACGTGCATGCGCCAGACCATCACGGCGACCGCCAGGGCGGCGACCCCCATGATCACGGTGCTCCACCGGCTGCGTTCGATGAGCGCCCACGCGGCGCCCGCAACCGGCACGAGGGCGGCCGAGACGAGGTACGTCCAGAACTCGAGCAGGCTGCCGGAGGGTGGGTTCCCCGCGAACGGCGCGATGATCGCGACCACGATCTGCACGATGAGCAGCAGTTCGATAAGAGCGAGCGAGCCGACGGTGACGTCTCCCGGGCGGCGCCCGATGAGCCCCGCGACGATCGCGACGATCCCGGCGAGGACGGCGATTCCCACCTGCGCGAGCGTGAACCACAGGATCATCGGGCGACCTCCTCGGGCATGTTCATGACGCTCTTCAGCTGTGCGCCCCGCTTCTCGACGATGCCGACGAGCTGCCCGTCGGGATCGATCGCGGCGGCCACGGGCCCGGTGAGGCGCCCTCCCCCGTCGATGCGCTTCCCGTGTCGCAGGTCGCGGGCCTCGTCTTCGCCGACGGCGATGGCGCCCACGACGACCGAGGCGGCCGTCGCCGGATTCACGAGCCGCTCTTCGGCGATGTCGTCGACGGATGCCGCGGCGGCCACGTCGAACGCGCCGATGCGCGTCCGGCGCAGCATGGTCAGGTGCCCGCCCACGCCGAGGGATCGGCCGAGATCGCGGGCGAGGGCGCGGATGTAGGTGCCGCTCGTGCAGTCGACGACGACGTCGAGCTCGATGGTTGCCTCTCCCCGGCGAGTGGCACGGACGTCGAACCGCGACACCGTCACGCGACGTGCCTTCAGCTCGACCTCCTCGCCCGCGCGAGCGAGGTCGTAGGCACGGCGCCCCGCCACCTTGATCGCCGACACGGTGCTCGGCACCTGCTCGATCTCGCCGGTGAGGTCGGCGATGCCCGCGGCGATCGCGTCGTCGGTGACGGCCGTGGCATCCGTGCGCGACGTCTCGACCCCGTCGGCGTCGTCACTGTCGGTCGACACGCCCAGCAGGATCGTCGCCTCATACGTCTTGTCAGCGCCGACGATGTAGGTCAGCAGCCGGGTCGCGCCCTCGACACCGAGCACGAGCAGCCCCGTCGCCATGGGGTCGAGGGTGCCGGCGTGCCCGATCTTGCGGGTCCCGAGCGCGCGTCGGGCGCGCGACACGACGTCATGGCTGGTGATGCCCCCGGGTTTGTCGACCAGGAGGATGCCGGGACGCACCATCAGCAGAAGTCCCCGAAGACCTGCACGGGGTGCGCGGGGTCGGAGTTCTCGACGATCGCCGAAGCGGCCGCCTTCGGCCGCGCGGTCGCGAGGTAGCGCTTCTCGGCATCGGGGAGCTCGGGGCGCGGCGAGCCGATCGGCGGATTGCTCTCGAGCCAGACCGAGTAGTTCCACAGTCCCCGGCGCTCGGGCGCGTGGAGGAAACGTCCGTCGACCACGAGGACGGCGTCGCCTTCGCCCGCGCGGAAGGGCGCGACGATTCTCTCACGGACGTCGGGCTCGGAGTCCCCGACGCTCGCGCGCTCGACGGGTGTGCCGTCTTCGCCGAGCACCGCGGCGAACCCGTTGGCGAAAGCCCGCGTCTGGTGGGCATCCAGTCCGTCGACGGCCACCACGACGCGGCCCGCGCGGGCGTTCTGCCGCATCAGGTCGCGCAGGCTCCGCTGCAGAGTCTGGACGGGGTTCTCGGGCGACGACATGCTCCCAGCCTATGTTCGCTCGGAGTGCCCCACCCGCATCGCTCCCGGTGGCGTCGAGACCTTCTGCCCCTCGCGGGGAGACCGGGTCCCTGCAGCTCCACCGAACCCCGTGCCCGCGCGAGTCACATCCGGGTCGGATCCTGTCGCGGCAGGTAGGCCACGCACTCGACACCGGCGGGCCCAGGCTGGATGAGGAGGTCGGAGACCAGGTCGAGTTCTCGCTCGTCCACGGTGAGGCGCCACACGGCGGTCACGAGCAGCGTCGCCTGCCCGACGGTTCGGGTGCTCCAGTCGAGGAGAACCGGGGCGGCACCGGGAAGCGCGTCGGTCCGTGCGGCGACCGCCGCGGAGAACAGGGCCCGGGGAACGAGCGCCGTACCGGTGGGGGTGGCGACCAGGAGCGGATCCGTGATCAGCTCGTCCACGCGGTCCATGGAGGTCCAACGAGCGAGAAACGTCGCGACAGCAGGTTCGGTAACGATGTTCGTATCCACTTCAACTAATTACACCCTCCCGCGTCCGTCGACACCGAGGCTCGCCGCGACGGCGCAGGATCGCCCCTGGCGCGCTCCCACGAACGGATCGAGACCCCTGCGGCCGTCGCGGGCCGACGGGCGTCGCGGCGAACGGGTTCCCTCGTAGGCTGGACGGATGCCAGGACTCGCCGCCCCGCTCATCGCGTGGTACCGCGACGCGGCGCGCGACCTCCCCTGGCGCCGCGAAGGGTTCGGCGCGTGGGGCACCCTCGTCAGCGAGTTCATGCTGCAGCAGACACCGGTGAATCGCGTCATCCCGCACCTCGAGGCGTGGCTCGAACGGTGGCCCACGCCGTCCGATCTCGCTGCCTCCCCGCCCGCGGAAGCGGTGACCCGATGGGCGAATCTCGGCTACCCCCGGCGCGCGCTGTGGCTGCACCGCGCGGCCGTCGAGATCCGTGACCGCCACGACGGCGTCGTCCCGCGGGACGTCGACGCCCTCCTCGCGCTGACCGGAATCGGCGACTACACCGCGCGCGCTGTCGCGGTCTTCGCGTACGGGGATCGGCATCCGGTCGTCGACACCAACACCCGGCGCGTGCTCGCCCGCGCCGTCGAAGGTCGCGCGCAACCGGGCCCGCCGCACCGGCGCGATCTCGAACGAATGGATGCCGAACTCCCCGCCGACATCGCGGAAGCGGCGGTCGTGAACGCCGCCGCCATGGAGCTCGGAGCAATCGTCTGCACGGCCCGGTCGCCGAAGTGCGATGTCTGCCCGCTGGCCGCGCAGTGCGCGTGGCGCGCGGCCGGCTACCCCGCGTCCGAGGACCGCCGCCGTAAGCAGGCCACCTACGAGGGCAGCGACCGGCAGGCGCGCGGAGCGGTGCTCAAGACCCTGCGAGAGGCGGCGCCGACGCCCGTGCCGCTGTTCGCGGTGCTGCCTGACTGGCCCGACGTGTCCCAGCGCGACCGCGCGATCGACTCGCTGATCTCGGACGGTCTCGTCGAGGCCGAGGACGACCTGCTCCACCTGCCGCGCTGACGTCCCGCCGCTCCCCGCCCGGCGTCCAGCCGCAGCCGCGGGGGCGGGGCCGCAGCCGCGCTGTACCGTCGCGCGGAGTCCGTCGCCGACACGCCGTGACCGGGCCCTGCCCCGCGGCGTGTCGTCCCCCGACTCCGCCTGACGGCCCGGCACGGCACGGCACGGCACGGCACGGCCCGGCGACTCAGGATGCCGTCGACGAGACCCCCGCGGTCGCCCGCCCACGGTCGGGTCCGAGCTCGGCCGCCAGGCGCGCGGGACGGAACTGCCCGAGCACGACCAGCACGGCGATGACGACCGCGAAGACACCCCACATGACCATGCCGAGGGGCGACATCACCATCAACGGGGGCGTGGGCGCGCCCCCGGCGAGGAAGAGCGCGACCATTCCCGCCGAGGCGTTGAAGGCCCCGTGCGCGAACACCGCCGGCCACACCGAGGCGGTGCGCAGACGCGTCCACCCGAGCAGGATCCCGAACAACACGCAGCCGACGATCATCAGCAGCACGCCCAGCGCGTTCGGCTCGGCGAAGTTGTAGCCGAGCAGAATCAGCGGCGCGTGCCACAGTCCCCAGAACGCGCCCGAGATGAGAAGCGCGGGCCAGGTTCCGAGCGGGCGCAGGGCGGGCAGCAGCCAGCCGCGCCAGCCGAGTTCTTCGCCGAAGGCCAGCGGGGCATTGAACAGCGCCCCGAGCGGGATGGTCGCCAGCTGCACCACGACGAGAACGCCCATGGGCGGAAGGGGCGTCCCGGCGGGGACGGCAGCCTGGAGGGTTTGCGCGAACCCCGAGAACCCCACGAGATCGAGACGCAGGATGCCGGTCACCGACATCACGAAGAGCCCGAGCGCCACGAGGACGGGAGCGGCGAAGATGACCGCGACGCACGTCCAGATCGTCCGTGCGGCGGGACGCAGCGGCCACATCCCGAGTTCGCGCAGGACGACGCGCGCGCCTCTGCGCCCGCGCGTGCGCCGCTGCACGAGGAGGGCCGCGAGCGAGGCCAGCGCGGGAGTGAACATCATCGCCGCCGCGACCAGCCCGAAGAAGGGGTCGTGAAGCCCCCGCCCTCCCAACCAGAGGGGAAGGGCGACCAGCCAGGACAGAACCAGCGAGGTCACCGCGAACACGGCGATCGCCGGCCAATCGGGTCGAGTCTGCACGTGCATACCTCGACCGTAGGACGAGGGTTCTCCCGGCACCTCCCCCGTGAGACGGAGGTCAGCCCGGTCGAACGACGACGGCCGGATGCCACCCCCTCGGGGTGTGGGATCCGGCCGTCGTCTCAGCGGGTTCAGGCGCGGTCGCCGCGCTCCTCCTCGCCCTGCTCGTCGTCCTCGTCCTCGTCGTCGTCCTCGAGGCCGTCGTGCTCGCGCGGCTTCACGTACGGATCGGCTTCACCGGCATAGCTGGCGGAAGCCGCGAGACCCGCGACGGACTCGTCACGCTCACGCGCCTCGCGCAGCAGCGCCGAGATGTGGTCGGCGTTCTCGGGGATCGCGTCGAGGATGAACTCGAGCGTCGGGGTGAGTCGCGTGTTGAGGTTCTTCCCCACCTCGCTGCGGAGCATGCCGGTCGCCGACTTCAGCGCCGCCGCGGTGTCGTTGCGGTGCGCCTCGTCGCCCATGACGGTGTAGAACACCGACGCATGCTGGAGGTCGCCCGTGACGCGCACGTCGGTGATCGTCACGAATCCGAGGCGCGGGTCGCGCAGCCCCTTCTCGAGGCGCTCCGCGAGCACCACGCGGATGCGGTCGGCCACACGGGCCTGTCGTTCCCCTGCCACAGCCTTCTCCTTCTTTTCATACCGCCGCGAGTACGAGTGCCCCCGTGGCTCATCGCCGGGCGGGAGTCCCGTCACGGGCAGCCGCACCAGCGTAGGCCGGAGGGGGTGTGCATCTCCACGAGCATCGGGGTAGGGGCCCCGCTCTGCTCGGGGAGATGCACACCCCCGCAGGCCGAAGCGGGAGCCGCGCACAGTGGCGCGACTCCCGCACGACGATCAGCCTCGCGGCTTCTCGACGAGTTCCGTCGTCTCGATCTCGTCGCCGATCTGGATGTCGTTGAACTTGCCCAGACCGATACCGGCCTCGAAGTCCGTACGGACCTCGGTGACGTCGTCCTTGAAGCGACGCAGCGACTCGATCTGCAGGCCGTCGGCCAGCACGACACCGTCGCGGATGACGCGAGCCTTGGCGTTGCGCGTGATCGTTCCCGACCGCACGATGACACCGGCGATGTTGCCGAACTTCGAGGAGCGGAACACCTCGCGGATCTCGGCGACACCCGACTGCACCTCTTCGAACTCCGGCTTGAGCAGGCCCTTGAGCGACTGCTCGACGTCGTCGATCGCGTTGTAGATGACCGAGTAGAACCGCACGTCGACACCCTCGCGGGCGGCACGCTCACGGGCCTTCGTGTCGGGACGGACGTTGAAGCCGATCACGATCGCGTTGTCGATCGTGGCCAGGTTGATGTCCGACTCGGTGATCGCACCCACACCGCGGTGGATGATGCGCAGCTGAACGCTGTCGTCGACCTCGATCTTGAGCAGCGACTCTTCGAGGGCCTCGACGGCACCCGACACGTCACCCTTGATGATGAGGTTGAGCGACTCGACCTTGCCCTCTTCGAGAGCACGGGTGAAGTCCTCGAGCGAGATGCGCTTGCGGGCCTTGGCCAGCTGGGCGTTGCGCTCGGCGGCTTCGCGCTTCTCGGCGATCTGGCGCGCGGTCCGGTCTTCTTCGGTGACGATGAAGACGTCGCCGGCGCGGGGAACCGAGTTGAGACCCTGCACCTGCACGGGACGCGACGGGTAGGCCTCTTCGACCGCTTCGCCGTTCTCGTCCATCATCGCGCGGACACGGCCGTACGCCGTTCCGGCGACGATCGCGTCACCGACGCGCAGCGTTCCGGACTGGATGAGCACCGTGGCAACCGAACCGCGGCCCTTGTCGAGCTTCGCTTCGATCGCGACACCACGAGCGGCCTTGTTCGGGTTGGCCGTGAGGTCGAGGCCGGCGTCGGCGGTCAGGAGCACGGCGTCCAGGAGCTCCTGGATGTTCGTGCCCTGGCGAGCCGAGACGTCGACGAACATGACGTCGCCGCCGTACTCCTCGGCGACCAGACCGTACTCGGTGAGCTGCTGGCGCACCTTGGCCGGGTTGGCGTCGGGCTTGTCGACCTTGTTCACCGCGACCACGATCGGCACGTTCGCCGCCTGGGCGTGGTTCAGCGCCTCGACCGTCTGGGGCATGATGCCGTCGTCGGCCGCGACCACGAGGATCGCGATGTCGGTCACCTGCGCACCACGGGCACGCATGGCGGTGAACGCCTCGTGACCCGGGGTGTCGATGAAGGTGATCGCGCGCTCGATGCCCTCGTGCTCGGTCCAGATCTGGTACGCACCGATGTGCTGCGTGATGCCGCCGGCCTCGCCCGCGACCACGTTGGTCTGGCGGATGGCGTCGAGCAGTCGCGTCTTACCGTGGTCGACGTGGCCCATGACGGTGACCACGGGAGGACGGATCTCGAGGTCGTCCTCGCTCTCAGCCTCCAGCTCGGCGTCGAGGTCGAGACCGAAGCCCTCGAGGAGTTCTTTGTCTTCGTCCTCGGGCGAGACCATCTGGATCTTGTAGCCGAGCTCGGCGCCGAGAACCTCGAAGGTCGCCTCGTCGAGCGACTCGGTCGCGGTGGCCATCTCGCCCAGGTTGAACAGAATGGTCACGAGCGTGCCGGGCTGCACGGTGTAGCCGCGCAGCGCCTCGAGCTTGTCCGCGAAGTCTGCGATGGACGCACCGCGACGCAGGCGGATGATCTCGCCGTTACCCTTCGAGACGTTGACGCCGCCGACGACCGGCGCCGACCGCATCTCGAATTCCTGCCGCTTCGCCCGACGCGACTTACGCTGCTTGGACTTGCCGCCGCCCTTGCCGAAGGCACCCGCGGTGCCACCGCCGGGACCACGGCCACGGCCACCGCCGCCACCGGGACGACCGGCGAAACCGCCGCCGCCGGGAGCACCGCCACCGGGGCGCTGGAAACCGCCGCCGGCACCGCCGGGACGACCGGGACCGCCGGGACGCTGCTGGAACGGAGCGCCGGGACGACCGCCGCCACCGGGACGACCGGCGCCACCGGGACGCGGGGCGCCGGGACGCGGAGCACCGGGACGCGGCGCCTGCGGACGCGGGATGTTGCCGGGGGTCGGACGCTGGCCCATGCCCTGCGCCGAGGCGAAGGGGTTGTTGCCCGGACGGGGACCGGCGGGACGCTGGCCCATGCCCTGCGAGGAGGCGAAGGGGTTGTTTCCGGGGCGCGGGGCACCGCCGCCCGGGCGCGGAGCCTGGGGGGTGTTGCCGGCGGGACCGGGCTTCGGCGCGGTGGAGCCGGGGCTCGGCGGCGAGGACGGCGTCTTCGCTGCGGGAGCCGCGGTCTTCTCGGCCGGAGCCGAAGGCGCGGGAGTGGATGCCGCGGGAGTGGCCGCTGCGGGAGCGGCCGGGGCGGCGGGCTTCGCGGGTCCGGGCGTCGGGCCCGAGGGACGCGCGCCGGGGGTCGCCGCGGGACGCGCGGGACCGGGGCGGGCACCGGAGCCGGGGCGCGCCGCGGGCGCGGCGGGCTTGGCGTCCGAGGAACCGGAAGAGCCCTCGGCCGCCAGGGCGGCGCGGAGCTTACGAGCCACGGGAGGCTCGATGGTGGATGAAGGGCTCTTGACGAACTCGCCGAGCTCCTTCAGCTTCGCAAGCGCGACCTTGCTGTCGACGCCGAGCTCGGAAGCGATCTCGTGCACGCGTGGTTTTGCCACAATTCTCCTGTCTGGGGCCTACCCCGGACAGGGCAGACCGTTAGTTGCGGACGGGTCTCATTTCGAGCCGTTCACTTCGTGTCCATAGCCGTTCAGCCTTTTCGCTGGAGGGTTGATTCGAAGGTCTGCGTGTCAAGCGGGCCTGACACACGCAATGCTCGTACGAAGGCGCGACGCGCGAGAGCTTTTCCCACGCAGGCGTCCGTCTCGTGCACCCACGCTCCCCGCCCGGGCAGGACCGCTCTCTCGTCTCTGACGAGGACCGACCCGTCCGCGACCACACGCAGAAGCGAAGATCGGGGGGCGCGTGCGCGGCATCCGACGCACGTTCGTACAGGTTCCATCGTACACCTCGCCGTCGCGCAGCGACGGCGGCTCAGTTGTCTTCGAGGATGCTGTCGGGCTGGATGTCGATCTTGGCGCCGGTGAGCTTGGCGGCGAGGCGCGCGTTCTGCCCTTCCTTGCCGATCGCCAGCGACAGCTGGTAGTCGGGGACGAGCGCGCGCACGGCCTTGGTCGACGCGTCGAGGACGAACGACGAGGTGACCTTGGCCGGCGACAGGGCGTTCGCGACGAAGCGGGGCAGTTCGGCGTCGTAGTCGATGATGTCGATCTTCTCGCCCGCGAGCTCTTCGGTGACCGCGCGCACGCGGCGGCCGAGCTCGCCGATGCAGGCGCCCTTGGCGTTGACCGTCGGGTCGTTCGCCTTGACGGCGATCTTCGAGCGGTGACCGGCCTCGCGAGCCAGCGACACGATCTCGACGAGGCCCGCGGCGATCTCGGGCACCTCGAGGGCGAAGAGCTTGCGGACGAGCCCGGGGTGGGTGCGCGACACGGTGATCTGCGGACCCTTGTTGCCCTTGGCGACCGAGGTCACGTAGACGCGCAGACGCGAGCCGTGAGCGTAGGTCTCGCCGGGAACCTGCTCCTCGGGCGGGAGGATCGCCTCGACCGTGCCGAGGTCGACGTGCACCATGCGGGGGTTCGGGCCCTGCTGCACGACGCCCGCGACGATGTCGCCCTCTTTGCCACGGAACTCGCCCAGAACGGCGTCGTCGGCGATGTCGCGCAGACGCTGGCTGATGACCTGCTTCGCGGCGAAAGCGGCGATGCGGCCGAAATCGTCGGGAGCCTGCTCCTCTTCGCCGATGACGGCGCCCTCTTCGTCGGTGACGGGCGTGAAGATGCCCACGTGCCCGGTCTTCCGGTCGAGCGAGGCGCGCGCCCCCGCGGGGATCTCGCCGCTGGGCGAGATGTGCTTGGCGTAGGCGGTGAGGATCGCCTGCTCGATGATGCGCGCGAGTTCGTCGAAGGGGATCTCCTTCTCGCGTTCGATCGTCTTCAGAAGTGCGAGATCGATGTCCACAAGGCCCTCCGTTGTTCAGCTTTCGTCGGCGCGACCGGCGCCGACAACCCCCCTACGATACCCGGGATGCCACGCACCCTGCGACCGCATCAGGCCTACGGTTGCGATCGCACAGGTGTTTCGGAGGCGACTCCCTTGCCCGGCGGACGCATATGGGATCACGATGGTATCGTTTTCCCATGGAGCTCACGATCGACAGCGGGGGACGCATCGTCCTCCCGAAGGCGCTTCGGGATGTGTACGGACTCCTTCCCGGCACGGTGGTCGATGTGTCGGCATACGGCAGTGGCCTGCAGATCACCCCCGGAGGCCGCACCGCGCACCTCGAGCGCGACGACGATGGCCGGCTCGTTTCACGCGGCAACACCCCGGTGACCGACGAGGTTGTGTCGGCGCTGCTCGACAGCGGCCGTCGATGAGGCCGTCGGATCGGTCGACATCCCCGATCGCCGTCGACACGAGCGTCGCGGTCCCCCTCCTCGTCCGCTCGCACGAAAACCATGAGCGCGTGCGCGCGTGGGCGCGCGGTCGAGAGCTTCGCCTGAGCGGCCACGCCGCGATCGAGACGTACTCCGTCCTCACGCGCCTGCCGGGCGACGCCCGTGTCGACGGAGCCGACGCCATCACCGTCATGGATCACAATTTCGGCGATCCGCTCACGCTCTCCCCCGGCGAGGCGGCGTCAGCCCACCGCGATCTCTCCGGCTGCGGCATCGCCGGCGGAGCAACGTATGACGGTCTCGTCGCTCTCGCCGCACGTGTGCACACGATCCCCCTTGCAACGCGCGACGCCCGCGCGCGCGGCACCTACGAAGCGGTGGGCGTAACAGTCGAGCTCGTCGTCTGACCCCCGGGGCCGCGGCATCCGGAACCCCTCAGCTGATCGGCGTCGCGTGCCAGATGCGGTCGAGGTAGTCGCGCATCGCGCGGTCGGACGAGAAGTATCCGCTGCGCGCGACGTTGAGGATCGCGGAGCGCACCCAGCCGTCCTGATCGGCGTAGGCCGCGTCGACCCGGTCCTGCGCGTCGAGGTACGAGCGGAAGTCCGCGAGCGCCATGAACCGGTCGTCGTAGAGGAGGTTGGACACGAGCGGCTCGAATACCGAGCGGTCTCCGTCCGAGAACGCCCCCGACGCGATCAGGTCGATCGCACGGCGCAGCTCGTCGTCTTCCTGGTAAAAGTCGGCGGGACGATACCCCTCGGCCCACAGCGCCTCGACCTCGGGCTCGCTCATGCCGAAGAGGAAGAAGTTGTCGTCGCCCACGAGCTGGCGGATCTCGACGTTCGCACCGTCGTCGGTGCCGATGGTGAGCGCGCCGTTGAGGGCGAGCTTCATGTTGCCGGTGCCGGACGCCTCTTTGCCGGCGAGCGAGATCTGCTCCGACAGGTCGGCGGCCGGGATGATGCTCTCGGCGAGGGTGACGTTGTAGTTCGCCGGGTAGAGCACCTTCAGCTTGCCCTGCACGCGCTCGTCGGCGCTCACGACGTCGCCGACGGCGTTGATGAGGTGGATGATGCGCTTGGCCATGCCGTAGCCCGGAGCCGCCTTAGCGCCGAAGAGGAAGGTGCGCGGCTGCACGGCATCCACATCCAGGCGACCCGAGACGATGCCCTCGTAGGTGCTGACGATGTGCAGCACCTTGAGCGTCTGGCGCTTGTACTCGTGCAGGCGCTTGATCATGACGTCGAGCAGGTGACCGTCGTCGAGCGGAGCTTCGCCGCGCGCCTCGAGCACACGGCTCAGGCGCCGCTTGTTCGACGCCTTCACGGCCGCGAAGCGCTCGCGGAAGTCGGCGTCGTCGGCGAGGGCCTCCAGACCCCGCAGGCGCTCGAGGTCGACGGTCCAGCCGGCGCCGAGCGCCTCGGTGATGAGCGCCGACAGCTCGGGGTTCGCAAGACGCAGGAAGCGGCGGGGAGTGACGCCGTTGGTGACGTTGGTGAACTTGTCGGGCCACATCGCGGCGAAGTCCTTCAGGACGTTGTCGCGCAGGAGCTGCGAGTGCAGCTCGGCGACGCCGTTGACCTTCGAGCCCGCGACCGTGGCGAGGTACGCCATGCGCACCGAGCGCGAGGGGTGCTCGCCGATGATCGACATGTTGCGGATGAGCATCTCGTCGTCGCCGAAGCGCTCGCGCACCTCGAGCAGGAACTCGTCGTTGATGCGGTAGATGATCTCGAGGTGCCGGGGCAGCAGGCGGCCGAGCAGGTCGACCGGCCAGACCTCCAGCGCCTCGGGCAGCAGCGTGTGGCAGGTGTAGGCGAAACACTTCTGGGTGATGGCCCACGCGGCATCCCACTCGAGCTTCTTCTCGTCGACGAGCACGCGCATCAGCTCGGGCACACCGATCACGGGGTGCGTGTCGTTCAGCTGGAAGATCACGCGCTCGGGGAGCTTTTCGAGATCGAAGTCGGCGGGCAGCACGTTCTCGATGAAGTCGGCGATGGATGCCGCGACGAAGAAGTACTGCTGCTGCAGACGCAGCTCTTTGCCCTGCGGGGTGGAGTCCTCGGGGTACAGGACCTTCGAGATGTTCTCGGCGAAGGTCTGCGCGCGCACCGACTGGACGTAGTCGCCCGAGTTGAAGGTGTGCAGGTCGAAGGCGTTCGTGGCCACCGCGCGCCACAGGCGCAGGGTGTTCACGCGACCGTTGTGGTAGCCCGGAACCATCATGTTGTAGGGCACCGCGAGCACGTTCCACTCGGGGATCCAGCGGCTGCGCGTGACCCCCTCGTCGTCGTACGTCTCGGTGTGACCGGCGAACGAGATCGTCTGCGCGGCCTCGGGGTGGGCGAAGTCCCACGGCGAGCCCATGCGCGTCCACGCGTCGGGCTGCTCGATCTGCTGGCCGTCCGCGAAGCTCTGACGGAAGATGCCGTACTCGTACCGGATGCCGTACCCGATGGTGGGAACGCTCATGGTCGCGAGCGAGTCGATGAAGCAGGCCGCGAGGCGACCCAGGCCGCCGTTGCCGAGCCCCGGCTCGATCTCGACGGCGCGCACGGCGTCGATGTCGATCCCGCACTGCGCAAGCGCCTCGGTCGCGATGTCGGTGAGGCGCGCGGCGAGGAGGTTGTTGTCGAGCTGACGCCCGAGCAGGTACTCCGCCGACAGGTAGCAGACGGTCTTCGCCTGCTGGGTCTTCTGCTTCGCCCGGTCGTCGAACCAGCGCGCCATCAGGTAGTCGCGCACCGTGTAGGCGAGAGCGAGGTACTGGTCGTTCACGTCGGAGGTCGACAGCGTCACGCCCTGGTCGAAATTCAGATTCTGGAGGAACTGCTTCGTGAAGCCGTCGACGGACGCCGCGGGGGCGACGACGGGCGCGATGGCGAGCGGGTGGGTCGGGCGGAGCTCTGACGTGTTCTCGGGCACCCCTCGACCGTAATCAGTCGCGCGCTGCCCTGCCAAGACGGCAATGGCTCTGACACATGATCTTCACCCGGACGCCGTATTGCGCGCCCCGGGTCAACGCAGGCCGCACCCGTCGACGACCTGCGGCTTGCGTTCGATGAGGTTCTTGGTCCAGTCGTAGAGCACGGGCAGGAAGCGCGACTTCGGCTGGATCGGACGCAGGTGGCCATAGCCCGCGTAGCTCGCCCATCTCACGGGCTGTCCCTCGGCGCAGAGCTTCTCGATGTACTCGCGCTGGAGTCTCGGCGCGATGACCTCATCGTCCGCTCCCCACGCCACGAGCATCGGCGTGCCCAGCGGCTCGGTCATGGCGTTCTCCTCGAGGCGCCGACCCAGAGCGCCGTCGGTGAGATCGGCGTTGTAGAGCGGCCGGTCCTCCGAGACGCCCAGGGCCGTGAGGACGGACACGACCACACCCGGTTCGGTGGGGCACCGCTGCGTCATCTCGAGCACGATCGAGCGCGAGCCCTCGGCGATGTAGTCGTCGAGGTGGACGTCGGCGTAGGTCTCGGAGTACGGCACCAGCACCCACGACGTGATGACCGAGAGCATCGCGTTCGGCGGACCCGAGAGCAGTTCACGCGCGAGGGCGGGCGGATCGGCGACCGGGGCGACGACGGCCGTTCCGAGCACGTCGATGCCCGGGGCGTAGTCGTCGGCGATCGCGGTGGTCCACAGAGCCGCGTGCCCGCCCTGGGAGTGTCCCCAGACCACGGTGTCGGGCGAGAGGGTCAGGTCGCTGCGGAGTTCGGCCGTGGCCAGCACCGCGTCGAGCGACGAGCGGGCCTCACCCTTGCCGATGAGGTACGGATAGGCGCCGGGGGCGCCCTGTCCCGAGAAGTCCGACGCGACGACGACCCATCCGGCCTTCAATGCCTGCTCGAGTGCGGGGATCGCCCAGCGGGTGGCCGTCGAGTCGCGCAGGCTCGGCGCGCAGCCCTGAGCGACCCCGGTCGTGCCGTGATTCCAGATGATCACGGGGCGCGGTCCCAGCGGAGGATCCTTGGGGGTGATGACCATGGCGCTCGCCACGGCGGGGCGGCTCACGGCATCCCGTGTCGTGTAGAGGATCCGCGTGACGTCGCCGTTCTGCGGGGCGCGCCAGGGCGAGGCGGCGGAACGGATCAACCGTCCGTGGCCGCTCGGCACCTCGGCGGGCGGGTTGTAGAACGCGTCGACCACGGGGGCACCGTCGTGCAGCCAGTCGTTGAGCCACCACCCTCCGGCGGCGGTCGCCACGAGGACGAGCGAGAGCGCGTAGCGGCCGACGGCGGTCCAGCGGGCGCGGCGCCGACGGCGACGGACGGCCTGGTCGGCGTCGAACGGCGTCGCTCGCGGACGACGACGGATGCCGGCCACCCCGCGCCCGAAGACCCCGACTCCGAACACGATGGTGCGCACACCGAACACGACGGCCAGCACCAGCACGGTGACATCCGGCCAGGTGAACGACAGCACTCCGAAAGCGATCTGCGCGATGCCCCACGCGAGCGACAGCACCCGAGCGCTGACCGCGCCGCCCGTGACGGCCCGGCCGACCGAGGCCAGCCCACCGATCACCAGGAGAACGGCGAGGACTGACGGCAACAGTTCGAGGCTGCGCCCCAACCACACCAGGACGGCGACGCCCGCCACGATCCAGGCCACGGCGACGGCCCGCGCCCACCATCTCGTCGACCGGCCGAACAGTTCGAACACGCCCATGACCACGGCGCTCGCGCCGACGTACACCCCGAGCAGCACGATCGAGGTGAGGGGTCGCGAGACGATGAGCGCGCCGAGCAGCACCACCACGGCACCGACGACGAGCAGGACACGCGGCGGCGCGTTGCGCGTGAGCGCGGGAAGGGCGTTCCACCGACGCACGAACGGTCGGCGGGAAGCGGGCATCAGGCCATGATAAACAGCGCCTCGGACGCCACGCGCAACCGGCTGTCTTTCCAGACGCGGAGCGCATACGGTTCCGGGATGCCGTCCTCCGCCCGCTCCGCCGCTCGCGAGGCCGAGGCAAACCCCGCGTTGCGCGTCGCCGCTCGGGCGGGCTACGTGGCCAACGGCATCCTGCACCTGCTCGTGGGCGGCCTCGTTCTCGCCGTGGGCTTCGGTGCGGCCGAAGACACGGACCAGACCGGTGCCTTTCGTGCGGTGGCTGCCCTGCCGCTGGGCGCCGTCGCGCTCTGGGGTCTCGCGGCGGGACTGGTCTCGCTGGGCGGGTGGCACCTGCTGCAGGCGATCGCGCCGCGCGGGCTGTCCGGGCGCAAACGTATCGCGCGCATCGCGGCCGAGGCACCGCAGGGCATCGTCTTCGTCGTGATCGGCGTGATCTCGGCGGCGGTCGCACTCGGTGCCCGACCGCACGCGGAACAGACCACGGAAGACCTCAGCCAGAGCGTGCTCACGCTCCCGATCGGCGGGTTCGTGCTGGGAACGGCGGGGCTGATCGTCGCGGGAGTCGGTGTCGGCTTCGTGTGGATGGGCGTGCGACGCTCCTTCCACGACAAGGTCCGCATCCCCGAGGGCGCGGCGGGACACGCGCTGAGCGCCCTCGGCGCCGTGGGATTCGTGGCGAAGGGCATCGCCCTCGGCGTGGTCGGCGTGCTGGTCACGATCGCGGCCATCCGCGTCGAACCCGACACGGCCGGAGGGCTGGACGGAGCCGTGTCGGCGCTCATGGCCCTGCCCGCGGGGCCTCTGCTCGCGGCCCTCGTGGGCCTCGGCTTCCTCGCCTACGGCGTCTTCACCGTCTTCCGCGCGCGCTACGCGCGCCTCGACGTCTGACCGGCCTCAGTCCAGCGACGGATCGCGGCCCGTGCGCTCACCGGTGTCGAGAGCGGCGATCGCGGCGTGGTCGTCGGCATCGAGGGTGAAGTCGAAGACGTCGCCGTTCTCGCGGATCCGCTCCAGCGCCACCGACTTCGGGAAGACCACGAGTCCGCGATCGAGGTGCCAGCGCACGACGACCTGCGCGGGGGTCTTGCCGTAGCGCGCGGCGATCCGCGCGAGGGCGGGTTCGCCGAGCAGACCACCCCGGGCGAGCGGGGCCCATGACTCGGTGACGATCCCGTTCGCGGCATCCCAGTCGACGAGCTCGTTCTGCGGGAAGCGGGGGTGCAGCTCGATCTGGTTGACGGCCGGGAGGACGCCGGTCTCGTCGCGCAGGCGCTCGAGGTGCGGGATTGCGAAGTTGCTCACGCCGATCGAGGTCGCCCGCCCCTCCTGCTGCAGGCGGATGAGAGCGCGCCAGGTGTCGACGTAGCGGCCGGCGCTGGGGATCGGCCAGTGGATGAGGTACAGGTCGACACGGTCGAGGCCGAGGCGTCGCGCACTCGCGTCGAAGGCGCGCAGCGTCTCGTCGAAGCCCTGGTCGTCGTTCCACACCTTCGTCGTCACGAAGACGTCGTCCCGGTCGAGACCCGACGCGCGCAGTCCCTCCCCCACCTCGGTCTCGTTGCCGTACAGGGCGGCCGTATCGATATGGCGGTAGCCGGCGGCGAGCGCGCCCTCGACGAGGCCGGCGGTGAGATCCGCGGGCACCTTGTACGTGCCGATACCGAGCTGAGGGATCGTGGAGCCGTCGCGGAGCGACAGGCGAGGGGCCGAGATCATGGCATCTACGCTACCGATGCCGAGCACCGCGGGGACGACGAAACGGCACCCCTCCCGGCGGATGCGGGACGGATGCCGTCTCGGTGAACGTCAGCGCGTGAACGTCGGCGCGTGAACGTCAGCGCGTGAGCGCCGCCAGGGCATCGGCGACCGGAAGGGTCTCGCGCTCGCCCGTGCGGCGGTCCCACAGCTCGACCTGACCCTCGGCGGCGCCGCGGCCCACGATGAGGATGCGCGGGATGCCGACGAGCTCGGCGTCGCCGAACTTCACGCCGGGCGAGACCTTGGGGCGGTCGTCGTAGAGGACGTCGAGGCCGGCGGACTCGAGCTGGTCGGAGACGGATGCCGCGAGCTCGAACGCCGCGGCATCGCGCCCGGTGGCCACGACGTGCACGTCGAACGGCGCGACCGACGCCGGCCAGATGAGGCCCTTCTCGTCGTTGTTGAGCTCGGCGATGATTGCGAGGATGCGGGTGACGCCGATGCCGTACGAACCCATCGTGACGGTCGCGAGCTTGCCGTTCTCGTCGAGCACCTTCAGGCCCAGGGCCTCGGCGTACTTGCGACCGAGCTGGAAGACGTGGCCGATCTCCATGCCGCGTGCGAGTTCCACGGGGCCCGAGCCGTCGGGGGCCGGGTCGCCCGCGCGCACGGTCGAGATCTCGACGAAACCGTCGCCGACGAAGTCGCGGCCGGCGACGAGCGAGTGCACGTGCTTCTGGTCGATGTTCGCACCCGTGATCCACGCGGTGCCGTCGACCACGCGGGGGTCGAGCACGTAGCGGATGTTCGTCGCCGACTCCTCGCCCAGCACGGGACCGGTGGGCGACCAGGGGCCGATGTAGCCCTTGACCAGCAGCGGGTTCTTCGCGAAGTCGGCCTCGGTCGCGGCCTCGACCTCGGCGGGAGCGAAGGCGACCTCGACGCGCTTGTCGTCGACGTCGCGGTCGCCGGGCAGCCCCACGACGACCAGCTCTCGCGTGCCGTCGAGGTGCGTGAGGGCGAGGACGACGTTCTTCAGCGTGTGCGCGGCGGTCCACTCGGTGGCCTCGGCGGTGGCCGGGCCGGCGATGCCGGGGGCCGGGGCGTCGAGGTGCGCGTTCGCGTGATCGACGAGGGTCGCGATCGTCGGGGTGTTCGGCGAGTCGAAGACGACCGGCGCGGGCTGCCCCTCGACGGCGAGCGGTTCCGGGGCGACGGTGGTGAACGCCTCGACGTTGGCCGCGTATCCGCCGGCCGAGCGCACGAACGTGTCCTCGCCGATGGGGGTCGGGTGCAGGAACTCCTCCGACTTCGAGCCGCCCATCGCGCCGGCGTCGGCGGCGACGATGACGTACTCGAGGCCCAGGCGCTGGAAGATGCGCTCGTAGGCATCGCGCTGCGCCTGGTACGAGGCATCCAATCCGGCATCCGTCGCGTCGAACGAGTACGCGTCCTTCATCGTGAATTCGCGGCCGCGCAGGAGGCCGGCGCGGGGGCGCGCCTCGTCGCGGTACTTGTCCTGGATCTGGTAGATCGTCAGCGGCAGGTCCTTGTACGACGAGTAGATGTCCTTCACCAGGAGCGTGAACATCTCCTCGTGCGTGGGCGCGAGCAGGTAGTCGGCGCCCTTGCGGTCCTGCAGGCGGAACAGCGCGTCGCCGTACTCCTCCCAGCGGCCGGTGACCTCGTACGGCTCACGCGGCAGCAGGGCCGGGAAGTGCACCTCGAAGGCTCCAGCGTTCGCCATCTCTTCGCGCACGACCGTCTCGATCTTGGCCTTGACCTTCAGACCGAGCGGCAGCCACGCGAAGATGCCCGGGGCGTTGCGGCGGATGTAACCGGCGCGCACGAGCAGACGGTGGCTCGTGACCTCGGCATCCGAGGGGTCTTCGCGGAGCGTGCGGAGGAAGTAGTTCGAGAGACGGGTGACCACGATCATCGAGTCTAGAACGGTGGATGCCACGGGCAGACGCGGGCGGGGGCAGAACCGCATCACCCGCCCGCGCATCTCACCGGTAGACCGGCCGGAAGATGGCTTCGGCTACCGGGGCGACGACTTCCACACCCCGTAGTGTCCGCAATCACGACAAAAGTTCCCGGAATCGACGCCACATCGGTCACACGTCGATAACGGCCTTCACCCTCGCGCGCGGATGACCTCCGATCGACCGCGTGCCCCTAAGGTGAGGGCGTGCACCCCCGATGGATCGCCGTGATCGCGAGCGGCGTCGCGCTCGTGCTCGGCGTGGTCTTCTGGAGCACGGCCGGCCTGGTCGTGTGGTCTGCCACCCTTGCCGACGCATCGACCTCCTTCGGCGGAGGGATCTCCCCGCTCGACGACCCGCCGCCCGTCGACGACGACTTCCGCGTCACCGAGGTCTACGACGTCGGGGCCGACGGCATCCTGTCTCCGGAGCCGAGTGCCGAGGCGGCCGCGGTCTGGGCCGAGATCGAGCGCGTGTTCACGCCCCGCGTCGCGGCGACGCGGATCAGCCGGCTCGAGGTGGGCGACGACCCCGCCAGCGACACCCTGGCGTGGGTGTCGCGTGACACCGCCCCCGAGTACTGGACGTTCGCCGCCAATGTCGCATATGCCGACGACGATGAGCTCTGGCTGGGCACACTCGTCCACGAGTACGCCCACGTGCTGAGCCTGGGGCCGGAATCGGTCGACGCGTACACCGACACGTGCGACACGATCTGGACCGGGCAGGGGTGCCTGTTACCCGAGACGGCCCTGTACGCATTCTCCGACCGGTTCTGGAGCGCTTACATCGACGCCCCGGAGGGCGACAACGTCGATGTCGACGTCGCCGACGCGTTCTACGCCGCGCACGAGGAGGACTTCGTCGACGCGTACGCGGCCACGAACGTCACCGAGGACTTCGCCGAGAGCTTCATGGCGTACGTGATGGAGGATCAGCCGACGGGCCAGGGCCCGGTGGCCGGCAAGCTGCGATTCTTCGCGGAGTACCCGCCCTACGTCCTCGTGCGCGAGCGTTTGCGCGCGGAGTTCGACCTCGGCTGACCCTCGCGGTCACTCCCCCGGGACGGACCGGGCCAGCGACAACAGCGCTTCGAGCCCGGATGCCATTCCTCCCGGCGGCAGGTGACCCGCCACGACGAGTGTCGCCATCCCGTGAGCGAACGACCAGACCGCGGCCACCGCGGCCTCGAGGTCGGCACCCCGTAGCGACGGATCGATCGTCGCCAGAACCTCCGCCAGCAAATCCTCGTTCGCGCGGATCAACGGAGCCATCTCGTCGGACGGCGACCCCGGCACGCAGATCTCCGGGTCGAAGACCAGGGCGAAGCCCTGGGGGTGCGCGACGGCGTAGGCGAGGTAGGCCGCGGCGATCGCGCGCAACGCCGGGACTCCTGGGGCCGCAGCCGCGTGCGCCGCTCGCTGCGCGTCGAGCAGGTGCCCCATGTGGCGCTCCGACAGCCTCTTGAGCAGCGCCTTCCGATCGGCGAAGTGATGGTACGGCGCGTTGTGACTGACGCCCGCGCGGCGAGCGACCTCGCGCAGGCTCAGTGCACCGACCCCGCCCTCCACCAGCAACTCGTCCGCGGCGGCGAGGAGCGCCGGGCCGAGGTCCCCGTGGTGGTACTTCGTCGAGGTGGGCACAGGCACGATGCTAGACGGCTCGCGGACAAGTCCGAGGGGATCCCGCAGTTCGGTACGCAACGGGATCGACTCGTGTCACTGCGCCATTCGCTCCAGCAGGGCCTCCGCCGCGGCACGCATCTCCGCGTCGTCCAGCTTGTCTCCGATGAGGGTCACCACTCCCCCCGGCGCTTCGGCATCCACCCGTCCCCCTCCCAGATCGGAGGCCGGCAGCATCCACGCAGAGGTGGCTCCTGTCAGCGACACCTGCTGCTCCCCCCTCGCGATGGCTCCGGCCGGGTCCAGCGACGCGCCCGGCCAGAACGTCACGTCCAGCGAGAAGAAGGCCTGGCCGTCGTCTTCCGGTCCGAAGAAGTCGCACCATCCCGCCGCACCGTTGCTCGTCATCACGTCCCACACGGGACCGTGGGGGAAGTAGTCCGTGCCGGTGGTCTTCGAGACATCGCGGGTCAGCGCCGATCGGACAGCCTCGATGACGACGCCGTCACAGTCCGGAATCGACCACGCGGTTGCGGGCAGGGTTCGCGCGGACAGCGGGGCGTCCGCCGCACGCGACCCGACTGCCTTCACCGCCGCGATGGCCTCACTCGCATCGGTGGCCTCCGCACTCACCCACGCGTCTCCATGACGCTCGCTGTAGCTGCAGGTGAACCCGACGGGGCACTCGGGGACGACACCCACGTCTTGCCGCACAGAATCCGGGATGTCGGCCCACGGCACCACCGTCACACTCATGCTCGTGAAATCTGCCGAGTCGAGCGCTCGCCACTCGCAGGAGATCCCTCCGAGGACTCGTGCGTCCCCGGTGATGACGGGCACACCCGTCATCGGGACCCCGAGGATGTCCGACACCTCGGGATCACCGAGCACGGCCGAGCAGTCTCCCCCGAACGCGACCACCGGCGTCGTCTGCGTGGGTATCGAGGTCGGCGTCGAGGTAGGTGTCGGTGTCGGCACCGTCGTCGCCGTGACCGTTGGCGACGGCATGTTCGCGATCTGCGGCGCCGACAACGTCGACGTCGCCACCGCCCCACCCGCGATCGCCACCACCAGCACTGCCGCGATCGAGCCCGCGATCCACGCGTTCCGATGTGCACCGGCAGGCTTGATGTCGCGCGCACCGCCGACGATGCGAGAGCGCATCGCCGCGCGCTCGTCGGGAGTCAGTTCCTCGTTCATGCCTGCACCCCTTCCTGGGCCAGATCGTCGCGGAGCTTCGTCTTCGCTCGGGAGAGCCGCGACTTGACCGTTCCCGCCGGGATGCCGAGGGCCTGCGCGACTTCGCGCTCGGAATACCCCTCCAGCACCGACAGGACCACGACCGCCTGTTCCCGCTCCGGCAGCTTCCGCAGAGCGGCCAACACGCCGCTCTCCTCGTGAGCGCGGTGCATCGGCTCCGTCACGGGGGCCCGGTCCAACAGAGCGCGGTATCGCCGCCCCGACCGCTCCAAATTCCGCGCGCAGTGCGCCACCGTGTTCAACAACCACGGCAACGGCGACCCCTCCACCACCCGCACCGACGCCCGCTTACGCCACAACTCGAAGAACGCCACCGTCACGGCATCCTTCGCATCCTCCCGATGCGTCAACAACCGCGACGCATGACGGAACAACCGCGCGTCATACCGATCGAACAACGCCGCCAACGCAAGTTCATCGCCCCTGAGTACCCGAGCCCACAGCCCCGCGTCATCATCTTCCACACCCCGTAGTGTCCGCGATCACGCCAGAAGTTCCCGCACCAGGTAACGGATCGGCAACGACGGCGCGAATCGCGCCTCGACAACCCCGGCCGCGGCACGATATCTTGCTCCTGTCCAGTTTCTTGACAGTGTCCACATTGGAGCTCCGCCATGACCGCCCTCATCCTCGACGGCCACCCCTCCCCCGACTCGCTCACCGCGACGCTCGCGCGACGGTACGCGCAGGCGCACGGCGACGCCGAGCTCGTCGCCGTGCGACACCTCGACTTCGACCCCATCCTGCGGGGCGGGTACCGGGCGGTGCAGCCGCTCGAGCCCGACCTCGAGCGCGCCCTCGCCTCCCTCCTCGCCGCGACGCACATCGTCGTGGCCACACCGGTCTGGTGGGCCGGGACCCCCGCCCTCCTCAAGGGCTTCTTCGACCGCGTCCTCCTTCCGAAGCAGACGTACCGCTACCGCCCGAACGGGCTCCCGCAGGGACTCCTCCCCGCCCGCACCGGGCGCCTCCTCCTGACGAGCGATTCCCCCACCTGGTTCCTCCGGTGGACGGGGGACCCCGCCGTGCGCCAGGTCCGCAATCAGACGCTGAAGTTCTGCGGGGTCCGCCGCGTCCGCACGACGCGCTTCCCCTCCGTCCGTTCCTCCGACGACCGCACACGCGCCCGCTGGATCACCGAGGTCGAGAACCTCGAACGACGAGACGCGGGCGCCGCGGTCCCCGCACGCGTCTGAACAGGCGACCCCGGCATAGCCTGGAGCGATGACGACCGTCCTCCTCACCGGATTCGAGCCCTTCGGCGGCGACGCCACGAATCCGTCCGGCGACGCCGTCCGAGCCGTCTACGAGCGCTGGACCGGCGCCGAACGACTGATCGTCGACGTCCTTCCGGTCGCGTTCGACGCGGCCGGGACGCGGCTCCGACAGCTCCTCGACGAGCACCACCCCGATGTCGTGATCGCCACGGGCCTCGCGGGGGGACGCGCGCAGGTCACCCCCGAGCGCGTGGCGATCAACCTCGCCGACGCCCGCATTCCCGACAACGACGGTGCGCAGCCGGTCGACCTCCCCGTGGTCGAGGGCGGTCCGACCGCCTACTTCGCGACCCTGCCCGTCAAGGCGATCGCGGCGGCGCTGAGCGACGCCGGCATTCCGGCCGCGGTGTCGCACTCGGCGGGGACCTTCGTGTGCAACCACGTGATGTTCACCGCCCTGGATGCCGCCGACCCCCACGTGCGCGCCGGCTTCGTACACGTGCCTTCTGCGCGCGAGAGCGCCCCCGAGGGCGTGGCATCCCTGCCTTTCGACGACATCGTGCGCGCCGTCGAGCTCACCGTGCGCACCGCCCTCGACGTGCGCGACGACCTCGCCTCCCCGGCCGGCACCCTGCACTGACGGCGGGGGCTCAGGCCGCGCGCCGCCCGAGGTGCAGGACCGTCCGCACGATCAGCCCCGCCACCAGCGCCCAGAAGGCCGCGCTGACGCCCGCGATGGCGATTCCGGATGCCGCGATGAGGAACGTCACGACCGCCGGGGTCCGCTCGCCCGGATCGTCGATCGCCTGCTGCACGGCGGAGCCGAAGGCCGCGAAGAGCGCCACGCCCGCGACGGCCGGGATGACCCCCGCGGGGGCGAGCAGCACGATTGCGGCGAACGCGGCCGACAGCGCGCCGAGCACGAGGTAGGTGCTCCCGGCCGAGACTCCCGCCACCCAGCGTCGCTTCGGATCGGGGTGCGCGTCGGGGCCTGCGGCGATCGCCGCGCTGATCGCGCCGAGGTTGACCGCGTGTCCCCCGGCGGTCGCCGCGAGCATCGAGCCCGCGCCGGTCACGAGCATCGCCGGGCGCCACGGGATCGTGTACCCGAGGCTGCGCATCACGGCGACGCCGGGAACGTTCTGCGAGGCCATCGTCACGACGAACAGCGGGAGCGCGATCCCGACCACCGACCCGACGGTGAGCGTCGGAGCGGTGAAGGCGAGCTGCGGCACGAGGCTCGCGGCATCCAGCTCCGCCCCGGTTCGTCCGAGCGAGACCGCCACGACGACGATCGCCGCGACGAACGCGAGCGGCACGGCCCAGCGCGGAAGAAGGCGGGATGCCACGAGCCACACGATCAGCACCGGCGCCACGCCCCACGGGTCGGCGATGAGCCCGACGAACGGTTGGATGCAGAGAGGGAAGAGGACACCCGCGAGCATCGCCTGCGCGATCGACGGCGGAATGCGCGCGATCAACGCCCCCAGCGGCGGGAAGAGGGCGGTGCACAGGATCAGCGCACCCGAGACGAGGAAGCCGCCGACGACCGCGGGCCACCCGCCCTCGACGGCACCGGTAGCCGCGAGCAGCGCGACACCGGGGGTCGACCAGGCGATCGTGATCGGCATCCGGTAGCGCCAGGCGAGGAGGATGCACCCGACCCCGACCATGAGCGTGACGGCGAGCAGTCCGCTCGCCGCCTGCTCGGGCGTGGCCCCGACGGAGCGAAGACCCGTGAGCACCACGGCGAACGTGCTGGTGAAGCCGACCAGGGCGGTCACCACACCAGCGATGAGGGGACGGGCGAGGGAGGCGTGCGAAGTCTCGATCATGAGACTCCCGACGCTAGCGGAACGGCAGTGGTCCACTCGCGCTCGCGCGGACCACGCGATGCCTCGATCAGACCGTGATGACCTGCGCCGTGCCGGGAGCCGCGTCGGGACCCATCTCGTCGGCGAGGCGGTTGGCCTCTTCGATGAGCGTGCGGACGATCTCGGCCTCG
Organism: Microbacterium sp. NPDC086615; assembly: GCF_040686055.1. NCBI lineage: Bacteria > Bacillati > Actinomycetota > Actinomycetes > Micrococcales > Microbacteriaceae > Microbacterium > Microbacterium sp. NPDC086615. The sequence goes on from NZ_JBFBJJ010000002.1 coordinate 358,224, forward strand.
GGCACGGTTTTGATGACCTCGCCCTTGACGAAGATCTGGCCCTTGCCGTTGCCCGACGCGACACCGAGGTCCGCGTCGCGCGCCTCACCGGGGCCGTTGACGACGCAGCCCATCACGGCGACGCGCAGCGGCACCGTCATGTCCTTCAGGCCTTCGGTGACGTCGTCGGCGAGCGTGTAGACGTCGACCTGCGCACGACCGCACGAGGGGCACGACACGATCTCGAGCTTGCGTTCGCGCAGGTTGAGCGACTGCAGGATCTGGTGGCCGACCTTGACCTCTTCGGCCGGGGGTGCCGACAGCGAGACGCGGATGGTGTCGCCGATGCCCTCGGAGAGCAGGATGCCGAAGGCCGTCGCGCTCTTGATCGTGCCCTGGAACGCCGGTCCCGCCTCGGTCACGCCGAGGTGAAGCGGCCAGTCGCCCCGTTCGGCGAGCAGGCGGTAGGCCTTGACCATGACGATCGGGTCGTTGTGCTTGACCGAGATCTTGAAGTCGTGGAAGTCGTGCTCCTCGAACAGCGACGCCTCCCAGACGGCGCTCTCCACAAGCGCCTCGGGCGTGGCTTTGCCGTACTTCTCGAGCAGGCGGCGGTCGAGCGATCCGGCGTTCACGCCGATGCGCAGCGACACACCCGCAGCCTTCGCGGCGGCGGCGATCGCGCCGACCTGATCGTCGAACTTGCGGATGTTGCCGGGGTTCACGCGCACCGCACCGCAGCCGGCGTCGATCGCCTGGAAGACGTACTTCGGCTGGAAGTGGATGTCGGCGATGACCGGGATCTGGCTCTTCTTCGCGATGATGTGCAGCACATCCGCGTCGTCCTGCGACGGAACGGCCACGCGCACGATCTCGCAGCCGGATGCCGTGAGTTCGGCGATCTGCTGGAGAGTGGCGTTGATGTTCGTCGTGGGGGTCGTCGTCATCGACTGGACGCTCACGGGGGCGTCGCCGCCGACGAGCACCTTGCCGACCTTGATCTGACGGGTCTTGCGACGAGGCGCGAGGACCTCCGGCACGCGGGGCATCCCGATGTTCACTGCAGGCACGCGACCAGCCTACGCCGCCACACCTCCTCGGGGGCTGAGGGCGCTCTGTGATAGGTTCGGCGCCATGCGCGCGTATACCGGCTGGTGGCCCACCGTCTAGGCGGTGAGCACGCGTGCGACAGACCGCCCTCCCTCGGGATCGGGGCGGTCTTCGTGTTTCCGGCGGCCGCTCCGGACCCTCGATCACTGACGGAAGTATTTCGATGACCGGGCCCGACCCCTCCTCCTTGATCAACGACCTCCTCGCGGGCGACGCGCCCTTCGCGCTGATCGCCCGCGACCACGCGACGGTCGAGGTGCTCACGGGCACCGTCGTCGACGTGGAGCTGCTGGCCGACATCCCGCTCGTCGACGCCGACGGCGCACCCCGAGAGGTCCTCGCGCTGGTGCCTTTCCGGCAGGTGCGCGAGCGCGGGTTCGTCTGCCACGACGACGGCGCCCCGCTGCGCTGCCTCGTGATCGAGGAACGGATGCCACTCCCCCGCGCCGAGGTCATGGCATCCCTCCCCTCCGCCCCCGTCGCCCTGCAGGACGCCGGGTTCGACATAGACGACGAGGCGTACGCCGACATCGTGCGCCGGGTGATCGCGGACGAGATCGGCCGGGGCGAGGGGGCGAACTTCGTCATCCGTCGCGACTTCGTCGCCGGGGTCGACGCCGACCCGCGCGTGGCCGCGCTGACGTGGTTCCGCGCGCTCCTCGAGCACGAGAAGGGCGCGTACTGGACGTTCGCCGTCGTGACGCCCGGTCATGTCGCGGTGGGCGCGAGCCCCGAGGCGCACGTGAGCGCCCGCGACGGCATCGTGACGATGAACCCCATCTCGGGCACGTTCCGGCATCCGCAGGGCGGCGCGACGGCGGAGACCCTCGCGGAGTTCCTCCGTTCGACCAAGGAGACCGAGGAGCTCTTCATGGTCGTCGACGAGGAGCTCAAGATGATGAGCGCCGTCTGCAGCGACGGCGGGCGCATCACGGGTCCGCACCTCAAGGAGATGTCGCGCCTCACGCACACCGAGTACATGCTGCGCGGCCGGAGCACGCTCGACCCGCGCGACATCCTGCGCGAGACGATGTTCGCGCCGACCGTGACCGGTTCCCCGATGCAGAACGCGTGCACGGTGATCGCCCGTCACGAGACGACCCCGCGCGGGTACTACTCCGGCGTCGCCGCCCTGTTCACGCCGAACGGAGCGATCGAAGGTCCCACGCACGATCTCGACGCCCCCATCCTCATCCGCACCGCCTATCTCGTCGACGGCCGCCTGCGCGTGCCGGTCGGCGCGACGCTCGTGCGCCACTCCGACCCGTACGGCGAGGTCGGTGAGACGCACGGCAAGGCCGCCGGGGTGCTCGGCGCGATCGGCGCGATCCCCCGCGACGTGCCGGCTCTCCCGGCCGACGCGGACCCCGACGCCCCGGTGGCCGAGCGCCGCCCGCTCGCCGAGGATCCCGCGATCGCCGAGCTGCTGGCCTCCCGCAACGAGCGTCTGGCGCCGTTCTGGATGAACCCGCAGGATCCCGACGGCACCGGCCCGTTCGCGGGCCGTACGGCCCTCGTCGTGGATGCCGAGGACCGCTTCACCACGATGCTCGCGCACCAGCTGCGCCACCTGGGCCTGGACGCCCGGATCGTGCACTGGTCCGAGGTGACCGACGCCGAGCTCGACGCGGCCGACCTGGTCGTCTCGGGCCCGGGCCCGGGTGACCCGCGCGACGACAGCCCGCGGATGGCGGCGATGCGCCACGTCGTCGGCCGCCGACGCGCGGCCGGTGCGCCGCTGCTCGCGGTGTGCCTGAGCCACCAGATCCTCGCCGACTCGCTCGGGATCGACCTGCGGCCCCTGGCCCGGCCGCACCAGGGCCTGCAGAAGACCGTCGACGTGTTCGGCGAGCCCGCCTCGATCGGCTTCTACAACACCTTCACCGCCCGCGCGCCGGAAGCGACTCCCGAGGAGGTCGAGATCGCCGCGGATGCCGAGACCGGCGACGTCTACGCCCTCCGGGGTCCGGGCTTCGCGAGCGTGCAGGGGCACCTCGAGTCGATCCTGTCGCGCGACGGCATGCGCACGCTGGAGCGGTTGATCGCTCACGTCCTCTGACGTTCCGGTCCCTTCGACAGGCTCAGGGACCACCCGGGCAGGGGTGCCTGAGCCCGTCGACGCCCCTCGACCCGCGCGGCCCGGGTGGCTGAGCCCGTCGAAGCCACCGGGACCACGCGACGCTAGAGCAGCTTCACCGGGTTGAAGATGTCGGCGAGGAACAGCACGCTGCCCACGCCCACCAGCAGGATGACGACGACGAAGGTCACGGGCACCAGGCGCGTGGCATCCACGGGCTTGGCAATCCGCCCGCGGGCGCGCGCGACGAGCTTCTTCAGCCCGTCCCAGAGCGCCACGACGACGTGCCCGCCGTCGAGCGGGAGCAGGGGAATGAGGTTGAAGGCGAAGAGGGCGATGTTCAGGCCGCCGAGCAGCAGGACGATCTGCTGGACGCGTTCGAGAATCGGAGCGTTCACCGCGGCGATCTCGCCCGCCATCCGGCCAGCGCCGATGACGCTCATCGGGCTGTCGGCGTCTCGCGGCTGACCCGTGATCGTGTCGACGGCGACGTCGTAGACCCGCACGGGCAGCTGCGACATGATCGTCGCAACCTGCCCGATGTACTGGCCCGTCGCCTCGAGTCCGGTCCAGATCGGCTGCGGCTCGAACGCGACCTGCGGGCTGAGGCCGGCGAACCCGATGGTCTCGTACTCCTGGGCGCCGGAGGCATCGGTCACCGGCTGGCCCTGCGCGTTCGTCACCGCCCGGTCGGTCGACTGCGGGGTGAACTGAACGGTCTGCTCCTGACCGTTGCGCTCGATGACCATCGACAGCGCCTTGCCCGGCGACGCCTGGATGATCGCCGCCGCCTCGTTGAAGGTCGAGACGGGGGTGCCGTCGATCGAGATCATCGTGTCGCCCGGCTGCATGCCCGCGGCCTTGGCGGGAGCGACCGGGTCGGACGGCTCGCAGTCCTGCCGCTGCTGACTCGCCGGGATCACGCACTCCGAGACGGAGGCGACGGTCGTCGTGCCCTGCTGGATGCCGATCGCGCTCAATGCGATCGTGAACAGCACGACCGCGAGCACGAGGTTCATCGCCGGCCCGCCGAGCATGATGATGATGCGCTTCCACACGGGGAGCCGATAGAACGCGCGATCGTCGCCCCCGATGAGCGTCTCGGCGTTGGCATCCCGGGCGTCCTGCACCATCGTGGCGAAGAACCGCGAGCGTCGCTTGGACGGCTCCTCGCCCTCGGGAGCGGGCGGGTACATGCCGGCCATCGAGATGAAGCCGCCGAGGGGCAGAGCCTTGAACCCGTACTCGGTCTCGCCGATTTGACGCGACCACAGCGTCGGCCCGAAGCCGATCATGTACTGGCCGACCCGCACGCCGAAGATCTTCGCCGGCAGAAGGTGACCCATCTCGTGCAGCGCGATCGAGACGGCCAGTCCCACCACGAGCACGAGGACGCCGATGACAAACGCGATGACAGTCACCCGCCGACGATACCGCCGCACTCCTTTGAAGCGCCCGTGCGGCGGCGATGCCCTGTCTGTGCGAGACCGGATGAGACAATGGACGGGATGCCGACCGACGCTGCCCCGAACCTCCCGCCCGTGCTCCGGCCCGAGCGTCCGCCCCAGCGCGACCTCGCCGAGCTCGCCCGCCGATTCGGCGTCCGCACCGTCGGGGAGGTCGAGGGGACGACCCTCACGGGCATCACGCTCGCGACCGCCGACCTGCGCGCAGGTGAGGCGTTCGTCGCCATCCGCGGCGTGAACCGGCACGGGGCGGAGTTCGCCGCAACCGCCGCCGAGCGCGGCGCCGTCGCCGTGATCACCGACGCCGACGGCGCTGACATCGCGGCATCTACGGGTCTTCCGACCGTGGTCGTCGACGACCCGCGTGCGCTGCTGGGCGACCTGTCCGCGTGGGTGTACGGCACGGGACCGGGCGACGACATCCCGCAGCTGCTGGCGACGACCGGCACCAACGGCAAGACGAGCGTGTCTCACCTGCTCGAGGGGATCCTCGGTCAGCTCGGCGTGGTCACGGGCTTGTCATCGACGGCGGAGCGCCACATCGCGGGAGAGGTGATCGTCTCGCGGCTCACTACCCCCGAGGCATCCGAGTTCCACGCCCTTCTCGCCCTCATGCGCGAACGCGGGGTCGAGGCCGTGGCGGTCGAGGTGAGCGCCCAGGCTCTCACCCGTCACCGCGTCGACGGCCTCGTGTTCGACGTCGCGGGCTTCACCAACCTCACGCACGACCACCTCGACGACTACGCCGACATGCGCGAGTACTTCGAGGCGAAGCTGCCGCTCTTCCGCGCCGATCGCGCGCGTCGCGGCGTGGTCTGCCTGGATTCCCCCGCCGGTGCCGAGATCGCCGCGCGCGCCGAGATCCCCGTCGTCACGATCGTCACCCCGGCCATCGCCTCGGATCCCGCCGCCGACGCCGACTGGACGGTCGACATCGTCGACGAGCGGCAGGAGGGCACCGAGTTCACCCTCCGCGCCCGTGACGGTCGGACGCTCACCACCGTCGTTCCGGTGATCGGTCGGCACATGGCCGCCAACGCCGGTCTCGCGATCGTGATGCTGCTCGAGACCGGCTACGCGTGGGAACATCTCGTCGATGCTCTCGACGGCGGCCGCATCGACGCCTCCCTCCCCGGGCGAACCCAGTTGGTCTCCGGCCCCGAGGGCCCGGCGGTGTACGTCGACTTCGGCCACTCCCCCGACGCGTTCGAGAAGACCCTTGCGGCGGTCCGCCGGGTGACCCCCGGCAAGGTCGTCATGCTCTTCGGCGCCGACGGCGACCGCGACGCCACCAAGCGCCACGACATGGGGCGCACGGCTGTGCTCGGCAGCGACATCCTCGTCGTCACCGACCACCACCCCCGGCACGAGAATCCGGATGCCATCCGCGAAGTCCTGATCGAGGGTGCGCGCCGCGCGCGGCCTGACGCCGAGATCCTCGAGTTCACCCCGCCTGAGCGCGCGATCCTCGAGGCCGTGAGGCTCGTGGGCGAGGGCGACGCGATCCTGTGGGCCGGCCCCGGACACCAGGACTACCGCGACATCCGCGGTGTCCGTACGCCCTACTCGGCGCGCGAGCTGTCGCGCCGAGCACTGCGCGCCGCCGGTTGGGCTGTGCCCGACCCACAGTGGCCGGTGCCCTACCCACTCGATGAGACGCCCTCGTCCGACCCCGAGCGCCCGGTGGAGTTCCCCGCCTGAGACGGCAGCGCCGCGTTCACGCCTCAGCCACCCGTCGCGAGGTGGCTGAGCCTGTCGAAGCCACCGGAACCCACGTCAGCCCGGTCCCTCCGACAGGCTCAGGGTCCCCCGCACGCGGCTCGAGTCGGTCAGCGCGCCGCGATCACGGCATCCGCCGTCCGACGAGCCCAGACCTCGGCGTCGGCAAGCGATTCGCGCGTGAGCGTCGCGGGCGCCTCGTGGCGGTCGACGACCGCTTCGATGATCTCGAGGATGCCGAGGAAGCTCAGCCGCCCCTCGTGGAACGCATCGACGGCCTGCTCGTTCGCGGCGTTGAAGACGGCGGGATACGTCGCTCCCGCACGCCCGACCTTCTTCGCGAGCGCGACGGACCCGAAGGCCTCCTCGTCGAGCGGCTCGAAAGTCCACCGGCTCGCGGTCGTCCAGTCGAGCGGCGCCCCGACGCCGGCCACGCGGCGCGGCCAGTCGAGGCCGAGAGAGATCGGCAACCGCATGTCGGGCGGCGACGCCTGCGCGATGGTCGATCCGTCGACGAACTCGACCATGGAGTGCACGATCGACTGCGGATGGACGGTGACGTCGATGCGGTCGTACGGCACGTCGAAGAGCAGATGCGCCTCGATGACCTCGAGCCCCTTGTTGACCAGCGTCGCCGAGTTGGTCGTCACGACGCGTCCCATGTCCCACGTGGGGTGCGCGAGCGCCTCGGCGGGCGTGACGCCCCGCAACTGCTCGCGCGAACGACCGCGGAAAGGGCCTCCGGATGCCGTGAGCACCAGCCGGCGCACCTCGTGCGCCTCTCCGGATCGCAGCGCCTGCGCGATCGCCGAGTGCTCGGAGTCGACCGGCACGATCTGGCCCGGGGCGGCGAGCGCGGTGACGAGGTCGCCGCCGACGATCAGCGACTCCTTGTTCGCCAGGGCGAGGGTGCGCCCCGCTTCGAGAGCGGCGATGGTGGGACCGAGTCCCACCGAGCCCGTGATGCCGTTGACGACCACGTCGGCTTCGACGTCGCGGATGAGCTGCTCCGCCTCGATCGCGCCGAGGGCGACGTGCTCAACACCGAACGCCTGCGCCTGCGCCTCGACCCCCGCACGGTCGGAACCGGCGGCGAGGCCGACGACCTCGAAGCGGTCCGCGTTCGCGCGGATGACGTCGAGCGCCTGCGTGCCGATCGAACCGGTGGAACCGAGGAGGAGGACGCGGCGCATCCCGTCAGCCTACTGAGCGGCGGGAGTTGCGTGCTGGACGCCGAGGATGTCCACGACGAACACGAGCGTGGACCCGGCCGGGATCGAGCCCTTTGCCTGGTCGCCGTAGCCGTCGGCGGGAGGAATCACGGCGACGACCTGCGAGCCGACCGTCTGACCCTCGAGCGCCTGCTTGAAGCCCGGGACGACGTCGGTCGTCGCGAACTGCGTCGGCGCACCCTTGTCCCAGCTCGAGTCGAACACGGTGCCGCCGTCGTAGAGGACGCCGGTGTACTGAACGATCACGGTGTCGCCGGGGTTCACGACGTCGCCCGTTCCCTGACGGAGGTTCTCGATGCGGGTTTCGGTGGGCGCCGGCGTTGTCGGCACGGTGATCGTCGGAGCACCGTTGTCGGCGAAGGTCACGGTCGGCATGCCCTCGACGGGCGCCACCTCGGTGCCCTCGGCACGCGTGGGCAGCTCGGAGATCGAGTCGGCGACGAGGATGTAGGCCGGCGAGCCCTCGCCCAGCGTTCCCGCGGGGAATGTCGAGACGGTGCGCGAGCCGATCGGCACGCACGACACCGCGGCACCGAAGATCTGCTGGGCGTTGACGATCATGTCCATGCCCGAGGGATCGCTCTTGAGCGAGTCGAGCGCGACCTCGCCGGTGGACGCGTCGATCACGGTGTAGTTCGCCTTGACGAGATCGCCGGCCTTCACCTCGTCGCCGGTGCCCTCGATGAGAGTGCTGCGCTGGATCGCGCTCGGCGCGAATCCGTCGGGCCGGGTCACCGTGACCTCGCCCTTGAAGTCGCCGGACACCTCGAGGCCCGCGGGAACGTCGCCCGTGAACGGCGTCTGGCACTGTCCGGCGTCGGGGCTCGCACTGGCGTCCGGCGTCTGGCTGTCATCGGACGAACCGGCGCACCCAGCCAGAAGCAGCACCGCGACGGCGGCGACGGACAGGGAAGCGATCGGGCGGAAGCGCACGGAGAACCTCTCGAGAGAAGACAGGGAACCCCCATCCTCGCGCATCCGTCTTAGGCGCGGCTGAGAGTCCCCATGCGCGACCCGGCATGCGGCGGCGAGTAATCTCGACGGGTGAGTTCCGACGTGCCCGCCGAGACCCCCGCCGCCGTGCCGCAGCAGATGGGTGCGACGTACGTCCTCGGGCGTTCGCTCATCGCCCCCCTCGCCCGCGCCGTGTACCGCCCGCGCGTCGAAGGACGCGAGAACGTCCCGCGCACGGGCCCCGTCATCTTTGCGAGCAACCACCTGTCGTTCATCGACTCCATCGCGATCCCCGTCGCGGCTCCTCGCCCCGTTCACTTCATGGCGAAGTCGGCGTACTTCGAGAAATGGGCCTCGCGGCAGTTCTTCACCGCGATCGGCGCGATCCCCGTCGAACGCGGCGCCGGGCAGAAAGCCCTCGACGCCCTCGAGCAGCAGCGCGCGCTGCTCGAGGACGGTCGCGCGGTCGCGCTCTACCCCGAGGGCACGCGTTCCCTCGACGGCCGCCTCTACAAAGGACGCACCGGAGTCGCCTTCCTGGCCCTGCAGACGGGCGCTCCGGTCGTCCCGGTCGGCCTCATCGGCACAGACAAGGTCATGCCGGTCGGCGCGAAGATCCCGACGACGAAAGAGCGCATCACGGTCCGTTTCGGCGAGCCCATCGACCTCTCCCCCCACGGGCCCGCCACCTCGGGCCGGGCGCGTCGCGGCGCGACCGACGAGATCATGGCCGCGATCCACGCCCTCAGCGAGCAGGAGCTCGCGAACGCGTACAACGAGGCCCCCGCGCAGAACCCCCTCGAGCGCATCAAGCAGGTGCTCCCGCACGAGCGCCTCTGACGCTCGCCTCCTCGAGTTGCTGCTTGACGCGGCGACGCGGGGCGAGCAGGGTCGGGAGTGACGGCCCCGAACCGTCACCGCCACGACGAGGAGGCACCGTGAAGAAGTTCGTCAACGACCCGGCCGACGTGCTGGCCGAGGCCCTGCGCGGCATCGAAGCCGCTTACCCCGAGCTCCGCGTCGACGCGGAGAATCGCGTGATCCTGCGGGCGGAGCCGATCCGCGCCGGCAAGGTCGCCCTCGTCTCGGGTGGAGGCTCGGGCCACGAGCCACTGCACGGAGGCTTCGTCGGACGCGGAATGCTCGACGCGGCGGCGGCAGGCGAGGTCTTCACCTCCCCCACGCCCGATCAGGTGCTCGCGGCGACGCAGGCCGTCGATGCGGGTGCGGGTGTGCTGCACATCGTGAAGAACTACACCGGCGACGTCTTGAACTTCGAGATGGCGGCCGAGCTGGCGGCGGCTGAGGGGGTGCAGGTCGAGGCGGTCGTCGTGGCTGACGACGTCGCGGTCCAGGACTCGACGTGGACCGCGGGCCGCCGTGGCACCGGCACCACGGTCATCCTCGAGAAGATCGTCGGCGCCCTGGCCGAAGAGGGAGCCGACCTCGCCACCGTCGCCGAGCTCGCGCGCCGCGTGTCCGCGGCCGGCCGCTCGATGGGAGTGGCGCTGACCAGCTGCACGGTCCCCGCTGCGGGCCGACCCACCTTCGAGCTGCCCGACGACGAGATGGAGGTCGGGGTCGGCATCCACGGCGAACCCGGTCGGTCGCGCGTGAAGCTGGCATCCGCTCACGAGATCGCGAAGCTCATGGTCGACCCGATCGTCCACGACTTCCGCGACCCGGTCGGGCCGGCCATCGTGCTGCTGTCCGGGCTCGGCGGAACGCCGCTGATCGAGCAATACCTGCTCTACGGCGAGATCGCTCCCCTGCTGGCCGACGCGGGCGTCGTCGTGCAGCGCGTGCTCATCGGCGACTACATCACCAGCCTCGACATGGCGGGAGCGTCGCTCACGGTGGTGAAGGCCGACGATGAGATGCTGCGCCTGTGGGACGCGCCGGTCGTGACCCCGGGACTGCGGTGGGGCGCATGAGCGGCGCCGTCTCGATCGACGATCTCGTCGCCTGGATCCATGCGTTCCGCGACGCCGTCCAGCAGCACAAGGACGAGCTCACGCGCCTGGACTCCGAGATCGGTGACGCCGATCACGGTTCGAACATGGCACGGGGTCTGGATGCCGTCGTCGCGAAGCTCGATCCCGCTCCGGCGAGCGCCGGCGACCTGTTCAAGACCGTCGGCATGACGCTCGTCTCCTCCGTCGGCGGAGCGAGCGGTCCCCTGTACGGAACGTTCTTCCTCCGGATGGGCCCGGCCCTGTCCGCGGACGAGGTGGATGCCACGACCCTGGGCGCTGCGCTCCGCGCGGGCGTGGAGGGGGTCGTCGCCCGCGGCAAGGCGGAACTCGGCGACAAGACGATGATCGACGCCCTCTCCCCCGCGCTCGACGCGTGGGATGCGGCCGTCGCCGACGGCTCCGATGCCGCCGGAGCCGCGCGGGCAGCGGCCGATGCCGCCGCTCGCGGCCGGGATGCCACCGAGCCGCTCGTCGCCCGGAAGGGGAGGGCGAGCTACCTCGGTGAGCGCAGCGCGGGACACCTCGACCCGGGCGCCACCTCGGCAACGCTCCTGATCGAAGCCCTGCGCGACACGCTGACGGATGCCGCGTGATCGGTCTCGTGGCCGTCTCGCACTCGCGCGTCCTCGCCGAGGCCGCGGTCGAGCTGGCGCTGCAGATGGGTGGTGAGAATCCGCCCACCGTCCGCGTCGCCGCGGGCGGTCCCGAGGGAGACCTCGGAACGGATGCCGTGGCCATCGCTTCCGCGATCGACGAGGCCGACGGCGGCGACGGGGTGCTCGTTCTGATGGATCTCGGCTCCGCGATCCTCAGTGCCGAGACGGCGTTGGAGTTCGTCGCCGAACCGGATCGTGTCCGCCTCAGCGCGGCACCCTTCGTCGAGGGTCTCGTGGCGGCGGTCGTGACGGCCGCGGGCGGAGCAGGACTCGACGCGGTCGCGACGGAATGCGCGACGGCGGGCGACGCGAAGCGCCGACAGCTGGGGGCGGACACGGACAGCGCCGGTGCGGGTGCGGCATCCGAAACCGCGAAGGCCGCGGAAGGCGCGGCTTTCGAGGCGATGATCACGAACCCGTCGGGCCTCCACGCTCGGCCGGCCGCGACCTTCGTCAAGACCGCGTCGCGGTACGACGCCGACGTGCGTCTCATCGATCTCGACACGGGTTCGGAAGAGATCTCGGCGCGCAGCCTGTTGGCGCTGATGGCGCTGGGCGTGCGTCAGGGATCACGCGTCCGCGTCAGCGCGACCGGCCCCGAGGCGCGAGAGGCCCTGGACGACCTCCGGGCTCTGATCGAGGACGGCTTCGGCGAGCGCTGAGTCTCAGCGCGTGAGGCTCAGCGCGTGACGCTCAACAGCCGACGCGCGAGGGCCTCTTCGACGACGAGTTCGGTGACGAGTCCCGCCGCGAGGGCGCCGCGCAGGGCGTCGAGCTTCGACAGACTCGACACCACGCAGAACCGCCGCGGGATGCGCCGGACGGTGTCGAGGTCGGGGCCACTCGAGCGGGCGTTCAGCTCGGGGATGTCGCTGGACCCATCGACGCGGTAGAACACCGTCGCGCAGTCGCCGACCACGCCCTCGCGCTCGATCACCGCCCGATCACGCTCGTCGAAGTAGTCGCTGCTGTAGACGTGCGAGGGCACGTCGGCCTGCGGCGAACCCAGGCCGAAGACGAAGAGCCCGACGCGGTCCTGGATCTCGAGGACGGAACGCACCGAGCGCTCCCGCCACATCGCACGCTTCGTCTGGGGATCGTCGAAGAGCGCGGGAACCGGGAATTGGTGCACCGACGACGACCAGGCGGTCCCGAACCGCGACAGGATCTCTCCCGCGTACGGGATGCCGCTGGTGCGGACGTTGGCGGCACCGTTCATCTGCACGATGTGGGTGTCGTGCACGTCCTTGGCGGGGACGTGGCGGGCGATCGCCGAGAGCGTCGACCCCCACGCGATCCCCACCGTCATCGAGGACTCGACCCGCTCGGTGAGGATGCGCGCGGCGGTCAGGGCCGTGCGTTCGAGGCGATCGGCCTCCGTCGTGCGTGCGGGCGTGGGCACCACGTGCGCGGCGATGCCGAAGCGGTCGGCGATGCGCTGCGCCATCTGCCCGCGGGCGTCGTCGGGCGGGCTGATCGAGATCGTCACCAGCCCGACGTCGCGGGCGTGCTGCAGCAGGCGCGACACCGAGGAGCGCGAGACGCGCATCTCATGGGCGATGGCGTCCATCGTCAGATCTTGCATGTAATACAGCTGCGCGGCGCGGAGAGCATCCCGGCTGCGGGCTTCTGCCTGGGTCACCATGGGCCCTCCCGTCCGCCCCCATTGTGCACGTTTTTTCAAGGGGCTTGCAACAACGTGCAGACGGGCGCATTCTGTCGGCGTACCAACTACGAAAGGTCGCAGTCGACATGTCGTCCCCCGCAACTTCGCTCCGCGCCGACGTTCAGGCGCTTCGTGACGCCGAAGACATCGACGTCCTCATCATCGGCGGGGGCATCAACGGCCTCGCCACTCTCCGTGACCTCTCCCTGCAGGGTGTGAGCGTCGCCCTCGTCGAGCGCGGCGACTTCGTCTCGGGCGCCTCGTCGGCCTCCAGCCACATGGTGCACGGCGGGATCCGCTACCTCGAGAACGGCGAGTTCCGTCTCGTCAAGGAAGCGGTGACCGAGCGCAACGATCTGCTCAAGACCGCGCCGCACTACGTGAAGCCCCTCGAGACAACGATCCCGATCTACAAGACGTTCTCCGGCATCCTGTCGGCGCCGTTCCGCCTCCTCGTGACCCACGGTCGCGGCAAGCCCAATGAGCGCGGCGCCCTGCTGATCAAGGTCGGCCTGATCATGTACGACACCTTCTCGCGAGACGGTGGCTCGGTTCCCCGCCACACCTTCCTCGGGAAGAAGAAGTCGCTGCAGGCTCTGCCCAAGCTCAACCCCGACCTCGCCTACACCGCGACGTACTTCGACGCGTCGATGCACGACCCCGAGCGCATCGCGCTCGACGTGCTCCACGACGGCATCGTCGCCGGAGCCGGCCGCACGCAGGCCGTCAACTACGTCTCCGCCATCGGCGCAGACGCGAACGGCGTGCGCGTCCGCGACGAGGTCTCGGGCGAGGAGTTCTCGGTCAAGGCCAAGGTCATCCTGAACACGGCCGGCCCCTGGACCGACCTCGCGAACGCCGCCATGGGGCTCAAGACCCAGTTCATGGGCGGCACCAAGGGCTCGCACATCGTCCTCGACAACCCCGAGCTGCTCGCCGCTACGGGTGGACGCGAAATCTTCTTCGAGCACTCCGACGGCCGCATCGTGCTGATCTACCCGCTCAAGGACCGCGTCCTCGTCGGCACGACCGACATCGACGCCGACCCGTCGAAGCCCGTGGTGTGCACCGACGACGAGATCGACTACTTCTTCGACCTCGTCGGGCACGTCTTCCCGAGCATCGCGGTGGACCGCTCGCAGATCGTCTACACCTTCTCCGGCATCCGTCCCCTCCCGCGTCACGACGACACCGCTCCCGGTTTCGTTTCGCGTGACTACCGCATCGTCGAGGACGAGATCGCGGGCGTTCCCGCGATGAGCCTGGTCGGCGGCAAGTGGACCACGTTCCGCGCGCTGGCCGAGCACCTCAGCATGAAGACGCTGCAGAAGCTGCGTCGTCCGCACCGCGTGAGCACGCAGGGACTGCCGATCGGCGGCGGCGCGGGCTTCCCGGCGACCCCCGAGGCGCGCCGTCGGTGGGTAGCCGCACGCACGAATGCTCACTCCCGCGAGCTCGTCGAAGCCCTCCTCACGCGCTACGGCACCCGTGCCGACCTGCTTCTCGAAGCGCTCCCGGCCGAGCCCACTCCGATCGAGCACGCCCCCGGCTACTACGTCGAGGAACTCGAGTGGATCGCCCGCAACGAGCAGGTCGTGCACCTGATCGACGTGCTCCTGCGCCGGACGCACCTCGCGTTCGTCGGCGGAATGACCGAGCGCACGCTGGTCGAGGTCGCCGAGGCGGTCGCCGGTCCCCTCGGCTGGGACACCGACCGTGTCCACGACGAGGTGGAGCGCACCCGCGAGATTCTCCTCACCGCGCACCGCGTCGATCTGGCCGAGGCCGGAGTCGCCGCAATCTGAGAGAACGTGCGGGCGCGTCACCTGTTGCGCGCCCGCACGGCGGTCTTAGGTTCGGATCACCGAGCCGCAACGACGCCCGAGCCGAAGGTGGACGGGCGACAACAGAAAGGTCGATGACGACATGCAAGAAGTCAATCTGGGGCTGTACTTCCTCTCGGAGGTGGTCGGCACCGCGATGCTCATCCTGCTGGGCTGCGGCGTGGTCGCCAACGTCGCCCTGGCCAAGACCAAGGGCAACGCCGGTGGCACCCTGATGGTGAACTGGGGATGGGGACTCGCGGTCTTCGCCGGTGTCATCGTGTCCGCCTACTCGGGTGCCCAGCTGAACCCCGCCGTGTCGATCGGCCTGCTGGTCGCCGGCAAGATCTCCTTCGTCCAGTTCCTCGTCGCGGTCGCCGCGCAGATGGTCGGTGCGATCATCGGTGCCGTGCTGGCGTGGGCCTCGTACAAGCAGCACTTCGACGACGAACCCGACCCGGCGAACAAGCTCGGCGTCTTCTCCACCGGCCCCGCCATCCGCTCGTACGGCTTCAACTTCCTCACCGAGGTCATCGCGACCTTCGTCCTGGTCTTCGTGATCTTCGGGTTCGCCGACTACGGCGTCGCCGACATCGGCGTCCCCGGTGGCATCGGTGGCCTCGCCGCCGTCCCCGTGGCCCTGCTGGTGGTCGGTATCGGCGCCTCGCTCGGTGGCCCGACCGGCTACGCGATCAACCCGGCCCGTGACCTCGGCCCGCGTATCGCCCACGCGATCCTCCCCATCAGGGGGAAGGGCTCCAGCGACTGGAGCTACGCCTGGGTTCCGGTTGCCGGTCCCCTCGTCGGCGGTCTGCTCGCGGGTCTGCTCGCGCCCGTGCTGCTCCACCTCGGCAAGTAACACCTCAGCGGGGACGGTGCGAACCACCCGGCCTGCGCCGCCCCCGCGCTCCGCTTCACCACTTCCTCACCTCTACTAGACAAAGGAGTCCATCCATGGCCGACTACGTCCTCGCCATCGACCAGGGCACAACCTCGACGCGCGCGATGATCTTCGACAAGTCCGGGGGCGTCGTCGCCGTCGGACAGAAGGAGCACGAGCAGATCTTCCCGCGCGCGGGGTGGGTCGAGCACGACCCGCTCGAGATCTGGCGCAACACCCAGGAGGTGATCGGCCTGGCCCTCAGCCGCGCCGACATCACCCGTCACGACATCGCCGCCGTCGGCATCACGAACCAGCGCGAGACCGCCGTCGTGTGGGACAAGAACACCGGCAAGCCCGTCTACAACGCCATCGTCTGGCAGGACACGCGCACGCAGTCGATCGTCGACCGCCTCGCCGACGGCGACACCGAACGCTACAAGAGCATCGTCGGTCTGCCCCTGGCCACCTACTTCTCGGGGACGAAGATCGTCTGGATCCTCGAGAACGTCGAGAGAGCACGCGAGAAGGCGGAGGCCGGCGACCTGATCTTCGGCACCACCGACACGTGGGTGCTGTGGAACCTCACCGGCGGCATCGACGGCGGCGTGCACGCCACCGACGTCACCAACGCCAGCCGCACGCTGTTCATGGACCTCGAGACGCTCGAATGGCGCGACGACATCCTGGCCGACTTCGGCGTTCCGCGCTCGATGATGCCCGAGATCCGCTCGTCGTCCGAGGTGTACGGCACCGTCGAGTCGTCGTCGCTCCTGCGCGAGACCCCCGTCGCCGGCATCCTGGGCGACCAGCAGGCCGCGACCTTCGGCCAGGCCGCTTTCAACCCGGGTGAGAGCAAGAACACCTACGGCACGGGCAACTTCCTGATCTTCCAGACCGGCGAAGAGATCGTCCACTCGAAGAACGGCCTGCTGACCACCCTGGGCTACAAGCTCGGCGATCAGCCCGCCCGCTACGCGCTCGAAGGATCGATCGCCGTCACGGGGTCGCTCATCCAGTGGCTGCGCGACCAGCTCGGCATTATCTCCTCGGCTCCCGAGGTCGAGGCGCTGGCGAGCTCGGTCGACGACAACGGCGGCGTGTACTTCGTGCCGGCGTTCTCGGGTCTGTTCGCCCCGTACTGGCGTCCCGACGCCCGGGGCGCGATCGTCGGCATGACCCGTTACGTCAACAAGGGCCACATCGCCCGTGCCGCCCTGGAGGCCACCGCCTTCCAGACGCGCGAGGTGCTCGACGCGGTCAACGCCGACTCGGGCGTCGACCTCACCGAGCTCAAGGTCGACGGCGGCATGACCGCCAACGACGCGCTCATGCAGTTCCAGGCCGACATCCTCGGCGTGCCCGTGGTGCGCCCCGTCGTCGCCGAGACCACCGCGCTCGGTGCGGCTAACGCCGCCGGGCTGGCGGTGGGCTTCTGGGACAACCTCGACGACCTGCGCGCCAACTGGCAGGAGGACAAGCGCTGGGAGCCCGACATGGACTCCGACGAGCGCGACCGCGAGCTGCGTCTGTGGAAGAAGGCCGTCACCAAGTCGATGGACTGGGTCGACGACGACGTGCGCTGAGCGCCCCCGTCAGAACGGAACCCCGTCGGCCTCGCGCCGGCGGGGTTCCGTCGTTTCGTCGAGATCTCGGGGTCCGGATGCCGAGGCGTCCGAGCCTCGGCATCCACCGGCGCCGCGCTGTGCCCGAAGCCTGGGATCAACCCGAGTCGAGGAGCGTCCGATATCCCGACGGTCTCAGTGGCCGGTCCTGGACCGAGGCGGAGGAGTCCGAGAGGTCAGCGCGAGATCCACGCTCCCGGTGATCTTCCCCGCTGTGACGGTGATCGTCCCGGTGCGACAGGCAGGTTGAAGACCCGCGTACTCGCTCGTCTCCGGCAGTGACGCACAGATCTTGTAGGTGCCCGGCCGAACCGAGAGGGCATACCCGCCGGGGGCGCCCCCGCCGGCGTTGGTCCGCACGACGAGCTGGTCCCGCAGGGTGTAAACGGACACCGTCGCATCCTTGAGCCACACCGTCGAACCGGATGCCGTCTTCCCGCTGACCCGACCGGTGAGGGTCCCGCCCTGCTCGACCTTGCCGGCCTTCGCCGCGGTGTTGCCCCCGGCGGTCACGATCACCGCCGTCGCACCCTCTCGGGTGCCGGAGTTGTCCAGCCATTCCGGGGCGTAGTACGGCATCGTGGACGCACCGTATCCACTGATCCCGGTCGGCATGGCGTAGCCGCTGCTGTACGCACCGAATTGGACGCGATAGGTGCCGGCACGGAGCCCGGTGAAGTCGTATCCGCCCGCGGCATCCGTGAGCGTGCTGTACCCCTCACCGTCATCGCCGTCCCGCACAGCGCGGACGGGAATGTTGGCGACGGCCTTCCCGGTGCCGCGGTCACTCACCAGACCGCTCAACTGACCCAGAGCGTCCAGCGCGAGGTTCTTCGTGATGGCCCCGCTCGATGCGGTGAAAGTGATCGACTTCTCTGCGGCCCCCGATGCCCACACGGTGATCCGGTACGTCCGCCCCGACTTCAGCACACTGCCGAAAGAGTAGGACCCATCGGGCGCGGCCGTCGCGTACGAAATCTGTCCGGTCTGCGTGCTCGAGACGACCTCGAGCAACTGCACCCCGGCACCTGAGGCAGCGGCACCGGCCTTGGTGACCTTGCCGGAGAGCGAGGCGTCCGCGCGCGTGGCCGCGATGTTCGCCGTGCTGTTCGCCCCCTTCGTCACCGAGACGGTCGCCGCTTTGCGCCCCCCGTACCAGGCCGTCGGGTACCCCGTGATCTGCGCCGCCACGGTGTACGTGCCGACCGGGAGATTCGCGATGGTGTAGGTCATCCCCGATCCGGACGACGTGGTGTACGAGGAGAAAGCCTGTCCCTTCGCGTCGTAGGCGGTGATGGACGCGAAAGTCGCGTCGGGTGCCGTGACTCGACCCGAGATCGACCCGCCGTCCTTCGGTGCGGTGTCGACCAGTCCGAGGCTCTTCGTCTTACCCGACGACACCGTGAAGTGCGACGCCGCCGCGTCATCGGTCACGCCCCCGAGGTAGTACCTGCCGATGAGCACCGTGTACTCGCCCGGCACGAGGCCGTCGGCCGTGAAGGTGGATCCCGCGGACACGTAATCGCTCTTGACGTACGTCGTCCCGGCCGACGACCAGCGATACAGCCCGACGTAGCCGGCATTCGCGACAGTGAACGTCACCTTCCCCGAGCGGATGACGGACAGATCCTTCTTCACGCTCGAGGCGGACACGGCGAAGTAATCGGCGTAGTCCTTCGAGGCCGCGCTGTCCGACCACGTCGGCACGTACGAAGGCGAGGTGGGCGTCACGAGGGCGACGTACTTGCCCGCCGTCACTCCGCGGATCGTGTAGGAGCCGTCCGCCGCGATGGCGACGGCCGCACCCTGCGGCCCGGACGCCCCGGTGAGCGTGACGGTGCCTGAGGTCAAGGGCGTCGACGTTCCGGCGACCGTGACCTTCCCGCTCACCGTCACCCCAGCGACACCGATATCGACGCTGACCCGTGCACCGGCCTTGACGGCGATGAAGGTCGCGCCCGTGAGCGATGAGGTTCCGCCGGAGAAGACCATCCCGCCAGGAGCCGACGCACCCACGGCGATCGATCCGCCGCCCAGGCCCTGGATCGTGTAACGGCCGGACGCGTCCGTGGACCCTCTGCCGACCACGTTGCCGGAACGATCGTAGGCGGTGACCGCAATACCGGTCACGGGAGTCTTGTCCGCATACGCCACGGTGCCGGTCACCGTGCCGGCCGTCGCCAGCTGCGCTTTCAGGCCGCTGACGGCCTGACCCTTCGCGACGGAAATCGACGTGGCTGCGGCGAGCGTCGACTTGTCGTTCCACCATTCGCCGATCAGGTTCTGACCGTCGGGGCTGCGGAAGGCCAACGTGTACTCACCGGGCAGGAGTCGGGAGAGAGAGAACGAGCCGTTGCTGTCGGTCCCCGTCGAGTTCTGCCACATCCACGAGCCGTCGGACTTTCGATAGACCTCGACTCTCGCAGAGGTCACCGCTGCGCCAGACGTCGTGGTCACCGTCCCCGAGAGCTCGCCGCCCTTGGCCAGCACGACGTTCACGTCCGACTTGGTCTGGCCCGCAGTGACGGTGACGGGCGTCGCTGCCGAGAAGTCGCCGTTCCCCCCGTACCACTGATCGAGCACGTTGCGTCCGTACGACTGGAACTGGATGTAGTAGGTGCCCGCGGGCAATCCCGAGAACGCATACGATCCGTCGTTCCCCACCGTTGCGGAGTACCAGTTGTCCGACGCCCGGATCGACGCATACGTCGTTCCGCCCGCGAGGTTCACGCCCTGCGGGTATGTCACCTTCCCGGAGATCACCGCCGTCGCAACGGGGACCAAGGAAGGCGGCGGAGCGAGGGTCGGTGAGGGCGACGCAGACGGCTTCGGCGTCGCGGATGCCGACGGCTTCGGCGACCCGGAGGGCCTCGGCGATGCGGATGCCGAAGGCTTCGGCGTCGCTGACGGGGAGGGTGTCGCCGACGGGGAGGGCGACGCGGAGGGCCTCGGCGACGCGGACGCCGACGGGCGAGGAGTCGCAGAGGGCGAAGCGGAAGGGCTCGGGCTCGCCGACGCCGAAGGACGAGGACCCGAGGCGGTGGGACTCGGGCTCGCCGAGACGGACGTCGTGGGACTCGCGGCGACCGACGAGCTTGCCGAGGGCGACGGCGGTGTTTGCGCGTAGGCGCTGGTCGGAGCAATCACCGCCCCGGCGACGAAGAGGGCCATCACCGTGACACGGGCGATGGCACGAAAGGTGCGCGAAACGACTGCAGTGGCCACGTCTTCTCCAGCGACGGGCGTTTCGCCCGTCTCCCCCGGATGCGGCTTGCCGCACCATTCCCCCAAGGCGACACTCGTGTAGCCGCGGTCAAGTAATACCACAGCTCAAGGCCGGAAAACGAAACAGGTGACGCGACCGTTATCCCGTGGCTGCGGGGCAGCTTTCACGGGGGCGATCCGCGCAGATCTGCGTGATCAGAATTCGGGCGTTGGCGAAGTCGGGTCTCTCCTCGAGGATGGCGGAGGCGACCTGCACCGCTCTGTCGAGGTCGCCTGCCATTGCGAGGTCGATCGCGAGATCCTGCCGAGCCGGGATGTCGTGCGGGGCGACTTCGGCCATCCGCTCTCTCACCGCTGCCGCCGCCGTCCAGTCCTGCGCGAGTTCGAGGGTGACGGCCCGCGCGTCGAGAACGGCGAGCGTGTGAGGGAAAGATGCAGCCGCTCGGGCCGTCCACACCCGCGCCGCGTCTGCGGCGTCGGCGTCGCCGGCATCCGACCTGGCTGTCAGCACCTGAGCCGCCAGCGCCACGAGCTCTTTGTCCCATGGTCGTAAGGCCACCGCCGTGGCGAAGCCCGCGTCGGGCGACGCGCCCGCATCGACCCGGGCCGCCGCCGTGGCCATTGGGATCTCGGCCACGGTGGCCAGCGCGAGAGCCACGACGACCGCGGCGCCGACCACGCGCGCCGCGATCATCCGCGGCACGGCGCGGAGTTCCTCGCGCACGGACGCGGGCTCCGCCACGACGATCCCGAGAAGGATCGCCACGAGCAGGAACGCCGCGGGGCCCGTCGGGTGAGCGAGCAGCGCCACAATCGCGACGATCAGTCCCGCGATGCTCCCCAGGAAAACGCCGTTCACATCGTGGCCTCGTCGAAGTCTGCGTGTCACGGTCCGGACGGCCAAGCCCAGGCCGACGGCCATGACCGCCACCAGCACGAGTCCCCCGTCGGACGCGGCATCGAGGATCCAACTGTGTGACGACTCGAGCACCGTGTTGAGGGGGCGGTCGAGGTACCACGACGCGTCCTGAAAGGACGGGACGCGGTCGATGAAGCTCCCGGATCCTGCCCCGACGACGGGGGATGTCGAGAAGACCTGCAGCCCCCACTGCCACAGCGTCCAGCGCTCACCGACGGTCGCCGCAGCCACGGCGTCCGCACCGGTGAGGCGGTCAAGGGCACCGGGCGCCGAGAGCACGACGAACGTCAGGGCGAGGCCCGTCGAGGCTGCTCCGATCGCAATGGTGCGGCCCCGCAGGACGCCCGTGCGCCAGAGAAGCGGAGCCAGCACGATCAGACCGAGGACGGCGGCGAGATAGGCACCGCGCGACGCGGACGTGCCGAGGCCGATCAGCGCACCGATACCGCCCACCGCGACGACGATCCTCAGCACGGTGTCATCGCGGACCCATCTCGCTGCGGCCGCACCGGCGAGCACCATCAGCATCATCGCGCACACGATGCCCTGGTCCGTCGCATTTCCGAAGAGCGATCCCGGTCTCTCCAGATCGCTCGAAAACGGACGCAGTCCGAACGCCTCGAGGACACCGACGAAGGCGACCGCCGTCGCGGCGCCCGACAGGGAGATGAGGAAGGCCCGCACACACGTCCCGTCGGCACGCGATCCGAGCAGAGAAGCCGCGAGCCAAGCGACGCCCAGACCGACGGGCAGCGCGACCAGCGGACCGAGGTAGCGGGGCCACCGGCCGATCAGGCCGACCCACACGTCCGTGCCGTAAAGGACGGAGCCCGCGATGGCCGCGACGACGAGAGCGGCGAAGGCCGAAGCCGCGACGACCCATGCCCAGGTCGGGAGCCTCCCGGTCCTCCTCGCGAAGAGAGCCACGCCCACGGCGATGGCCACGACGAGGTACTTGGGGAACGTCCATCGCAGCATCCCGTCGGGCAGGACCGCGATGATCCCCGCCACGGCGATGCTGACGGCAGCGATCGACGCTCGACTCGACGTCATTCTCATGAGGCAGGTCCCCCGGCTCGCGCGCGCAACGGTGAAGCTCGCATCATCGCCGAGTCGGATGTGTGTCTCCGCGTCGGCAGGGGATCTCTCATCGCTGCGGCTTGGGATACGCCGCGCGAACCACGTCGGACTGCAGATAGTCCGACACCCCGATGAGCAGGATCGCGAAGAGGATCTGCTCGGTCACCACCCAGAACGGGTAGAGGCCGGGGATCGCTGCGAGCACGAGCGCGACGATCGGGAAGATCCGGCTGAACAGCTGCAACCGCCGGAACGCCCAGTACCACCCGGCTCGCGCACGCCAGAGGAAGTAGAACAGCGTCGTCGTGATCGCGAGCACCACGAGGCACCGCATCCACACCGCGAACCCGACATCGGCACCGTTCAGCGTCATCACCAGAGCGACGACGACCGTGGCGACACCCAGTACGAACCCGAGTCCGAGGAGAAGGGTGATCGCGCGGAACGCCCGATGCACTCTCGGGTCCTCGGGGACATCCACGCGGTGGTCCGCCTGGCGTCCACCCGCGATCCGATCGAGGCGACGGAGGGCCGGTTCGAGCTGCATGCGCTCACTGTACGACGCCGGACCCCGACCGCGCGCCAGGATCAGCCGACGGTGATCTCGGGCTCGTGTCGGACCGGGAAGTTCACCGAGTTCGCGATGAAGCACCACTCGCGCGCCTGCTTGTGGGCGGCGCGGGCCGCTTCGACCATCGACTCGTCAGCGACCCGGACGCGCGGACGCAGGACCACCTCCGTGAAGGCTCCGCCGCTGTTGCCGTCCTCCTGCATGGTCCCCGACGCGTCGTCCTCGTACGCCGTGACCACGACGCCGGTCGTGACGCACGCGTGCAGGTACGACAGCAGATGGCACTCGCTGAGGGCCGCGAGCAGCAGCTCTTCCGGGTTCCATTTGGCGGGATCGCCCCGGAAGGGCTTGTCAGCGGATGCCGCGATCGCGGGCTTGCCGTCGACCTCCAGCGTGACCGCGCGGTCGTAGTCGCGGTGTCCGCTGGTGCCGCTCCCCCGGTCCCCGGTCCAGGTCGAGCGCAGGCGGTAGTGGTGCTCTCCGTTCATGGTCCCAGTCTGCCGTGCTGCCCGCGTGGGAGGGCGACTTCCGGCCCGTGGAGCGCCGACGTCGACGCCAGGGGACGAAGGTCCCGTCGCCATAGAATGGACGGATGCCCGCCACGCCCCCCGCCTCCGTCGAACTCGCTGTCGTCGAACGGAACGGCTTCATCGAATCCCGTCATCACGGCGTCGCTGTCGTGCTCGCTCCCGACGGATCCGAGAAGCTCACGCTCGGCGAGGCGACAGCCCCGTTCCTCCCCCGCTCGAGCATGAAGCCTCTGCAGGCGCTGGCGTGCCTTTCCGCGGGCGCCGACCTCGCCGAGGAGCGCCTGGCGATCGCGATGGCGAGCCACTGCGGCACCGAGCGCCACGTCGAGACGGCCCGTGGCATCCTGCAGTCCGCCGGCCTGACCGAAGACGATCTGGGGTGCCCCGCAGCGTGGCCGAGCGACACCGCCGCGCGCGATGAACTCGTGCGCGATCACGGGTCGCCCTCGCCCCTGCGCATGAACTGCTCGGGCAAGCACGCGGCGATGCTGCTGACGTGCGTCGCGAACGGCTGGTCCACGGCGGACTACCTCGACCCGGAGCACCCGCTGCAGGTACACATCCGCGAGGTGCTCGAGCGCCTCGTCGGCGAGCGCATGACGACGACCGCGATCGACGGCTGCGGCGCCCCCGTGTACGCCATGAGCCTCATCGGTCTCGCTCGCGCCATCCAGCGCATCGCGACCTCGTCGGAGCGCTCTCCGTTCGCCCTGCACCGCAGCGCCGGGACGCTCGTTCGCGCAGTGAAAGAGCACCCGTGGACGATCGACGGCCCGGGTCGCCCCGACACCGTCGTCATCGAGCGCCTCGGCGTCTTCTCGAAGCTCGGTGCCGAGGGCGTCCAGGTCATGACGGCGCCCGACGGCACGACGGTCGCGCTGAAGATGCTCGACGGCTCCAATCGCGCCGGGCACGCGGTGGCACTGCGTCTGCTCGAGCGCACCGGAGCCCTCGCCCCCGAGGCGGTCGCCGATACCCTCGCCCTGCTGCCCCTGACGATCTCGGGCGGTGGCCGCGAGGTCGGTCTCATCCGCGCGACGGTCTGACGGGGCCGCGCCCCGCTCGAGCGACGCCCCGACGGGGCCGCCCTGCCAGGAGAGCGGCCCGGGTGGTCAGATACCGCCGTCGACCGAACGCGGGTACGTGATGGGCTCGTCGGGAACGAGCACCTCGGTGTCCCGGTTCAGGCTCTCGCCCCGGAAGAACGGCTTGGACGCCGGGACGAGGTACCACACGACCATCAGCACGACGCCGAAGGCCAGCGCGCCGATGCCGACGACGAACGTGCCGCCGATGCCGAGCAGCTCGGAATTGCCGTAGTCGACGTCGTACATGTCGATCGCCGACTGGACGAAGGCGTACGTGAGCATCAGCGCCCCGAGCAGGGGGAGGATGCCACGGTAGACGAGGTTCTTGCCGGACGTGAAGAGCTCGCGTCGGAAGTACCAGACGCACGCGTACCCCGTCATCGCGTAGTAGAACGCGATCGCGAGACCGAGCGACAGGATGGAGTCCTGGAGGATGTTGTCGCTGATGATGGTCATGCCCACGTAGTACACGCTCGCGACGATCCCCATGACGAGCGTCGAGAACGACGGCGTGTGGAACCGCGGGTGCACCGTCTGGAAGCGGGCGGGAAGCGCCTTGTAGGCAGCCATCGCCAGCGTGCCGCGTGCCGTCGGCAGGATCGTGGTCTGCGTCGATGACACCGCGGAGATGAGCACCGCGACCACCAGCACCCACGCGAACGGGCCGAACAGCCCGTCCTTCATCGCCAGGAAGACGTCGTCGGCGTTCTCCGCGTTGGCGAGGCCGGCGCCGTCCTCTCCCACGCCGGCGTACATCATCGCCGCGACGGTGACCGTGACGTACGTGCCGAGCAGGATCACCGTGGTGAGCAGGGCCGCGCGTCCGGGGATGCGCTTCGGATCCTTGGTCTCCTCGTTCAGCGCGAGGCACGTGTCCCATCCCCAGTAGATGAAGAGCGCGAGCAGGACGGCCTCGGTGAAGCCGCTCCAGTCGGTGAAGCCGAGGGGGTTGAACCACGCGAGGTCGAACGGGGTCGGGTTCGGGGCCGTGCCGTCGAAGAACTTCCACAGCGCGACGACGACGAAGAGCGCGAGAACGATGTACTGGACGGCGAGCAGGATGTTCTGGATGCGCTCGCCGATCTCGACGCCCCGGTAGCTCACGTACGTCATCGCGGCGATGAACGCGACGCCGGTAGCGGTCACGAGAGGCACGTTCTCGGCGAGCGATCCGTCACCGACCAGCGACCACAGGTAGATGCCGGCGATCTGCGACAGGTTGGCGAGGACGACCATGCCCGCGACGGCGACCCCCCACCCGCCCATCCAGCCGACCCACGGTCCGAACGCCTTCGTCCCCCAGGTGAACGTCGTCCCGCAATCCGGCACCTCGTTGTTCAGCTCACGGTAGGCGAAGGCGATGAAGAGCATCGGGATGAACGCCAGGACGAACGCGATCGGCGCTTGGGCACCCACCGCGACGACGACGAAGCCGAGGGTGGCGACGAGAGAGTAGACGGGGGCTGTGGATGCCAGTCCGATGACGGTCGAACCCCAGAGTCCGAGGGTCCCGGCGGCCAGTCCTTTGCCCGACGTCCGTTCGGGAGCGGAAGTCATATGCCGAACGTAGAATCCGCGGGCAACCGCGGTCAAGGGTGAATTCTCAGGAAGAGCGGCGGTTGACGTCGAGCACGATGATCGTGATGTTGTCGCGGCCGCCGTTCTCGAGGGCCGCCGCCATCATCGCGTCGACGGCTGCGGCCGGGTCGGCGTTCGCCTCGAGGAAGTGCTTGATACCGAAGTCGGTGAGCTCTTTGGTAAGCCCGTCCGAGCACACGACGAACCGATCGCCGTCGACGACTTCGAGGCGGAGGTAGTCCGGCTTGACGCTGTCGCTCGGTCCGACGGCACGTGTGATGACGTTTCCGTAAGGGTGGTTCTCCGCCTCTTCGGGGCTCAGCCGCCCCGCGGCGATCAACTCCTGCACCACCGAGTGATCGGTCGTCACCTGGACGATGTCGTCGTCGCGCAGGAGGTACACCCGCGAATCGCCGATGTTCAGGGTGACCCAGTGGGGCTCGTCCGTCGTCGTCTCGAGATACAGCCCGGTCAGCGTCGTCCCGGTGCCCTCATCGGTGGTCTCGGGGTGCGAGACGATGTCCTTGACCGCGCGGGACAGGGCCTTCTCGATGTGCCGGGGCGACACCGTCCCCCCGTCGACGACGGCGCGCAGTCGGTCGACCGTGCTCGCGCTCGCGATCTCCCCACCGAGATGTCCGCCCATTCCGTCTGCGACCACGAACAACGGGTACTCCGCGAGGACCGCGTCCTGATTGACCTCACGGCGCTTCCCGGTGTCGGTGCCCGCAGCCCACGCCAGCTCGAGCGTCGCCCCCGTGAGTGGAACGGTACGCGTATGCGTGGTCACCTCGGGCACGAGAGATCCTCCGGTTGGCCGACAGCTTCGCCGGCGAGAGCGCGCGGCCCTGCCATCCTAATGGACGCCCGCGCACGGACTCGGGCAGCGCCGCGCCCAGCCGCGGCAGACGGCCGGGTCATCCGGCCGCCGGGTCGGCGGGAAGACTCAGGATGCCGTCGATCTCGGCGATCTCCTCCGCGGTGGGCGTCCACGCGGTCGCCGCCTCGGCGTTCGCGCGCACCTGCTCCGGGCTCGTGGCTCCCGCGATGACACTCGACACCAGCGGATTGGCGAGGAACCACGCGAACGTCGCCTGGAGCATGGTGATGCCGCGCTCGTCGCAGAACGCCTGGTACCGCTCGAGGGCATCCCACGGCGCGTCCCGCCACAGGTGAGGGCGCTGGCGCATGATGCGGCTTCCCTCGGGCCCTCCCTCCCGTGAGAACTTTCCCGTCAGCAGGCCGTTGTGGAGTGGGAAGAACGGCAGAAGACCCAGGCCGAACCGTCCCACCGCCGGCAGCACCTCCCGCTCTGCCGCACGAGCGAGCAGGCTGTACTGGTTCTGCGACGAGATGAACCTCACGCCGCGTGCCGCGAACTCGGCCTCGGCGATCTGCCACCCGGCGAAGTTGGAGTGGCCCACGTACCGGACCTTGCCCTCGCGGACGAGATCAGCGAGCGCGGCGAGCGTCTCTTCGATGGGGGTCGAGGGATCGGGCGTGTGCAGCTGGTAGAGGTCGATCCAGTCGGTCCGCAGTCGGCGGAGCGAGCCCTCCACCGATCGACGGATCGACGTCCGTGACGCCTTCGCTCCCCCGAGCACGCCGGGCGCGAGATCGGCGTGGCCGAACTTCGTCGCGAGCACGACCTCGTCACGACGCCCCAGGAGCGCCTCGCCCATCAGCGTCTCCGACAGCCCGTACTCCCGGCCGTACACGTCGGCCGTGTCGAGGAAAGTGACGCCCGCATCGAGTGCGGCGTCCAGAACCGCACGGGTCCCCTCGAGCCTCTCGGTGGGGGTTCCCGACCGGCCGAAGTTGTTGCATCCGAGCCCGACCGCGGAGACCCGGAGTCCGGAGCGTCCAACGGGTCGTTGAGGAAGAAGGGAAGTCGTCATCCCTCCACGCTAACCCCGGGGCGGCACGGAGGGATGATCGCCGCACGACCGCGCGAACGACGATGGGCTCCTCACCGGGGTGAGGAGCCCATCGAACGATCAGACCTGGGGGCCGGCCGGCGGTGCGGGCGGCGGCGGGGTCGTTCCCGTCGCGGGCGGGGCCGGCGGCGGCGGGGTGGCGCCCACGGCGGGCGGGGTCGAGCCGGCCGGCGGCGCCGAGTAGCCCTGGGGCGCGCCGTACCCCTGCGGGGCGGCGTTCGCACCGACGCCCTGCTGCGCGGGCTGCACGGGCACGCCGTTCCAGACCGTCTTGTCGGCGAGGAACGAGTTGCCCCACGGCGACGGGGAGGCAGCGGCGGGGTTCCACCGGTTGCTGCTGAAGCCGAGGATGCCGAGCCAGATCCAGACGCCGAGCCCGTTCAGGAGGAACAGCAGCAGGATCGGCCACTCGCGGCCGAACTTCGCGTTGACGCGCACGGAAGCCATGATGAGCACGACGATGCCGGCGAGCAGCGCGAGGAAGTTGAGGATCGGAATCACCCCGGCGATCACGATTCCGAGGATGACCCAGGGCGAGACGTCACCGAGCTTGGCGAAGACCATGTAGTTGTACACCGGCACCCAGGCACGCCACTTGCCCTCGACTCCCGCACGCTCGAAGACCTTCATGGCAAGGAAAGCGGTGATGGCGTAGCCGATGAGACCGAGGACGGCCGAGAAGGCGTACAGGGCGCCCAGGGCTGCCAGCCCGGCGGCATCCGACGCCCCGTAGGGGTCGCTGTATGCGAGGTGAAGGGTGTCCACGTCGATCCTTTCGGACGATGATGGCGCAGACGCGCGCCAGCGGGAGTTTCCCGGTGGGTGACATGGTAGCGAACCTGAGTGTTTCCTGACACCCACCGCGCGGGTGTGCTAGACGAATAGGGCGAGCTCTCCGTCCGCGGCCTCGCGGATGTCCCAGCCGGCCCGACGTCCCCACGCCACGAAATCGTTCCTCGACCCGATCGTCGGGGCCGTGAGCGCCAGTGACCGGACCAGGTCGCCCTTCGCGTGTTTGTTGAAGTGGTTCAACGCGCGAACCGGCGCCTCTCCCCCACCGGTCACAACGCGGACGTAGGCGCTCGCGACATCCGCGGGCACAGGCCCGAGCGCCGCGTACGCCTCGGATCGCAGATCGAGGATGAACGGCGTCGAGAGAGCGGACAGTGCGGAGGTGACGGCATCCGCCCACACCCGACGCAAAGACGGGAGTCCGGGTATCGAGATTCCCGCCGCCAGGCGATATGCGGGGATGCCGTCGAGCGCACCGACCGGGCCGAACGGCGCCGAATGGATCAGCACGTGGTCCGCGACCCACGACCGCGCCGCGGTGTCGAGGCCGGCGGCATCCAGAGCATCGAACAGAACGCCGGTGTAGCGGTCGATCGCGGGCATCGTCGGCGCGTCGCGCAGAGCCGCGTTGTCGGCGATCTCGTGCCGGCGCTTGGCGCTGAGCTTCAGCACACGCGCCGCTTCGTCCTCATCGGCAGACAGGGCCACGAGCGCATCGACGACGGCCTCGCGCTGAGGGCGCAGCGCCGGCAGCGCGAGTTCGTCGAGACGCAGCGCATCACCGTGCCCTCCGGGCCGCTTGGTTTCCGAGGGAGGCAGGAGAACGAGCATGAGACCTTCCAGAAAAGAAGCGACGCGCGTCGCCCGGCGGTCTCGACGGGCCGCCCAGGGGGGAGTCAAGCGGGCCGAGACGGGGGCACCCCTTGACGGCCCGCGCCGGGGACCCGAGGGAGCCCAACAACAGCAA
>NZ_JBFBJJ010000003.1:0-10926 GCF_040686055.1 Microbacterium sp. NPDC086615
CCAGAGGCTTCCGCAACCGCGACAACTACCGGCTACGCATGCTCCTCGCCGCCGGCGGACTCACACCATGACCCCCACCGAATGTCCGAAGAGCCGCGAAAGGGGTGCGCGAGGCCCTGGAATCCGGAGTTCAGTCCTGGAAGAACGGGTAATCGGTGTAGCCGTTTCGCCGCCGCCGCGGACGGAGGTGTTGTCGACCTCGTTCCCGTCGGCGCCCTCCCGCCAGCGGGTACTGAGATTGGGGTTCGCGATCACGCGGAATCCGTTCTTGGAGGCGACCACGCCGAAGACGACCTTGTCGGAGCCTAGGATCTCGGCAGGCATCCCGAGATCGGCGTACGTGTTGATCACGAGGTGGCCACCGAAGACGGACTGGTAGAACGTGAGCGCCTCTATGCAGGAGGCGGGGCTAGCGCCGACTGAATGTACTCGCGAAGGGCTGGATCGCAGACGTAGATGTATGTCCCCAAGACACCGCGCGTGAGAAGCACCCCATAGATGTTCTGGATCAGTTCCAGGAGATCCTCGTCGGTGGTGTTCCTCTTCAGCGTCCGGAGATTCTCCTTTCCCTTCCTGTCGCGATACGCCTCACGGCTCACAGTCACCCGGTCGTTCTTCGCGTCATATCGCAGGTCGTCCGCGACGATGACGCCCGCGTAGTTGAGGTCGTACCCCTGAACCGTGTGGATGGACCCCACTTCGCGCGTCGAGCCGGGGGAATTGATCCAATCCTTGTCCGTACGGTTCCATGTGAACTGGGTACCCTCGATCTCGAAGTCATACCCAGGCTTATTGCCACGCGTCTTCCAATCCCATGCGTACCCCGCGACCAATCGCGCCAGACCTGCCTCACGCTCGCGCTCTCGGATGGCGTCCTGCATCTCCACAACGCTTGTGAAGAAGCGCAGATCGTATTCACCGAAGTCCGGGCGGGTTCCTGGTTGGACGTCACCGCGTAGCATCGCCCGGACGAATCCGATGTAATCGGCGTCTGCACGAACTCGCATCTGCCTCGCGAGCGGGAAGCGTCGATGGGCTCGCTGCGCTTCGGCGATCTCGGCTGAGAGCGACTCACGTGACAGGTCGGCAGGCCGCACGGCCTGCCGCTCATCGATGAGAAGAATCTGATGACGACTCTGGGCCCGGATCCAATCGAGCTGGGTCTTGTTCACGTCATCGGATCCGAAAAGCCTGCGGTTGATCTCGGCAAAGTCTCGGTTCCGCACCCCCGAGGATTGGTTCGCCCGCCGATTGAGCCGATGCGTCTCGTCGACGATGAGTAGGTCGAAGGGTTCTTGTGACTTGCCCACATCGAACGGACTCAGAACTTGGTTTTCGCTGATCTTGGGTGTCTTCTCGAAAACCTTCTTGATCGATTCGCGAAGTGACTGCTGAGGTACAACGAGACCAACGCGAACCGATCTCAGGAGTTCTCGGTTCTCGGGAACGAAGAACTCGGAGAAGAGTGAATCAGGTTCGATCTCATCGCTGTCCTCGAATTCTCGGATGTCCGCAAGCAGCTTCATCAAGTAGATGGCAACGATGGTTTTCCCAGTCCCAGGATTGCCCTCGACCACGCTGCTCGATCGCGCCCCGCTGGCGACATCGTCCAACAGCGATTCGACGATCTGCTCGACGGCGATCGCCTGCTCTCTCGTGAGAACTTTGA
Organism: Microbacterium sp. NPDC086615; assembly: GCF_040686055.1. Taxonomy (NCBI): domain Bacteria; kingdom Bacillati; phylum Actinomycetota; class Actinomycetes; order Micrococcales; family Microbacteriaceae; genus Microbacterium; species Microbacterium sp. NPDC086615. The sequence continues at coordinate 1,670 of NZ_JBFBJJ010000003.1, forward strand.
ACGGTGAGAGCTTGAAGAGGTCAGTGTTCTCGATCTCCGGGATGCTGCGTTGGAAAACCCCCTCGGACCTCAACTGCTCGAAGATGTCCCGGAAGCTCTCGCGGTACTGCTCGCGCGCGTAGTACTGGGCGTCAATGATCCCTTCGTTGCCGTTGAGGACGGCGAACTGACCATCCCCAGCGAGCCAACGAATCAGGTGTGATTCCAGGTCGAGACAGGCCGACTTGTTAAAGGTGTCGTCGATGACGACGCGCACGCGACGAAAACCCGCCTTCGACGGGCTTTGAAGGTGCTGACGCATGCGGGATGCAGCGCTGACCGTCTCTCCCACGTAGACAGAAGGGGATCCGATAGAACCCGCGTTGTCGAGAACATAGACGACCGGCCAATTTCTTCGGCGCTCGTCATCGGACGCCCATGTCGAGATGGCTGAGCCCGTGAATTCCAGCCGTTCGATCTCAGAGGGCGTCATACTTCGTGCTCCGCCCCTTCGCAGTCTCGACCGGGTACTTGGCACGTGTCACGGCGAGCTTCTCGAGGACGATCTCGTCGAGATCGACTCGGATTTTCTCTGAGAGAAGGATGCAGTAGGTGACGATGTCCGCCAGCTCCTCCCGGACGCGCGCGGCGTCGGCCTCGTCGTTCCACTGGAAGCATTCGAGAAGCTCGGCAGCTTCGATCGAGATGCTCTTCGCCAGATTTGCCGGCGTATGAAACTGCCCCCAGTCACGCTCGCGAACGAACTCGGACAGCGCTTCTCGAACACGTTCACTGGTCACGCTGCGACCGTAACGCAGGACGGGGCCAGACCGGATCTACACGGAAAACTTCTAGCACCAGTACCCTGACCCCATTCCCGCCCAGGTCGAAGGAGACCTCCATGACCCAGCCCCTCCGCTACGCCATCAACGTCACCCTCGACGGCTGCTGCTCGCACGAGGAGGGCCTCCCACCCGACGAGGAGTCGATGGCGTTCTGGACCGACGAGCTCCGTCGCTCTGACACACTCCTCTACGGACGCGTGACGTATGAGCTGATGCAGGGCGCGTGGCGCAAGCCCGACTCGGGGGAGTGGCCGGACTGGATGGATGCCAGTGAGGTGGCCTTCTCGGAGGTCATAGATCCGATGCGGAAGGTGGTGGCATCCGCGACTCTCGACGCGGTCGACTGGAACGCCGAGCTTCTCGACGGCGATGTCGTCGAGGCTGTGCGGCGGCTGAAGGAGCGGCCGGGGCGGGGCATCTCGCTCGGCGGAGTTCGGTTGCCAGCGGCGCTCGCCGAGGCGGGGCTCATCGACGAGTACACGTTCGTCGTGCATCCGGTGATCGCCGGTCGCGTACCGCGGCTGCTCGATGGCGTGGAGCTGAAGCTCGAGCTCGTCGAACGGTGGGAGTTCGGTTCGGGGGCTACCGTGCAGCGGTATCGGCCGGTTCAGAGCCCGGGGGCCGGCGCGTCGACCGAGTAGCCGCGGCACGTTTGCGCATCAGCATGCGCCAGCGGGGCGCCAGCACCGGGTCCCGCTGTAAGGGTTGAGATGCATAATACCGTTACGCCACCGTGGTGAGGACTCACGGACGGACGGCGCTGGCGCGATGCTGATTGGTCTCATTTCCTGGAGCGCGGCGGGCGGGATGGCCCTGGCGGCGCTGGTCATGGTGCTCACGCCTGGCCCCAACATGATCTACCTCGTCTCGCGGAGTATCGCCCAGGGGCGGGCCGCTGGCCTGGTATCGCTCGCCGGCACCGGGGTGGGATTCCTCGTCTACATGACCATGGCCAACCTGGGACTCGCCGTCGTCTTCGTGGTCGTCCCGTGGCTTTACGTCGGCCTCAAAGCCGCGGGTGTCGCCTATCTCGCCTACCTGGCCTGGCGGACCTTGCGCCCGGGCGGGACCGGGCTGTTCGAAACCCGCGCCCTTGCGCAGGATTCCAGGGGGAAGTTGTTCCGTATGGGGCTCGTCACGAACCTGCTGAATCCGAAGGCCGCCGTCATGTACCTGGCGTTGATCCCGCAATTCATCGACTCACGCGTCGGTTATGCCGTAGCCCAGGGCTTCGCGCTCGGCGGCATCCAAATCCTGGTCAGCCTCACCGTGAATGCCACCATCGTCATTGCTGCGGGGTTGATCGCTCGCTTCCTCCACACACGCCCCACCTGGACGAGGTGGCAGTGCCGCATCACCGGAAGCCTGCTTGGTCTGGTCGCGACCTTCCTCGCCGTCGAGGTGCCTAAAGCTGCGCGTCCGTGAGGTAATGCGATCTACCCCAACGCTCGTACCGCTCCAGGCGCTCGGCGCGTCCGGTTGTGGCGGGGCGGGGCCCTCGGCTTCTTGAAAGGACCGGCGAACGGCTCGAGCTCGTCGAGCGGTGGGAGTTCGGCTCGGGGGCTACCGTGCAGCGGTACCGGCACCCGATAGCGTGATCCCAGAATCCGCAATCTCGGAGCCGGGGGGGGCTTGTCGTGAGCAGTGACATTTTCTGGATCATCGGTGTCGTCGTCGCCGTCGGGGCGGTGCTGCTGATCCTGCTGATCGGCTTCTTCATCTTCCGGGCCTGGTATCAGGTGCCGCAGGCCGATGAGGCGATCGTCATCGTCGGTAAGAAGCAGCGCGGGACCGACGGGCTGACGTCGAACATGACCGTCATTACGGGCGGCGGCGCTTTCGTCAACAAGCTGACTCAGCGTTCGGATCGCATTTCGCTCCGTTCGCGCCAGATCAAGATGGAGCCCGTTGCTCAGACGAAGAACGGCGTGACCATCCACCTGGCGGGTGTTGCGCTGGTCAAGATCGGGTCGCTGCCCGACCAGGTTCGCGCCGCCGCGGAGCGCTTCGCCTCGCAGGACCAGGCGATCGACGTGTTCACCACCGAACAGCTCGAGGGTGCGCTGCGTGGTGTCGTCGCGAAGCTCAACGTCGAAGAGGTCATGCAAGACCGCCAGAAGCTCGGTGACGAAATCGCGGAGGGCATCAAGGGCGACCTTCTCGCGCAGGGTCTCGTGCTCGACTCCTTCGCCATCCAGGGCGTCACAGACCGCAACGGCTACATCGAGGCCCTCGGCGCGCAGGAGGTCGAGCGCGTCAAGCGCGAGGCCGAGGTCGCGCGCATCGAGGCGGCCCGCGAGGTCAAGGCGCGCCAGCTCGCCACCGAGGAAGCGAACCTCATCGAACAGACCGCGTTCGACAAGAACACCGCGGCATCCAAGTCCGAGGTCGGGCGTGCGAACGCCGAGGCGGAGCAGGCCGAGAATCTCGCCCGCGCCGAGCGCGAACAGGCCGTTCTGGTGCAGCGCGCCGAGAACCGTCAGGCCGAGCTCGACGCCGACGTCAAGCGCGTCGCGGATGCCGAGAAGTACCGCAAGCAGACCGAAGCCGACGCCGAGTCGTACGCGCGCCAGAAGAAGGCCGACACCGACCGCCAGGTGGCGCAGCAGGAATCGGATGCCGAGGCCTACGCGGTGCAGCGCCAGGCCGAGGCCCGGCAGGCCTCCGCCGCAGCCGAAGCCGCTGCGGTGCGGGCGCGCGCCGAGGCCGAGGCCGAGGCGCTACGCGCGAAGTCCAGTGCCGAAGCCGAGGCGCTCCGTGCTCAGGCCCTCGCCGAGGCGGAGGCCATTCGCGCGAAGGGTGAGGCGAGTGCCGCGGCGATTCAGGCCGAGGCCGAGGCGCTCCGCGAGAACCAGGAAGCCATCCTCGGGCGCGAGCTCATCGGACAGCTGCCCGCGCTCATGGCGGAGTTCGCGAAGGGCTACCAGAACGTCGGCAACGTCACCCTCGTGGGCGGCGACTCCGCGGGAGCGCACATCGCGCGCGAGCAGGCGGCGGGCCTGGCGGCGACGTTCGACAGCGTGAAGTCGGCGACGGGCGTGGATCTCGGGGCGATTCTGCAGGGCCAGGCGTTCGGGCGGGGTGTGGCGTCGTCGCGCTCGTCCCGGGAGGCGGAGTCTTCAGCAGCCGTCAGCGACTGACGCAGAGGGCCACGGGGAAGCACACAACGACACAGGGTGAGGAATCTGCCCAACAATCGCTCGGGGCGAGCGAGGTTGTGCGGGTCTTCACCGCCGATCTAGCTGCCGCCGCAGATCCTGTGTGCGCTCGCGGGCTCGATCGATCAGCGTCGCGGCAAACTGTCGTTCTTCCCCGCTGAGGGAGGCTTCCTCGGCGGCAAGGCTCAGTGCCTCGGGCAACCCATCGACGTACGTTCGAGCGCGCGAATACACCCAGTCCACGGTGGCTGATTGCCCCAGGATGCCGGTGAAGACACTCGCCTCGCGCACGATGTGCCGAGGCTCGATCTCGTACGTGCGGTAGTGGCCGTCGAATGACATCGCGAGCTTCGCCCTGCGGTTGTTGATCTCGGGATATGCCAGTGCCGAGCCGAGGTCGTAGAGAGGCGCCAGGCGAGGCCATCCTGTTCGAGCCGTCGGCCACAGCAGTGCGTAGTTCTTCGCATGGGCATCGGTTCCCAGTGCAACCCAGTTGAAGATCGTGGCGTCGAAGAATCCCAGGGCATGCATCGGGCCAGCGGGACCGAATCTGTCGATGATGAGTCGTGAGATCGCGGCAATGCCGGGGCCGCCCTCGTTCTGATACTTCGCCGTCGGATGCGTTCCCGTCGCCTGCGCGAAGTCCTCCTGGTGCGCGCGGGCGATTGACGTTCCCTCAGCGTGCTCGGCGCGGCGATACCGGTCGAAGCGTTCGATCACGATCGCGCTCTCGTCGTCGAAGTTCACCAGTCGGCTGCGTGCGACATCCATGTTCAGGTGATGCGCAGCACGCATCGTCAGGTGCTCATTCAGGTCGCCCCACTTGAGCCCTGCCACGCCGGGTTTGACGATGTGCGTCGACGCGGTGCTTCCGGTCGCGAATCCCCAGGCGTCGCGGCCACGGACGAGAGTGAACTTGGACTGCGCTCCGGCGAGCGAGAAGTAGCCTCCGTCGTACCCCGTCGCCACCCACGCGGAAGGGTCGGCGCGCAGTTCGCGCAGGTGCGAGGCAATGGTCGCGTCATCGATCCACTCGATCTCGCCCGGTCCGTCGAGGACCGGCTCGTCCCACTGAGTCGAGTCGATGAGCTGTACGGCGCCCGCCGCATCCCGTCCGACGTTGGCGAGCAACCCCATCGGGTTGCGCGGCGAGACGCCGAACGTCCGCCCCCACCGCGCCAGCACGGCGTCGTTGTCGGGCAGAAGGTTCCAGAGGAAGTTCCCGGGCGCGGCGCCCTCGTGCCGGCGGCGGCTCTTCGGCAGAGACAGTGACAGTTCGAGGCGGCCGGCGTCACGCTGCCAGGCGGGATCGAACTCCAGCGAGATGTCGCCACCGTCGCGCTGGCTGAACCAGCCGATGCGCCGCCCGTCCAGATACGCGGTGAGCCTCACGGCTGCGCCTTCGGCGCATCCCATGGATCGACGACATCCATGAACATCGGATCCGAGTCGGTCTCATCCTCCGCCGTGTCGACCTCGGCATACAGATCAAGCGCGTGGAGCACTGCCATCAGGCTGTCCACGCTCGCGCTCCCGGCGTGACCGGACTCGAACCGGACCACCCACTGGCGGGCGCGCCCGATCCGCTGCGCCAAGTCCGCTTGGGTCAGTCCGAGGTCGGAGCGGCGGTCGCGGACGATGTTTCCCCAGTCGAGCGAGACGTTCACGAGCACTGGCAGGTCCTCCCTCACTCGCAGCATGTACGAAATTCCAGTCACATCCTGCTATGTACGAGGATTCTGACACGTACCGCTGATGTACGTCAATGCGTACACGAGCCGCTCGGTGGGGTGGTCTTCACATTCGGGGTGGGTCGAGATCCACTTGCTGAGTCCGCGGGGGCCCGCGCCTTCCTGTAAGGGTTGAGATGCGTGACATCGTTACGCCACCGTGGTCAGGACTCACGGACGGACGGCGGTGGCGCGATGCTGATTGGTCTCATCTCCTGGAGCGCGGCGGGCGGAATGGCCTTGGCGGCGCTGGTCATGGTGCTCACGCCTGGCCCGAACATGATCTACCTCGTCTCCTGGAGTATCGCCCAAGGGCGTATTGCCGGCCTGATATCACTCGCCGGTACCGGGGTCGGGTTCCTCGTCTATATGGCAATGGCCAACCTGGGACTCGCGGTCGTCTTCGTGGTCGTCCCATGGCTTTATGTCGGCCTCAAAGCCGCGGGCGTGGCCTATCTCGCGTACCTGGCCTGGCGGACCTTGCGTCCGGGCGGGACCGGGCTTTTCGAGACCCGCGTCCTCGGGCGGGATTCCGGGGCGAAGCTGTTCCGACTGGGGCTGGTCACGAATCTGCTGAATCCGAAGGTCGCCGTCATGTACCTGGCGTTGATCCCGCAGTTCATCGACTCATGCGCCGGTCATGCTGTCGCCCAGGGCTTCGTGCTCGGCGGCATCCAAATCCTGGTCAGCCTCATCGTGAACGCCACCATCGTCATCGCTGCCGGGTCGATCGCTCGCTCCCTGCACACCCGCCCCACCTGGACGAGATGGCAGCGCCGAGTCACCGGAAGCTTGCTCGGTCTCGTCGCGATCTTCCTCGCCGTCGAGGTCCCCAAAGCCGCGCGGCCATGAGGTGCCTCGATCTGCCGCCTTCCCGTCTCGACGACATGCCTGAGGAGTATTTCGCCGGGGACTACCGTGCTGCGTTACCGGTGTCCGGGGAGAGTCCCGGAATCACGACTGACGCCAGGTACTCCCGCAACCGCGGCACGTCACGCGTGAGCGTGCGCCAGACGCGGTGCGGGTCGAGGTCGTCGTACTGGTGGGCGGCGAAGTTCCGCATGTCGATGATCTGACGCCATGGCTGACCGGCGAAGCGCTCGCGAACGGGCGGCGGGATCTTGGCGACCGCCTCGCCGATCCGGATCAGCCCCATCTCCGCGGCCCATTGCGCCTCGACCTCGCGGAGGAAGTGCTCCTCGCCCTTTTCGACGATGAGTGCGATGACCTCGCACACCGCGATCACGCGGGTCGCGGCATCCTGTGCCTGACGACTCTCGATGCTCACAGCGGGACGGCCTCGCGGAGCACCCGCTCCCGGAACTCACCGCGGAGGGTGTCGGAGGCGATGACATCGACCTCGACGTGAAGCAGATCGGCGAGGGCGAGGCGCAGGCCCACCTCATCCAGGAGGCCGGCTTCGGGCGTGAAGTCGACGAGGATGTCGATGTCGGATGCCGCGGTCTCCTCGCCGCGAGCCACGGATCCGAACACCCGCGGCGCGGTGGCGTGATGCTCGGCGACGAGGCGATGAATCTCGTCGCGGTGGCGGAACAGCCGCTCGTTGAGGGTGCCGACCAGCGCGCGACGGATGCGTTCGAGGACCTCGGGGCTGGGCTGACGCCGACCGTTCTCGTACGCCGAGATGTTGGGCTGCGCCACACGGGCGGCGTGGGCGAGCTCGGCCTGGCTCATGCCCGCCGCTTCTCGTCCCGCGCGGATGTTCATGCCATCAGGGTAGCCGCGAGGTTATCGGGGGCGATATAGGACTCACTTCCCTCGGTGCCTACAGTGCGCGCAAGCCAGGGATCTGGCCTATCAGCCACCCACGCTCGGCCCTCGCGCACGTCAGAACCGTGCGTCGCCGACGCCCTGCGGGCAGTGTGATCAGGGGGAGGTCCCTGTCGATGGGGCTGAGCGCCCAGGCATTCGCGTCGCAGGTGGTCTGCCCTGTTCAGCCATGCGGTGACCTCGCTCTGCGGGCTGTTGCGCCCATGGTTCTCGTTGCGCTGCCTGCCGCGCTCTGGGGTGCCGACCTCGTTCAGCTGAATGAGACCGTCCCGCAGCGGGCGACGGATATCGGATGTGTATTTGTTATGAATCGCATGAGTGTTTCCTCATAGACTGTCGAGCCTCGCATGTTGGCGGCGAGCACTCAGAGCAGAAGCCACGAATCCGACGTGGCCCTTTCCATGGGGGAAAACCTTGACTGAATCAATCACTCCAGCCGCGCCCGCGGGCTGGTTCCCTGCTGGCGTCGAAGGCCAGGAGCGCTATTGGGATGGCGCTGCGTGGACTGACCAAGTTCGTCCCGTGGGCACGGCGTCTAGCGGGAGCGACTTCGTCGTCCCCGGATCGACAGCTCCTGAGTCCGAGCAGAAGCCGCGCAACATCCTCGGGATCGTGGCGCTCGCGCTGGCGGCCGCAGGATTCATCTTCGCTTGCATCCCCGGTGCCCTGATCGTTGGGTGGATCCTGCTGCCGATCGCTTTCATCCTCGGCATCGTGGCGCTTTTCCAAAAGGACAAGCCCAAGTGGCAGGGCGTCGCCGCGATGATCGTGTCGGTTATCGGCACGATCGTCGGGGTAGTCGTTTTCTTCGTGGTGGTGGCCACAGCTTTCAACAGCGCGTTCGATGACACGGTTGTCGGCGAGGTCGGCACCTCCGACATTGTCGAAGAAGAGGCGCCCGGGACCGCTGACGAGCCTGCGATCGCGGCCGCGCAGGATCTTGTGCTCGGTGAAACCGCGTTTGGCGTGGACACTGAGAGCGGCATGGGCTGGTACGCCGTGCAGCTGACCAACCCGAACGAGGACTACGTCTTCGGCAACGCCGCAATCAAGGTGGAGGCTTACGATGCCAACGGCGTGCTGCTCGACACCGGTACGGACTACAGCACGATCCTCTCGGGAAGCTCGTGGTATGTCGGCCGCTTCCTGCAGGTGGGATCGGCGCAGATCGACCGCATCGAGGTGCGAGGGCCGACCGCGAGTGCGGCGACCAACTCGCCCGCCGCTGAGACCGGGTCCTTCACGATGGGTGAGGTGACCACCGGCTCCGAGTACGACTGGATGACCGTTAGCGGCACCGTTACCAGCAACTTCACGGAAGACCAGGACATGGTCCGCATCGACGTCATCGCCCGTAATGGCGATGGAAAGATCGTGGGTGTCGACACCACCTACACGGATCGTGTGCCCGCCGGCGGTACGGCAGCGTGGAAGGTTCCGTTGTGGCAAGTGCCGCTGGACAGCAAGGTCGAGGCATTCGCTCACCTCTGATGCCTGCCTGAGCAAGCCGCGTTAGAGGACCACGAGGGTCGCCTACGGGCGGCCCTCGTGGTCCCTATGACTGTTCTTCTGAGATCCAGCTCGCGCGACATGGACGGTAGGTAGTTCCGGGCCCCGCGCGAAATCTGGCGCGAGGCCCCCGGCATCCGGAACTCAGCCCTGCAGCACCGGGTAATCCGTGTATCCGCGCTCGCCGCCGCCGTACACCGTGGCCTGGTCGACCTCGTTCTCCTCGGCGCCCTGCTCCCAGCGCG
>NZ_JBFBJJ010000003.1:11024-86038 GCF_040686055.1 Microbacterium sp. NPDC086615
GGTTCCGCCGAAGGCGCGGCGGAGGTCCTGGATCAGTTCGCCGGCGGGGTCGGCGTGCAGCACGCTCAGGTACGCCAGGCCCAGGGGCGCGAGGCCCGACACGAGAGCCTCGTAGGTCGCGCGGGTCTCGGCGTCGTCGGTCTCCCAAACATCCTGAATGTTGTGGGCCGGAGAGATCCGGATGCCGACGCGCTCCGCGCCGATCTCCATGGCGACAGGCGACGGTGCCGCGTGGACCTCGACCGCAGCTCACGTTCTCGTGTAGGAACGTGTACGGGGCCGGTACGCGTGCGCGCCGGCTCTTCGGCTCCGCGCCGATGCGTCCTCGGGGTGACTGCATCAACGGGAGCGTGAACACAGGGGGTGTGATGTCAGTAGAGATTGTTCCGTTTCGGCGCAGTATCCGACGCGATGGATTCCGGTGCGGCAAGCCCGATCTCGACGAATGGATCGACAGGTACGCCGGGCAGTCCGAACGGAGCGACACGACACGCACATTTCTCGCGCTCGCAGACGATGACGAGCTTGTCGGGTACTACGCGACCAAAGCGTACGAACTGGACCTCGACGACGCCGCGTCCGTGTACGGCGTCGGTCGGCGGCGCTACCCCGTTCCCGCGATGCTCATCGCGCGTCTCGCCGTGCACGAGGCCGTGCAAGGGAAGGGCATCGGGAGTCTGCTCTTGTTCGATGCTCTACAACGGCTTGTCGACGTCTCTCGTTCCATCGGATTCGAGGTCGTCGTGGTCGACGCGATCGATCACGACGCGTCCGTGTTCTATCGCCGGTACGGCTTCACGGCCTTCGAGGACGACGATCTGCACCTGTTCTTGACGACGAAGCAACTGAAGTTGACTTTCGACAACACGTGATGCACGCTGTACATACCAAGTGAGTACAAACCGTAAGGCTTATCGTGGACATCCAAGAGACGGGTCGCTCTGAGCGACTGAACATGCGCATCTCGCCGGAAGCGCTCGAGCTGCTGCGGGCGGCTGCCGCCAAACAGCAGCAGGATCTCTCCGCCTTCGTGTTGGGAACCGCGATGGAGCGTGCGCGTGCTGTGCTTCTCGAAGATCACGTCCTGCGTTTGAGTCCGCATGCCGTGCTGCAGCTCGAGAAGGCGTTGGATGAAGAAGCCGTGGTCGTGCCCCAGTTGGCTGAGCTTGTCCGCCGCGTGCGCGGCAACCGTTCTGACGCATCCTCACAGACCACGAACGACACGCTCGCGACACGCTGATCGGTGATCGTCCAGACCAGGGGTGATGTGAGAGCCCGCGGGCTGCCCACCATTCGGTCGTGAAAGCGGGGCCTCACGCGGATGTCGTCGACATCGGCGCGAGGCCCCGCTTCGCATCACGCCTGCAGCACCGGGTAATCCGTGTATCCGCGCTCGCCGCCGCCGTACACCGTGGCCTGGTCGACCTCGTTCTCCTCGGCGCCCTGCTCCCAGCGCGTGACGAGGTCGGGGTTGGCGATCGCGGGGCGGCCGACGGCGATGAGATCGGCGATGTCGTCCTCCACGACCGACACCGCTTCTTCGCGCGTGGTGACTTTCGAGAAGCCCGAGTTGACGATGAAGGTTCCGCCGAAGGCGCGGCGGAGGTCCTGGATCAGTTCGCCGGCGGGGTCGGCGTGCAGCACGCTCAGGTACGCCAGGCCCAGGGGCGCGAGGCCGGTCACGAGGGCCTCGTAGGTGGCGCGGGTCTCGGTGTCGTCGGTCTCCCAAACATCCTGGATGTTGTGGGCGGGAGAGATCCGGATGCCGACGCGCTCCGCGCCGATCTCCGCGGCCACGGCCCGCGCGACCTCGATGACGAAGCGGGCGCGGGCCTCGGGTGATCCGCCGTAGGCGTCGGTGCGCTGGTTGGAGGCGGGGGAGAGGAACTCGTGCAGCAGGTAGCCGTTGGCGCTGTGGAGCTCGACGCCGTCGAGTCCGGCATCCACGGCGCGGCGGGCGGCGGCGACGAACTCGTCGCGGACGGTGGCGAGCTCCGACGTCTCGAGCGCGTGCGGCACGGCGTAGTCGACCTTGGTGCCGTCGGCGAGACGGGTCTCGCCCTGGATCGCGATCGCCGAGGGGGCAACGATACGGTCGGTGCCGGTGATGTCGGGGTGCGTGACGCGTCCGCCGTTCATGAGCTGCATGAAGACGGTGCCGCCCTCGGCGTGCACGGCATCCGCGACCTTCGCCCACCCAGCAGCCTGCGCGTCGGTCACGATACCCGGCTGGCCCGGGTACGCCCGCGACTCGGCGCTCGGGAAGACACCCTCGGTGACCAGCAGGCCGATGCCCGCGCGCTGCGCGTAGTACTTTGCGACGATCGGGCCGGGGACGCCGTCGGCTCCTGCGCGGAGGCGGGTCATCGGCGCGAGCGAGACGCGGTTGCGGACCGCGGTGCTGCCGACGGTGGTGGGGCTGAAGAGGCTCATCGAGGAGTCCTTTCGTGGAGGGGGCAGTGCCACGCGGGTGCAACTCGGGGTGCTCGGTGAGCATTCCGCGGATGCACGTCTTCTCAGCCGCCATCGTGTTCACTGACGCCGTTCCTTCGCCACCTCCTGGGGGCGGGGGTGTTCCGGATCCTCGGGTCTCGGCACGTTTCCGGTGCGTAAATTCCGCGCCGAGCCATCGAACGCGGCATGCCGACGTGCGAGCATAGGTAATCGATTACCAGGAGGCGTTGTCATGCGAGTAGCAGTGGGCCAGGTCGAGCCGGCATTCGGTGATGTCGACGCGAACGTCGCTCTCACCGAGTCGGTCATTCGGGAGGCGGCCGCGAAGGGTGCCGACGTCGTCGTGCTGCCCGAGTTGGTCTCGTCGGGATACATGATGGCGTCGCGCGACGAAGCGTTCGGACTTGCCGAGGTCGCAGGTGCAGGCCCCGCCACGATCGCCTGGAAGAGTCTCGCTACCGAGCTCGGAGTGATCGTCGTCGCGGGCTTCCCCGAACGGCAGGGTTCACGGTTGTTCAACGCGGCGATCCTCTGCCTTCCCGACGGGCAGCACACGGTCTATCGCAAAGTTCACCTCTGGGACGAGGAGGCCCTCTTCTTCGAGCCCGGCGACCTGGGCTTTCCGATCGTCGATACCCGATTCGGTCGGCTGGGCATGATGATCTGCTACGACGGATGGTTCCCCGAAAGCTATCGCGCGCTCGCGCTCCAGGGTGCCGATCTGGTGTGCGTGCCGACCAACTGGGTGCCCATCCCCGGTCAAGCGGAGGGGCAGCCCGGCATGGCCACCATCCTCACGATGGGGGCGGCGCACGCGAACGGCATCGTCGTGGCCGCGGCCGACCGCGTCGGGGTCGAGCGCGGGCAGGAGTTCATCGGCCAGAGCCTCATCGTCAGCCACACGGGTTGGCCCGTGGCCGGCCCCGCTCCGGCGACCGGGTCCGCGCTGCTCGTCGCCGACATCGACCTCGCGGCAACGCGGCGTAGTCGCGCGTGGGGCGCGTTCAACAACCCGGTGCGCGACCGGCGTCCCGAGGCCTATCGGCTCGATCCCGTTCGATGACCCGGTCCTCGACTCCTGACGTCGTCGGGCTGACGCGAGATCTCATCCGCCTCGACACGGTCGACGGCAACGAGGACGCTGCCCTGTCCGTGCTCGCGCCGATCCTCTCCGACGCGGGACTCGACCTCGCGTGGGTGCCGTGGCATCCGGGGCGCTCCAACCTCGTCGCGACATGGCGCGGAGGAGGACCCCTGACCCTCAGCGGTCATCTCGACACGGTTCCGACGGGAGCGGCTCCGTGGGCCAGGAGCCCGTTCGGGGGAGAGGTCGACGGCGACCGGCTCTTCGGGCGGGGCGCCAGTGACATGAAAGGCGGGGTGGCGGCGATGACCGTCGCCGCGGCTCGCGCAGCTCGCGAGGGATCCGCGCCTTTCCGGCTCGTCTTCACATCGGCTGAAGAGACCGGATGCCACGGCGCCGCCGCCGTGGCCGCGCACGTCCCACTGCCGGAGAACGGCATCCTCGTCGTGGGGGAATCCACCGGAAACGAGGTGCGCTTCGGCCACAAGGGCGCGAGCTGGCTGCGACTCGACACGCGAGGACGAGCTGCGCACGGGTCGCGCCCGGAACTCGGGATGAACGCCATCGATGCCCTCGCCGACGCCGTGCATGCTCTGCGGGACGCGCCGCGGGGCGCGCGGCATCCGCACCTCGGCACGCGGACGACCAACGTCGGCACGATCGCCGGGGGCACCCAGACCAATCTCGTGCCCGACGCCGCGACCATGACCGTGGACGTGCGCGCCGTTCCCGGCGCCGGCGCCGAAGAGATCGTCGCGCTCCTGGCCGACCACGGCAGCGTCACCCGCGCCCTCGATGTGCCTTCGGTGTGGAGCGAGCCCGACTCGGCGGTGTCGCGGAAGGTGCTCGACATCGTGGCATCCGTACGCGGAGAACCCTCCGACGCCGGTGGCGTGAGCTACTTCACCGACGCGGCCGTGCTGGACCCGACCCGATCGCGCTCATACATCATCGGGCCGGGCGATGCCGATCAACCCCACACCACCGACGAGTCCGTGTCGGTGCGACGGCTCGAGGAGGCGGTCGAGGTGTACCACGCCCTCATCGCCGCGCGGTGGGGCTGAGCACTTCGGCTGAAGGGTCAGGCGCTGCCGCGGACGATCAACTCGACCGGGAGGAGGGTCTCGTCGGGTGCCGGCTGATCGTTGATGAGGGCGAGAAGCGTGGCGACCGACGTGGAGACGATCTCGGCAACAGGCTGTCGCACGGTGGTCAGAGTCGGCCGGCACGCCGTGGCGATCGAGATGTCGTCGAAGCCGGTGATCGCGAGGTCGCCGGGCACCGTTCGGCCGAGGTCCGATGCCGCGTCGAGGGCACCGAGAGCGATGAGATCGTTGGCGCACACCAGCGCGTCGATCTCACCGTCGCGCGACAGCAGTTCGAACGCTGCCGCCCGGCCCGATTCGCGGCTGAAGTCGCCATCGGCGACTCGGCGTGTGGCGGAGGCGTCGTGCGCCTGAGCCCACGTCGTGAAACCCTCGAGGCGGCGTCCACCCGACCAGTTCGTCGGGTCGGCACCGACGAACGCGAGACGCCGACGGCCGCTCGCGGTCAGGTGGCGGATCACCGCATCGATCCCCGTGGAGTCGTCGATACCGACGAACGGGGCCGCCACGGTCGGCACACGTTGATCGATCTGGACCAGGGGCACCGCCTCGCGCGCGGCCTCGAGCGCGGGGGCCGACGCCGTCTGCGAGCACGGGACGACGAGGATGCCATCGACCTGGCGCTCGATCAGAACGTCGAGGCGGCTGCTCTCGGTGTCGACGTCGTCGTCGGAGCTGCACAGGAACAGGGCGAGTGCGTGCGCCTGCAGGGCCCTCTCGACGCCGCTGACGACCTGGGGGAAGAAGGGATTGTCGATGCGCGGCACGACCATCCCGACCACGCCCGTGCGTGCCCGGCGCAGGGCGCGTGCGACCGAGTGCGGACGGTAGCCCAGCTGAGCCGCGACCGCCGCCACGCGCTCGCGGTGCTCGGGTTTGACGGCCCGTGCCCCCGACAGAGCGCGGGACACCGTGGCGACCGAGACACCCGCGGCGTCGGCTACGTCTCGTACCGTCGGACGCCGCGTCATGCCCCCCAGCCTATGACCGCGCACGCGTCGACATGCGGCGTCGCCGAGGCACGATGCTCGTCCGGCGCCAGGGCGTGCTCGCCGACTCCCACAGCGAGATCAGCAGGAACGCGAGCAGCCCGATCGAGGCGAGAACGATGATGGCCGCGTAGACGCCCGGGGTGTTGAAGCGACCCTGCATGGTCGAGAGATACACGCCGAGGCCTCCGGTCGTGGATGCCAACGACTCCGCCAGAATCGCGCCGGTCACCGAGAAGGTGGCCGACATCTTCAAGGCCGAGAACAGCGGCGTGTAGGTCGCGGGCAGCGTGATGACGACGAAGGTGCGCCAGGGCGACGCCCCCATCGCCCGAGCGAGGTTCTTCGTGTCGGGATCCACGGAGCGCAGTCCGTCGAGCACGTTCACGAGCACCGGGAAGAAGACGATCATCGCCACGACGACGAGCTTGGGTGCGAGTCCGAAGCCCAGCCAGATCACCAGGGCCGCACCGATCGCCACGACGGGGATCGCCTGGCTCACGATCATGATCGGGTACAGCAGCCGGAACAGCAGCGGTGACGCCGCCATGACCAGGGCCAGCGCGAAACCCAGCACCGCGCCGATGACGAAGCCCAGGGCGAACACCTGGCCGGTCGCGACGATGCCTCGGCTGATGGCATCCCTGTCCTCCGCGATCGCGGCGAAGGCGGCCCACGGTGAGGGCAGGACATACTGCGGGATCGCGAAGACCTGGACCGCGAGCGCCCAGACCGCGATGAGGGCCACGACCGACACGAGGGGAGTGACCAGGGTCACCCATCGGCGCGGCCCGGCGGGAGAGAGGGCATCGATGCTCATGCGGGAGACCGCCTTTCGTCGAGGGTGCCGGAGGCGCGCCCGTAGATGAGGTCGACCGCCCGCTTCTTCAGCGCCGTGAACCGCTCGGTCGTCAACACGTCGACGTCGCGCGGGCGGGGGAGATCGACCGTGAGGATCTCGCTGATCCGCCCCGGGCGCGGCGACATCACCACCACGCGATCGGCGAGGAAGATCGCCTCGTCGATGTCGTGCGTGATGAAGAGGACCGTCGAGCCGGTTTCCGTCCACACGCGCAGGAGCCACTGCTGCATGTCGAGGCGGGTCTGGCTGTCGAGCGCGCCGAACGGCTCATCGAGCAGCATCACGTCTTTCGCGAAGGCGAGGGTGCGCATCAGCGCCACGCGTTGCCGCATCCCTCCGCTCATCGCGTGGGGGAAGTGGTCGAGGAAGTCGCCGAGACCGTAGTGCGTCGCCATCTCGGCCGCCCGTTGCTTCGTCTCGCGCGTCACGCGGCCGGTGAGACGGGCTCCCAGAGTGATGTTCTCGAGGGCGCTCAGCGACGGGACCAGCAGATCCTTCTGCAGCATGTAGCCCACCTGCCCGGGCCGCCCGGTGGTGTCGCGACCGTCGATGCTCACCGACCCCCGCGTGGGTCGGAGGATGCCCGAGACGATGTTGAACAGCGTCGACTTTCCGCATCCGCTCGGCCCGATGACCGAGACGAACTCCCCCGGGGCGACGGTGAGATCGGTCGGGGCGAGCGCCTCGGTGGAACCGAAGCGCTGCGCCACGTCGCGGAGGACGATCTTCGCTTCGCTCATGAGATCACCGTCACCCTCGTCGGGCCGAACCACACGACATCCTCCCGCTTCACCCCGTAGAGGTGATTCCCGATGAAGGGCTCGACGGCCCACGCGCCCGTCATCACCGTCTCGTTGTAGGCGTCGATGTAGCCGTCGTCGTACGACGAGTCGTGCGAGAGCGAGTGGCCGATGTTCTGCAGCCGGTCGAGCAGCAGGAGATCGGTCTCGGCCAACAGCGCGTGGAAATGCGCGAACCAGTCGCACGCGCGCATTCCGGGACGGGCGGCAGCCAGGACGGAGGCGTGGATCCGCTCCACCGTCTCGAGGGCGCGCCGCTGCGGGACGTTGTCACCCCGGATGAGTGTGCGGGTGCAGTCGCCCCACCATCCGTCGGGTGTGACGGGGTGGACGTCGATCGTGCCCAGGTCGATGTTCCACAGCGGTCGCTCCGACGGCACGTCGGTGGGGAAGCAGCTGAGGGTGCCGACGCCGAAACCGACCACCGTCGGTGTCCATGTGCCGACTCCACCCAGCTCGATGACCCGCCGGTCGACCCGATCGCGCACCTCGCGCTCGGAGGCGCCGGGTTCGACCTCGCGCGCGAACTCCTCCGCAACCTGGATGGCCAGGCGCTGTGCCCGCACCAAGCCTTCGGGCGGTTCGTCCGACACCGTGCGCGGCGACGTCATGAGGTCTGCTCCGCGGCATCCTCGTCGGTGAGCCAGGCGGCGAGCTGGTTCCACAGCACCGCGTACCCCGGCCATTCGACGAAAGCCGTCGTCAACCAGTGCGGTCCCATGTCGGTGGCGACCGCCCCGACGCGCCCCGCTCCGTGGTGCCCCACCACGACGAGCGGGTGCTCGCCGACGGTGGCAACGACCTCGGCCCCGGCCGCGGGAACGAGCCGCTGGAACCCCAGGATGCCCGGCCATTCGCCCCCCAGGCCGCGCGTCACGGCGTGGTCGCCGTCGGAGAGCGGGGTGATCGCCTCGGGAGTCTCTTCGCGGTCGTCGCCCACCTCCATCACGACCGGGAGGACCTCGGCCAGCGCGGTCGCGCGGTAGTTCGCCTTGGCCTCGATGCCCTGGAACGACAGATATCCACCGACCATGAGCAAGGACCCTCCGCGCGCGACCCACGCGGCCAGCGAGGTGAGGCGGTTGGCGGGAGCCGGCCGGCCGCCGGTGAACACCGCGTTGGTCAGGAGCAGGGTGTTGGCGCCGATGTCGCTCAGCACCACCAGGTCGTACGGAGCGAGCTCTTCCTCGGTGTACGGGAACTTCTCGGCGGCGACGTGGTTGGGCTGGAACTCCACCGTCCATCCGCCCGCCTCGAGGGCGTGAATGAACGGCCAGGCACCCTCTTCGTAGGCCGAGGTGTGGAACGTGTCGAATCCCTTGGTGTGGACGGACGTCGTGCTCCACGACTCGCCGGCCAGCAGAATCCTTCCGCGGCTCACTGGCCGAGCCCCGCGTTCGTGTAGAGGTCGGAGACCGGGATGGCCTTGTCGATCAGCCCGTACTTCACGGCGACGTCGACCAGCGACTGCCAGGTGTCGGCCGACTGGGCGAGATCGTCGGCCGTGACATCGGTGCCCTCGTCGCCGAACAGCGCCGACGTCGCCTGCCACTGCAGGGTGGTGAACTCCTTCGTCTGCGCGTCGGGGTATGCCGTCATGAAGATGTCGACGGCTTCGTCGGGGTTCTGACGAGCCCAGTTGAGGCCCTCGATCGTGGCCGTCATGAATGCCGACGCCTGGTCGGGGTGCGACTGCAGCCACTGCGAGTTGCCAGCCAGCATGAGCACGGGAGCGTCGGGAGCGCCGTAGTCGCGGGAGTACGAGATGGAGTAGTCCTTGCCTAGCGACTGCAGCTCGCTGCCCTCGGCGTTGGTGATGCCGGTGATGGCATCGACTTTGCCGTCCACCAGCAGCGGCACGGTGCTCGAATCGGCCGTGACGAGGGTGACGTCGTTGATCGTCTTGCCCACGGAGCCGAGCATGATCGACAGCTGCGCGTTCGACCACGCGTCGTTGTACGTCCCGATGAGCTTGCCCGGCAGGTCGCTCGGGGCGATCGGCTCACCCGAGGTCGTCATGAGACCCCAGTTGTTGTTCTTGCCGTAGGTGCCGATGCCGACCACCGGCACCCCCTGCGAACGTGCCGTGACGATGTCGACGCTGGTCGTGAAGGCCAGATCGGCCTGCTGGGTGCCGAGGTACTGCATCGTGGCCGACGTGTTCGGCGGCGTGATGATGTCGACATCGAGGCCGGCATCTTTGTAGAAGCCCTTCTCCTTCGCGACGAGCCAGGGGATCCAGAAGCCGTCGGCGACCGGCCACTCCTGGACGAAACGGACGGTCGTCAGTGAGCCGTCGCTCGATTGCTCGGCGGCGCTTTCGCCGGCGCAGGCGGCGAGGCTGAGGGCGATCGCGGTGCCGCAGGCGGCGGCGACGACGCGACGGACGTGACGTGCTGCTGTGCTCATGGTGGTGTCCTTCGGGAGTCGGGTAATCGATTACCAAAGTATCCGCACGTCATCGCGATCTGTATAGCCCTCGTGTTACCGTCCCGTTAAAGATGAGGCGACTGTCGACCGACCGGAGACCCGCGCGATGACCGAGAACCCCCTCGCCCACCGGCTCGACTACACGCTCGACGAGCTCGACGACGCCGCGCTCGCGGCATCCCCTCTCGCTCTTCTCCAGCGGTGGCTGACCGACGCGGCCGACCTGCCCGAGCCGAACGCGATGGTCGTCTCGACGGTGGATGCCACGGGCTCGCCGACCTCGCGCACCGTGCTGCTGCGCGGGATCGACGACGACGGCGCCCTGTGGTTCTTCACCAACCGTCTCTCGCGCAAGGGCCGCGCGCTCGCGGAGAATCCGCGCGTCTCGATCCTGTTCCCCTGGTACGCGCTGCAGCGGCAGGTGATCGTGCTGGGCACCGCGACGCCGCTTCCGCCCGAGCGCGACGATGCGTACTTCGCCTCGCGTCCGCGCGGTTCGCAGCTGTCGGCGTGGGCGAGCCACCAGTCGGAGGCCGTGGCATCCCGAGCCGCCCTCGAGGAGCAGATGGCCGAGGTCACCGCGCGCTTCCCCGACGACCAGCCGGTGCCGAGGCCGCCGCACTGGGGCGGATACCGGGTGGATGCCACGGAGTTCGAGTTCTGGCAGGGCCGCCCGTCGCGACTGCACGACCGGATCGTGTTCCAGCGCGAGGGCGACGGCTGGGCGGGGATGCGGCGGCAGCCGTAGCGAGCCGGGCGGCCGCGGCCGCTCGTCAGATGAGTCGCGGTCCGCTCGACGACCGACGAACGAGCGTGGTGTCGAGGTAGTGGGCCAGCGGCGGGTCGTCGCCGTCGAGCATGCGGAGCAGGACGTGGGCGGCGGTTCGCCCCTTGAGGGTGAAAGGTTGCCGGATCGTCGTGAGTCCGGCGGTGTGTGCGCCGGCGACGTCGTCGAAGCCGGTGATCGAGAGGTGGCGCGGAACTTGGATGTGGTGCCGCTTCGCCCACTCGAGGGCGCCGAGCGCGTAGGTGTCGGCGATGCACGCGATGGCCGTCATGCGCGGGTCGCGGCGGAGAAGCTCGGCGGCGGCGTCTGCTCCGGAGGCGCTCGTCGTCTCCCATCTCTCCTCGACGGTGACAGGACGCCCGAGCCCCTGTTCGAGGCCCCGAATGCGATCGCGGGGGATCGTGAACCGCGAGCGGAGGACGCGATCCGGCGATGCCGGACCGTTGTGAGGCGCGGTGCCGAGCCGAGACGTGATGAAACCCACGTGGACGTGGCCGAGCTCGGCCAGGTGAGAGCCGATCAGGCGCATGGCCGCACTCTCGTCGAGCCCGATCCAGGGGACCGACGAAACGGGGCCGGGTTGATCGACCAGCACCGCCGGCGTGCCCCGCCGCTGGAGAAGACCGAGCGTGCGCTCGCCGAGCGGGAGGGAGTGGAACACGATCCCGTCGACCGCAGCGTGATCGATCGGTGCTCGCTGTCGCTTCTCGGGCGTGCCGGCGGGGAGGAGGACGAGATGGCTGCCGGTCTCGGACAGGGTTTCGGCGACTCCCGCGAGGAAGCCCGCAGAGGCCGGGTCGGTGAAGACGAACGGAAGGTCGTCGGTGAACACGACGCCGATCCCGCCCGTGCGCTGGCGGCGCAGGCTCCGCGCGAGCGGGTCGGGGCCGGGGTAGCCGAGCTCATCGGCGAGCGCCAGCACTCGCTCCCGCACCGCAGCAGACAACTTCTCGGGGCGGTTGTAGGCGTTCGAAACCGTTGAGACGGACACACCCGCCTCGGCGGCGAGCCGCGCCATCGTGATGTGCGAGCGAGACACCTGTCCAGGGTAGTAAATCGTTTGACTTCTGGATTCCGTCGGAGGACCCCGCCTTCCGGCGTCCGCTCCCGCGAGCGGCTCGAGGATGGGAAGCGATGCGCCCGATCCATGACGAGGAGAGACCGATGACCAAGGACACGACGTCCCTTCGACGGACCGAGGATGCGAGCCCGGAGCTGCCGCTCGCGCCCGAGCGTGACGGCTACGGCCCGCTGCCACGCGGAATCAACCACATCGGCATCACGGTGCCGGATGTGGAGGCGGCCACGATCTTTCTGCGGGCGGCGTTCGACGGCAGGGTCGCCTACGAGGGACTCACTCCGTCCGATCCCCCTCGTGAAGGGCCGGACACCGAGCGGCAACTCGGTCTGCCGTCGGGAGCGAAGATCGTTCGTCAGCGCATGGTGCAGATCGGTGTCGGTCCGGGACTCGAGGTGTTCGAGATCGTGGACTCCGCCCCGCGGCCCCCGGCGAAGCTGAGCGACCTCGGCCTGAACCACGTGTCCGTGTACGTCGACGACATCGACAGCGCCTTGAAGAGGGCGATCGCGGCCGGCGGCGAGGCCCTCTCGGAGCCGCACGAGAACTCTTCGCACGAAGACACGGAGGGCAACGCGAGCGTCTACGTCCGCGCGCCGTGGGGAACCCTGTTCGAGCTGCAGTCGATCCCGAACGGGCACTGGTACGACGAGACCGCCGAGGCGCGGGTGTGGACTCCGCCGGCCCGATGAACCGCATAGCCCACCGCATCGATGTCGACACCACGGTCTGCATCTCCGTCGCGGCCCGTCCCACGAGCATCGGCACCCGCTTCCACAACTACCTCTACGCGGAACTCGGCCTGAACTTCCTCTACAAGTCGTTCCGCACGACCGACATCGTCGGCGCCATCGCGGGTGTTCGCGCACTCGGCATCCGCGGCTGCTCCGTCTCGATGCCCCACAAAGAATCCGTCATCCCCCTGGTCGACGCGCTCGAGCCGTCGGCGGCGGCGATCGGGAGCGTCAACACGATCGTCAACGACGACGGGGTGCTCACCGCCTCCAACACCGACTACCTCGCCCTCGACGAGCTCATCGGGGAGCGGGGGATCGACCTCGCGCGCCCGGTGATCCTGCACGGGTCCGGCGGCATGGCCAAGGCCATCGCTGCCGTCCTCCACGCTCGCGGGGCGACCGACGTGACCGTCCTCTCACGGAACACCGTCACCGGCACGGCGCTCGCCGATCAGTACGGCTTCACCGCGGCATCCGAACTCCTCGCCCCGACCGGGGCGACCCTCATCAACGCCACGCCCATCGGCATGCGAGGGCCGCAGGCGAACGACCTGTCCTTCCCGCTCGAGCACATCCAGGTGGCACCGGCGGTCATGGACGTGGTCGCCTTCCCGGCGGAAACTCCGCTGCTCTCGGCAGCACGCGAAGCCGGCGCGACGGTGGTCGGAGGCGACGCCGTGATCGCCCTGCAGGCAGCCCGACAGTTCGTCGCCTACACGGGCGTCACCCCGACGTCCGATCAGATCGCGCGGGCATCGCGGTACTCACGGGAGGTGTGAGGGGGCTTCACCCTCATAGGCTCACCGCATGACCACCCTCCGCGAGGTCGCGCCCGGCGTGCTGGTCCGCACGAGCCGGGTCATGCAGACGAACACGACGGTGGTCGTGGCATCCGGACGCGCCCTGCTCATCGACCCCGCGTGGCTGCCCGACGAGCTCGCCGCGCTCGCCGACGAACTGCGCGATCGCGAGATCACCGTCGCCGAGGGCTTCGCGACCCACGCTCATCACGACCATGTGCTGTGGCATCCGGGATTGGGCAACGTGCCGCGCTTGGCATCGTCCCGCACCGCCAAGCTCGCCCGCACCGAGCGCGACGACCTCGTCGCGGCGCTCGGGCCGGAGTTCACCCCCGACCTCATCGACCTCATGGGGAGAGTGGATGCCGGCACCCCGGCGTTCGACGTCGAGCTCATCGTGCACGACGGACACGCCCCCGGGCACACGGCGGTGTGGCTCCCCGAGCCGCGCGTGCTGGTCGCGGGTGACATGCTCAGCGACGTCGAGCTTCCGCTGCCCTTCTGGCCGCACGACGTCGCCGCGTACGAGCGCGCGCTCGATCTGCTCGAGCCGTACGCCGACGCGGCGCGCGTCGTGATCCCGGGGCACGGGAACGTCGGCACCGACGCGCGTGCCCGCCTCGACGCCGACCGGCGGTATCTCGCCGACGTCCGCCGGACCGGCCGGTCGGACGACCCGCGGCGGACGAACGCGGGGATGGATGCCGAGTACGAGCTGTTGCGCGAGATCCTCGGGGCGTAAGCCTCGCCGTTGTCCAGGGGCGGCTCCGCGGCCGCCACGAATGCGACACTGACGGGGCGAGGCGAAACGAGGAGCGCGATGGCGAAGAAAGACCCGAGGAAACCCGCGTTCGACGAGAAAGCGTTCGTCGACGCGTCGTCGGAAGCGCGGTCGCGCTACGGGCGGTTCAACCTCGCAATCGTCGGCAGCTCCGGCGTGGGGAAGTCCTCGCTCGTCAACGCCGTCTTCGGGCGCGACTGGGCGAAGGTCGGGAAGGGCCTCCCGGTCACGCGGGGCGTGCAGTTCTACCACGACGAGTCCCTCGGGATCTGGGACGTCGAGGGCTTCGAGATCGGCTCACCCGTCCCGCCCGACCAGCAGCTGCGCGGTCACCTCGACGCGATCGCGGCGCACCCGGGCGACCACCAGATCTCGGTCGTCTGGTACTGCGTGAAAGCCAACGACGACCGGCTCACGCCCGCCGACATCGCGATGATCCGTGAGCTCGACGCGCGGGGGCTCCCCGTCATCCTCGTGCTCACCAAGGTCGACTGGATCAAGAACCCCATCACCGGGCAGCGCGGGATCGCGAAAGACCTCCAGGCGTTCGTCGACTGGTTGCACGAACCCGTGGATGCCACCGGCCAGCCGCTGCACGTGCCGTATCGCCGCGTGATCCTGACCTCCACCCGCGACCGGCACGGGAAGGGCAAGGGGCACGGCCTCGGTGACCTTGTCACGGAGACCCTGGCGCTCGCCCCCGAGAGCGACAAGGACGCCTTTCGCATCGCGCAGCGTCTCAACCTCCCCTGGAAGCGCGAGATGGCGCGGCCCGTCATCGCCGCCGCCACCGCGGCCGCCGCGGGAGCGGCGTCGGTTCCCCTCCCTGTCACGGACGCTGTCACGCTGGCGCCGATCCAGCTGACGATGATGGGGCGGATCGCGACGATCTACGACCTCGAGTTCAAGACGATGCTCTCGGCCGGTGCGCTCGCGCAGTTCGGCGTACAGGTCGCCGGGCGCGCGCTGGCGACGAGCTTCCTCAAGCTCATCCCGGGCGCCGGTGTCGTCGTGAACGCGGGGGTGGCCGGCGCGCTCACCGCGGCGACGGGAGAGAGCTGGATGAAGCTGTGCGAACTCATCCACACGGGCAAGATCGACGTCGCGAAGCTCGATAAGGAGTGGGCGAAGTACGCGCCGCACTTCGCCGACGTCGTCCGCAAGCTGATCGAGCAGCGGGCGGTCCGGCGGTAGCCGCGCGCCCGACCGTGTCGCGGGCGGAGGCCGGCGGCATCCGTCCCGCCCTGGTCGGGCGTCGAATTCGCCCTCGCTGGGAGAGTCGTCGCACCGGCCCCGGGTCTTTTGCGGCGTGCCACGCTGGGAGGAGCGAAGGGACCATCATGACCGAATCCGCCCCGTCCGATCGGCTGCGTGCAGCGCTCGCGCACCCGGACGCGTCCGCGCGCCTCGAAGCCGCGCTCGCCGCCGGCACACGACCCGATGACAGCTACATCGTCGAGCTCGTGGCGCGGTGCGCGGTCGAGCCGGACTTCTTCGTCCGCGACATGCTGACCTGGGCCCTCACCCGGCACGACCCGTCGCGCGCGGTCGAGGTGCTGCTGCCCGAGGTGACGTCCGAGATTCCGCAGGCGCGGAGCCAGGCGCTGCACACCCTCTCGAAGATCGGCGACCCGATCGCGTTCTCGGTCATCACGCCCGCGGTGCTGCGCGATCCGCACCCCGAGGTGGCGCGGGCGGCCTGGCGGACGGCATCCGGTCTCGTTCCCGAAGGAGCGCAGGAAGACCTCGCCGACGAGCTCGCCACCCAGTTCGGGCGCGGCGACCACGAGACCCAGCGGAGCTTGAGCCGTGCGTTCGCGGCCATCGGTTTCCGCGCAGAGGGGGCCATCGAGCGCGCGACGGTGTCTCCGTACGACGTCATCAGCGCGCACGCACGGGCGACGGCGATCGTGATGGGCGACCCCGACACCGACTTCGCCGAGGCGGCCGTCGAGGCGCGGCGCGTGGTCGCGAAGCGGGCGCTTCCGCGGGACTGAGCCGCGCTCTCGCGTGCGGCGGCGCGTGCGCGAGCGGGTCGAGGCCTCGAGCCCCGGGTACCTCAGGCGCGGAGCGGGTGTGCAGCGCGGGCAGAGCTGTGCAGGATGAACCAGGTCAGGCCGAGCATCGCGAAGATGCCCAGCAGAAGGGTTGCGGCGATCCCGAGATCGTTCGGCAGCGTCGTCACGGCGAGCACCGCCGCTGTGGCGGCACCCGCCCCGGCGACCGCGAGGCCCACCCATCGCACGACCGGCGACGCGACGAAGACGGCGACCACGAGGAGCACGCTGAGCAGGATCTCCGTGATCCCGGCGGCGAGCATCGGCGGCGACGCGAGGCCGAATCCCGTGAGAGCGACACCCACCGCCGCGAAGACCGCGGCGAAGAAGGGGGTGAGGATTCGCGTCCGGCGCGCGAGCTTCTCGGGCGGCATGGGTGCAGCGTTTCCGCTCATGGGTCGTCCTCGGGGTGAAGTTCGTCGGATGCCGAGTGGTCAGGCTATCCCGGAGCGCGGGCGCGCGTCAGACGCGCGGCACCCCCGCGGCCCCCGCGCGGAGGAGCGCGACGCCGCTCGCCGTGAGCCCCACGACGTCGGCGGTCTTGATGCCGCCGAGGCCCGTGGCATCCGGTCGTCCTTGCCTTGGGGGGGAGGAGATTCGGGGAGGGGAGGGGGGATGCCGCGGCGCTCGTCCTCCCGTGCCGGTTTCTCCTCCGCTCGCCACCGCCTTCCTCCGCCCGGCGCGTGACCGGGGGAGGGCGAGGGGCGAGGGGAGGAGGGATGCGGCGGGTTCGTCCTCCGCGGGCCCCTGGTCCTCCGCTCGGCACCGCCTTCCTTCGCGGTGCGTGACCGGGGGAGGGTGAGGGGCGAGGGGAGGAGGGATGCAGCGGGAGCGCCCTCCGTCCGTCCCAGGCCCTCCGCTCGTCACGCGTCGCGGCGCGAGCCCGGGCGCCCATTTTGTTGCGATCGCCAACTTAACTCTTGCGCTCCCCGGCGACCTGATCTACGTTTGCCATCGAAGCGCTTCCGAGAAGCGCTTCGACAGCCACGAAGGAGTCGCTATGGTCAAGATCGACGAGGTCGCCCGGGCTGCGGGCGTATCGATCAGCACCGTCTCCTACGCGCTCAGCGGCAAGCGTCCGGTCTCGGCCGAGACCCGCCTCCGCATCCAAGACGCCGTGCGCGAACTCGGCTACAGCCCGAACGCGGGTGCGCGCATGCTCGCCGGCAGCCAGACGAACATCTTCGCGCTGTCGGAACCGCTGCGCGCCGACTCGCACGCCCCGAGCCACATGTCGTTCATGCACGCGATGACCGTGGCCGCGCGCCGCAAGGAGTACGACATGCTCCTGCTCACCGACGAAGACGCCTCGGCCGGCATGAAGCGGGTCGCGCAGAGCGGACTCGTGGATGCCATCCTCGTGCTCGACGTCGCCCCCGACGACGCGCGGGTCGAGATCGCCCGTGCGAGCGCGACCCCGACGATCTTCGTCGGCATTCCCAACGACCACGACGACCTCGTCTGCGTCGACCTCGACTTCGAGCGTGCGACGATCGAGGCCGTCGACCGGCTCGCCGACGCGGGACACCGCGCGATCGGCCTCATCGGCGGATCGGAGCGCGCGTACGAGAAGTCGAACTTCCCCTCTCGCGTGCGCGCCGCCCTGTCGGAGCGCGCGACCGAGCGGAGGATGAGCGCCACGTCGGTGGCATCCGGTCCCGTCGTCACCGATCGCAGCCAGGTGCGTCGCGCGGTGCGGGCGTTCGTCGAGGCGGGTATCACCGGGATCGTGCTGCACGCGCCCGAAGAGGTGCTCCAGGTCGTACTCGTCGAGCTCGCGGCCCTCGGCAAGAGCGTTCCGGGCGACGTGTCGATCGTGTCGGTCGGCAGCAGCTTCGACACCGACGCCCAGCCCACCCCGATCGACTCGATCCCGCTCGTGCCGCAGAGCTCGTGCGAACTCGCCGTCGATCTCGCCATCGAGCTGATCGCCGGTCGGCCCGTGGCATCCGGTCTCCATCTCATCGCCCCGACCTATCTCGAGCGCGGCTCCGTGGCCGCGGCTCCCTGCGCCTGACCCTCCCAACTCCACATCTCGCTCTGCTTGCCCATCATCGAAGCGCTTCGACGATTTTGACGCCGGGCACGCAGCGCATCCGCCCCCGCTAGCGGACCCACCTAAACCAGCGGAACACAGTGAAAGGAGTGCCAACGATGGCACGCACGAACGCTCAACGACGCGCGACCGGAGCCCTCGCGGCCGTCGGCTCCATCGCCGTCGCCGCCCTCACCCTCTCGGCCTGCAGCGGGGGAGGCGGCGACGCCGGATCCACCGACGGTGCGGGCAAGACCCTCACGCTCTGGCATTACGAGGGTGCCGACAGCGCCATGGCGAAGGCCTGGAACGCGGCCATCCCGATCTTCGAGGAGAAGACGGGCGCGACGGTCAAGGTCGAGGAGAAGTCCTTCGAGCAGATCCAGAAGACCGCGAGCCAGGTGCTCGACACCGACGCCGCCCCCGACCTCATGGAGTTCAACAAGGGCAACGCGACCGCCGGCTTCCTCGCCAGCACCGGCCTGATCGCCGACATCGGCGTCGCCGTCAGCGAGTACGGATGGGATGCCAAGCTCGCCCCGTCGCTGCAGACCACCGCGAAGTACTCGTCCGACGGCGTCATGGGCGGCGACACCTGGTACGGCGTGCCGAACTACGGCGAGTTCGTCGGCGTCTACTACAACCTCGACGCCTTCAAAGCGGCGGGCATCGAGGTGCCGACCACCTACGACGAGTTCGTGAAGGCGCTCGACGCGTTCGTCGCGAAGGGCATCACGCCGCTCGCCGAGGCCGGCGCCGAGTACCCGCTCGGCCAGCTCTGGTACCAGCTCGCGCTCACGAAGGCCGACCGCTCGTGGGTCGACGACTACCAGCTGTACAAGAACCCCGTCGACTGGAACGGCTCCGAGGTCGATTACGCCTCCGAGACGCTCAAGGAGTACGTCGACAAGGGCTACATCGCCAAGGACGTCTCGTCGGTCAAGGCCGAGGACGCGGGCGTCTCATTCATCAACGGCACCTCGCCGATCTTCGTCTCGGGCTCGTGGTGGTACGGCCGATTCACCGAGGAGGCGGGCTTCGACTGGTCGCTCGCGACCTTCCCGAGCTCGAAGCTGTCGCTCGGATCGTCGGGCAACCTCTGGGTCGTCCCGGAGCGCTCGAAGAACAAGGACCTCGCGTACCAGTTCATCGACATCACGATGAGCCCCGAGATCCAGGCGATCATC
The DNA here is from genome assembly GCF_040686055.1 of Microbacterium sp. NPDC086615. Classification (NCBI taxonomy): domain Bacteria; kingdom Bacillati; phylum Actinomycetota; class Actinomycetes; order Micrococcales; family Microbacteriaceae; genus Microbacterium; species Microbacterium sp. NPDC086615. The sequence goes on from NZ_JBFBJJ010000003.1 coordinate 30,212, forward strand.
GGCAACAACGGCGGCGTTCCCGTCGCGGCCGACACCGCCGACATCACGGATGCCAAGAGCAAGGAGCTGATCGACACGTTCAACGGCATCCTGGCCGACGACGGGCTGTCGTTCTACCCGGACTGGCCCGCCCCCGGCTTCTACGACGTGCTCGTCCAGGAGCTGCAGGGCCTGGTGACCGGGACGCAGGACCCCGCGACCACCAACGCCAACCTCGGGAAGAAGTACGACGAGGGCACCGCGGACTTCCGCTGACCCCGGTGGGGGCGGCGCATCCCGCCGCCCCCACCTCTTCCGATTCGAAAGACCCGCACATGGCCCTTCTGACCCGCCCGGCGCGCGTGGCCCTGCCACCCGAACAGCCGGCCATCCCCCAGCGCCGCGGTGGCACCGCCGGCTACTGGCTCTACCTGCTGCCCGGTTTCGTGCTGCTGCTGGTGATCGTGATCATCCCGCTGGTGTGGAACGTCTTCCTCACCTTCACGAAGTGGCGCGGCGTCGGCGACCCCGAGTTCATCGGTCTCGAGAACTGGTCGAAGCTCCTCGCCGACGAGGACTTCTGGACCTCGTTCGTCAACTCGGTGTGGATGATCCTCGCGATGGTCGTCGTCCCGACGGTCGTCGGCCTCACCGTCGCCGCCCTCCTCTTCGACGTGGTGGGGCGCAAGTTCGGAGGCAAGGTCGGCAGCTTCCTCCGCGCGACCTACTACCTGCCGCAGATCCTCCCCATCGCGGTGGCCGGCATCGTCATCGGCTGGATCGTCCGGCCCGGCGAGACCGGCGCGCTCAACCAGATCCTCGCGAGCCTCGGGCTGCCGTCGTACGACTGGCTCGGGCAGATGCCCTCGGCGCTGATCGTGCTGATGGTCGTGCTCGTCTGGGTGCAGATCGGCTACCCCGTCGTGGTGTTCATGGCGGCCCTCCAACGCGTCGACCCCGAGCTGTACGAGGCCGCCGAGCTCGACGGGGCGAACTGGTTCCAGCGCTTCACCGCGATCACGATGAGCATCATCCGCCCCGAGATCTTCGTCGTGACCCTCACGTGCACGATCGCGGCGCTGAAGGTCTTCGGTCCGGTCTACGTCATCACGCAGGGCGGCCCCGCGGGCTCCACGATCGTGCCCGCGTACTACGCCTACCTCGAGTTCTTCACCAAGCGGAACGTCGGCTACGGCGCGACGATCGCCACGGTGCTCACGATCGTCGTCGTCATCGTGTCGATCGTGTTCATCCGCGTGCAGGGCTCGCTCGAACGCAAGGAAAGGGCGGGACTCTGATGGCCTCGGCATCCGTTCTCACCACGACCGCCGCCGAACGCCCGCCGCGGCGCCGCGCCGGTGGCCCGGGTCGCGGCGGCCGCGGCGGCATGACCCGCCGTCGCCCGGTCGACTGGCTGCTGCTCGCGCTCGTCGTCGTCGGCGCGCTGCTCGTGCTCGCGCCGTTCTACCTCGTGCTCGTGAACTCGTTCAAGTCGCCGCTCGACTACGCGACCTCGGGGCCGCTCGCGCTGCCGCAGCAGCTGGACTTCGGCGGGATCGTCGACTTCTGGAACCGCGTCGACTTCCCGCGCAAGGTCGGCAACTCGATCCTCATCTCGGGTGTCGTCGCGGTGCTCGCGGTGCTCATCTCGGTGCTCAACGCCTTCGCGATCGGCATCGGCCGGGTGCGCGGCCGCACCGGCATCGTGCTGCTGTTCCTCATGGCGAACCTGCTCCCACAGGAGGCGCTGCTGTACCCGCTGTACTACATGTTCAAGTCGGTCGGCCTGTACGACAACGTCCTGTCGGTCATCATCGTCTTCACCGTGGTGCAGGCGGCGTTCGGCACCTACCTGCTGTCGTCGGTGTACGGCACGTTCCCGCGCGAGATCCTCGAGGCTGCCGCGATCGACGGCGCGACCCGCTGGCAGATCCTCTGGCGCGTGATCTTCCCGATCAGCCGCCCGACCCTCGCGGTGCTGCTCATCTTCTTCTTCATCTGGACGTGGAACGAGTTCCTCATCCCGCTGACGTTCCTGGCATCCAACGACAACCAGACCGTGCCGGTCGCGATCAGCGTCCTGCAGGGCGACCGTCTCATGGACGTCACCACCATCAGCGCGTCGGCGCTGCTCGGCATCATCCCGACGCTCATCTTCTTCCTCATCTTCCAACGCACGCTGACACGCGGCATCACGGCAGGAGCAGTCAAGTAATGAAGTTCACCGATGGTTTCTGGCTCATGCGTCACGGCGTGACCGTCGACTACGCGGCCGAGGCCTACGACATCAGCCGGACCGACGACACCCCGGACGGACCGGGGCTCGTCGTGCACGCGCCGACGAAGGTCATCGCGAAGCGCGGCGATGTGCTCAACCGGACGCTCCTGACCGTGACGCTGTCGTCGCCGCTCGAGGGGGTCGTGCGGGTGCGGATCGTGCACCACGACGGAGCCGGCCGCGGACGCGGGTTCGCGCTGCCGGGGGCCGTCGGCGGCGGCGGCGACGTCGATGTCGAGGCCGGCACCCTGAGCGCGGGGCGGCTCGTCGCGCGCATCGCGCCGGGCGCGCCGTGGGACCTCTCCTTCGAGCTCGACGGGCAGCGCGTGACCGGCAGCGGGCACCGGTCTCTCGGGCGGGTGAGTCTCGCGGCGGATGCCAACGTCGACGCCGGCGTGATCTCGAACCGAGGTGCGGACACCGGCATCCCGGCATCCCGTCACTTCATCCACGAACAGCTCGACCTCGGCGTCGGCGAGACGGTCTACGGGCTCGGCGAACGCTTCGGGCCGGTCGTGAAGAACGGTCAGACCGTCGAGATCTGGAACGCCGACGGCGGCACCTCGAGCGAGCAGGCCTACAAGAGCGTGCCGTTCTACGTCTCGTCGGGCGGGTACGGCGTGCTCGTCAACGACCCGGGACACGTGTCGTTCGAGGTCGCGTCCGAGAACGTCGAGCGCGTGCAGTTCTCGGTCTCGGGTGAAGCGCTGGAGTACTTCGTCATCGCCGGCCCCACCCCGAAGGACGTGCTCGAGCGCTACACCGCGCTCACCGGCCGCCCGCCGATCGTGCCGGCGTGGTCGTTCGGCACGTGGCTCACCACGTCGTTCACGACCGACTACGACGAGCAGACCGTCACGTCGTTCATCGACGGTATGGCCGAGCGCGACCTGCCGCTGTCGGTGTTCCACTTCGACTGCTTCTGGATGCGCGAGTTCTCCTGGACCGACTTCACCTGGGACGACCGGGTCTTCCCGGATCCGGATGCCATGCTCCAGCGCCTCCACGACCGGGGCCTGCGGGTGTCGGTGTGGATCAACCCCTACATCGCACAGCGTTCGGTGCTGTTCGCGGACGGGGTCGCGAACGGCTACTTCGTGCGCCGACCCGACGGGACGCCGTGGCAGTGGGACCTGTGGACGCCGGGCATGGCGCTCGTCGACTTCACGAACCCGGATGCCGTGCGCTGGTACCAGTCGCACCTGCGGCGTCTCATCGCGCAGGGCGTGGACTGCTTCAAGACCGACTTCGGCGAGCGGATCCCCACCGACGTCGTCTACTTCGACGGCACCGACCCCGAGCGCATGCACAACCTGTACGCGCAGCTGTACAACGCCGCGGTGCACGAGGTGCTGGTGGACGAGCGGGGCGCCGGCGAAGCCGTGCTCTTCGCGCGCTCGGCCACGGCGGGCGGGCAGACGATGCCGGTGCACTGGGGCGGTGACAACTCGTCGACGTTCGCGTCGATGGCGGAGACGCTCCGTGGCGGCCTGTCGCTCGCGTGGAGCGGCTTCTCGTTCTGGAGCCACGACATCGGCGGCTTCGAGGGCACGCCCGACCCGGCCGTGTTCAAGCGCTGGATCGCCTACGGGATGCTGTCGTCGCACAGCCGCTTCCACGGCTCGGACTCGTATCGGGTGCCATGGGCGTTCGACGAGGAGGCGGTCGACGTCACGCGCCTGTTCTCGCGCCTGAAGCTGCGGCTGATGCCGTATCTGTACGCGGCGGCACGGGAGGCTGCGGCCACGGGCGTTCCGGTGATGCGGCCGATGGCGCTCGAGTTCCCCGACGACCCCACGACCCTGTACCTCGACCGCCAGTACATGCTCGGCGGCGATCTTCTCGTGGCGCCGGTGTTCTCGGCATCCGGTGAGGTGTCGTTCTACCTGCCGGAGGGGGAGTGGACGCACCTGCTCACCGGGGAGCGGGTGGTCGGCGGCGGGTGGCGTCGCGAGACGCACGGCTTCGATTCGCTGCCCCTGTACGTGCGGCCGGGGGCCGTGCTGCCGTGGGGCGCGCGCGAGGACCGGCCCGACTACGACTACCTCGACGGGCTGTCGCTGCGGGTGTTCCCCGGCGGCTCGGGGGTGGCCGAAGTCACGGTGACGGCGCCGGACGGGCGGAGCGAGACGTTCCGGGTGGATCGGGCTGAGGTGACGGAGTAGGGGTCGCGGGGGCGCGGCGTCGCGGGGGCGCGGCTGCGGGCGGAGGGGGCTGAGCTTGTCGAAGCTCCCGGTCCCTTCGACAGGCTCAGGGACCTGGGGTGGGGTCAGGGACGTGCGTGCGCGACCGGGGTGCGGGGGAGGGGGCTGAGCTTGTCGAAGCTTCCGGTCCCTTCGACAGGCTCAGGGACCTGGGTGGGGCTCAGGGACCTGGGTGGGGCTCAGGGACCTGGGTGGGGCTCAGGGACCTGGGTGGGGCTCCGGGAGCGGGGTGGGGCTCAGGGAGCTGGGTGGGGCTCCGGGACCTGGCGCGTGACCGGGGGAGGGCGACGGACCAAGGGAGGACCGGTGCCTCGGGGTCGTCCTCCGTGCGTCCCTCGTCCTCCGTGGATCACGCAGGACCGGCCGCGGAGGGGATTCCGGGAGGGGAGGAAGGATGCCGCGGCCCTCGTCCTCCCGTCTCGGGATCTCCTCCGCTCGCCGGGCGCCCGCGGTTCTCGACGAACGTCTGATGCTCGCGCGGGAGCCGCGGAGTTGAGTGGTCGAGCCACGTTCGTGGCGAACTCGTCGAGACAAGGAAGCGGGCAACGTCATGGCATTCGTGACCACCGAAGATGGCGCAGAGATCTACTACAAGGACTGGGGCAACCCCGAGGCGCAGCCGATCGTGTTCCACCACGGCTGGCCCCTGTCGTCCGACGACTGGGACGCGCAGATGCTCTACTTCCTCGGCAAGGGCTTCCACGTGATCGCGAGCGACCGTCGCGGTCACGGACGCTCGTCGCAGATCGGCACGGGCCACGACATGGACCACTACGCCAGCGACGTCAGCGCCGTGGTCGAGCACCTCGACCTGCGCAACGCCGTACACATCGGCCACTCCACCGGCGGCGGCCAGGTCGCCCGCTACGTCGCGAAGCACGGCGAGCCCCAGGGGCGTGTCGCCAAGGCCGTCCTGGTCGCGGCCGTCCCCCCGCTCATGCTGCAGCGCGACGACAACCCCGAGGGCACCCCGCTGTCGGTGTTCGACGGGTTCCGTGAGGCGCTCGCGGCCAACCGTGCAGAATTCTTCGAGGCCGTGGCATCCGGACCCTTCTACGGATTCAACCGCGAGGGCGTCACCCCCTCGCAGCCGGTCATCGACAACTGGTGGCGCCAGGGCATGACGGGCAGCGCCGTCGCGCACTACGAGGGCATCAAGGCGTTCTCCGAGACCGACCAGGAAGCCGACCTCCGAGCCATCACCGTGCCCGTGCTCGTGCTGCAGGGCGACGACGACCAGGTCGTGCCGTACAAGGCCGCGGCGCTCCGCCAGCACGAGATGCTCGCCAACTCGACGCTGAAGATCTACGAGGGCTACCCGCACGGCATGCTCACCACGCACGCCGATGTGATCAACCCCGACATCCTGGCGTTCATCCAGTCGTGAAGCCCTGACGAGAGGCGCATTCCGGGGGATCGGGGTGCGCCTCTCGCGCGTCGTGGGAGCGGTACCGTGTGTGCGAGAGGGCCACGCTGCCGCGGGCCTCGCCGACGTAGCGTGTGAGGACCCCCACCGGAACGCACGCGAGGAGTCGGGATGTATCCGCCGCAGATCGTGGACCAACTCTCGACCATGCTCGGCCGCCGGGTACGTCTGCGCGAGACGACGTATCCGGCGGTCGCCGACCGCGAGGCCGTGTGCGTCGACGTCCCGTTCGGTCGGGGAGCGGCCTACCTGCGCATCGTCGGTGCCGTGCAGAGCGAGCTCGGCCCGTTCGAGTGGGCGGTGATCGACGCGGCGGCGTACCTGCTCGACCTCGGGGCGGGCCTGGCCGCGTCGCGTGACGCGGTGCTCATCCGACTGATGGATGCCGATGGCCAGACCCGTCGTGACGCTCTCGGCGAGGTGCGCGCCCGGCGGTGGATCGACGGTCGGGCCGACGATCTCGATGTGCTCGTGATCCGGCTCGACCCCGCCCGCGAGCTCGCGGTCACGGCATTCGGTCGGCGCCTCGCGCTCACCCTGCACGGAGCGGTGCACTTCGTCGGCATCCGCGAGGGATCCGCCGTCTTCCTCGCCGCGCCCGTGCGCGACATCGACGAGCTGACGGATGCCGTCTCCCGAGAGGCCGCCGTGCACGGGGTCGTGCCCCGGGGTCTCGGAATGGCGACGTGCGGCGCCGACGAGACCGACATCGACGCCGCCGTCGAGCGGGCGATCGCCTCCGCGCGGCTGCGCGCGACCCTGCCCGACCAGGTCGTGTCGGTGCGCGCCGAAGACCTCGGTGGGTGGGCGCTCATGCACACGGTGCCGCGCTCGCGTCCCCTGCTGCACCAGGCCTGCCCGGCCGCCTTCGACCTGCTGGCCCTCGACGATCCGACGCCGCGCGAGACGGTGGAGGCGTACCTGGATGCCGCCGGCCGTGTGCCCGTGGCCTGCGAGAGGCTGCACATCCACCGCACGACGCTGTACTACCGGCTCGACCACCTGCCTGAATCGGTGCGCGCGGCTCTCGCGGACGGCCTGCAGCGGACCACCCTGCACCTCGCGCTCAAGCTCCTGCGGCTGTGGGAGGAGGAAGCGGTCGAGGCGCCGGTGATCCCGCTGCGCGAGGAGGGGTTGCTGCGGGCGTGACGCGGTCGCCGTCGCGACGCAGTGCGGGGTGAGCGGAGGGCGTGGGGCGAGCGGAGGGCTGTGTCGCGGCATCCGTCCTCCCTGCGTCCCTCGCCCTCCGCTGACCACGGCCGAGGCGATCGCCAGGCCCGATCCTGCTACGCCCCGCCGAAACGCTCCGTCCGCACGCGCAGCGGCGGATGGCCGACGGCGACGACCGCATCGGCCGTGGCCTCGACGAACGCGGTCGGTCCGCAGATGAAGATGAGAGGCCGCTCCGCGGGCGGGATCGTCAGGCGCTCGAGCTCGGCCATCGAGACGCGGCCCGCGGCGCGCGGCGATCCGGGCGGGGCGAGACGCGTGTGGATCCATTCGGTCGGGATGCCGAGGGCCCCGAGTCGGTCGATCTCGTCGGCGTACATGGCATCCGGTGCCGAACGCACCGAGTACAGCAACCGGAAGGGCTGGGCGGTGCCCGCGGCCGCGCGCGCCCGGGCGATCGAGAGGAGCGGGACGATGCCGGAGCCGCCGGCGATGAGCTGCACGGGCGAGGGGTCGCTCTCGCGCCAGACGAAGTACTGGCCCAGTGGACCCTTCACCTCTAGGAAGTCGCCGGGACGCACCTCCTCGACGAGGTAGGGCGAGACCTCGCCGCCGTCGACCTCGTCGACCGCGAGCTCGACGCGCTCGCCGGGACCGAAGCTCGCGATCGAGTACGAGCGCTCGGCCTGGTAGCCGTCTTCGGCGGTGAGGCGGATGTCGAGGTGCTGACCGGGCAGGCTCCCGGTCCAGCCCGGGACGTCGAGCACGAGCGAGCGGGCGTGGGCGGTGAGGCGGGTCACCGACTCGACGTGGGCGGGCAGCCAGGGCGTCGCCGTCACCAGTACCGCTCTTCGCGCCACGGATCGCCGTGCATGTTGTAGCCGTTCTGCTCCCAGAAGCCGGGGTCGTCGCGCGGTTGCAGGACGAGGCCGCGGACCCACTTCGCGCTCTTCCAGAAGTAGAGGTGCGGGACGAGCAGGCGCGCGGGCCCGCCGTGCTCGGGGGCGAGGGGCTTGCCGTCGAACTCGAAGACGACCCACGCCTTGCCGCCCATCAGGTCTTTCACGGGCACGTTCGTCGTGTAGCCGCCGTACGAGTGCGCCATCACCGAGGGCGCGGCGCTGTCGATGTCGGCCAGCAGCGTGTCGACCGAGACCCCGCGCCACGAGGTGCCGAACTTCGACCACCGGGTCACGCAGTGGATGTCGGTGTGCACGTCCTCGATCGGCAGCTCGTGGATCTCATCCCACGTCCAGGTCGTCGTCGCGCCCGTCTCGGTGCGGATCGCGAACTGCCAGTCGTCGAGTCGGATGCGAGGGGTCGGGCCCGCGGACAGCACGGGGAAGTCGTCGGTGAGGTACTGCCCCGGGGGGAGCTGCGGGTCGGAGGCGCGTCGGCGGGCCCCGAAACCCCTGCTGAATTCGGCCATGACGCCTCCCTGGCCCCGACCCTACTCGCGGGGTCCGACACCCGGCTTCGACAAATGACGGACGGGTCAGGCGCCCTGCCACACCGAGGCGCGGGCCGAGTGCGCGGCGAGAGCCGCGAGACGCTCGTGCGGGACGCGGAGGCGACTCAGCTGGACGAGCCCCTGGGATGCGAGGACCGTGCGCTCGGCATGGGCGGCGGCCTCGTCGGCATCCAGGATCAGATCGTGCTCCGCCGCGGTGCGGAGGAACGTCTCCGCGAGCACGCGCTCCATTCGCGCGGTCGTCGCCGTGGAGATGTCGAGCACCTCGGGGAAGCGATCGCCGAGCTCGACGATCGTGTTGAGCATGAGGCATCCGCGTCGATCCGCGGACGAGCCGCACTCATCGACGACGCGCTGGAGGAACTGCCCGGCGACCACCGCCAGGTCGGTGCTGGGCGCGGAGGTCGCCTCGGCCACGAACGTCACGCGCCCCTCGCAGTACCGGCGGAAGACGCAGAGGAACAGCCCGAGCTTGCTCGCGTAGGCCGCGTACAGGCTGCTGGTGCCGACTCCGGATGCCACGGCCACGTCTTCCATCGAGGTGCGGTCGTACCCGCGCGACCAGAACAGCTCCTGCGCGGCATCCAGGAGCTGATCTTCGTCGTATCGCCGGGGTCGACCCACGCGGCCACGGTACCCGTTGCACCCCCGCCCTCTTCAACGGGCACGTCCGGTTCTCGCGCAATCGTGTCCGTTTGCGTCGCACGGTCGGACGGCGCCGCGCGGAGAATTGGAGCGACCGTTCCATTACTCGGCGGAGGATGCGCGTGACGACCTCGAGTGGCCCGCTGGCCGAGTTCCTGCGCGACCGACGCGAGTCGCTCACGCCCGCGCAGGTCGGGCTGTCGGACTCGTCGCGCCGCCGCGTCCGGGGCCTGCGTCGCACCGAGGTGGCCGAGCTCGCCGGGATCAGCGCCGACTACTACCTGCGCCTCGAGCAGGGGCGGGGCCACCGCCCCTCGGCAGAGGTGCTCAGCGCCCTCAGCCGCGCGCTCCTCCTCGACGTGTACGGCGACGAGCACCTGCACCGCGTCGCGAACCTGTCGGCGGGGCACGAGGCGCCGGCCGTCAGCGACGAGGTCCCCGCGGGCATCCGGGAGTTGCTCGACCTGCACCCCGAGACGCCGGCGTACCTGTCGAACGGCACCCTCGACGTCATCGGGGTCAACGAAGCGGGCCGTCTGCTCGCGCCCGGGGGTCTGCGCCCGGGACTCAACCTCGTGCTGTCGGTGTTCGAGCACTATCCCGACCCGCACTCGGAGTCGCACTGGCGCCGAACTGCGAGCAACCTCGTCGCGTCGCTGCGGTATCACGCGGACCCGCGCAGTCCCCGGTTGCGGCACATCGTCGACACGCTCAGCGCCACCGATCCGCGCTTCGTCGAGCTGTGGCAGCGGTGCGAGGTGCGACCGCACACGAGCTCGTGGCCGCTCGTGTACATCGAGTCCCACGGGTGGGTGGGGCTGCGCAGCGAGACGTTGGCGATCCCTGCATCCCGAGGCTGCACGATGACCCAGTTCTTCGCCGAACCGAACACTCCTGGAGTGGAGGCTCTGCGCGACCTGGTGCGGAGGGCGTACGGGCGGGAGCCGCGCGTCGAGCCGAGCGCGTGAGGGCCGGGGCGCGTGACGAGCGGCGTGAGGGCCGGCGCGTGACGAGCGGAGGGCGTGAGCGTCGGACCGCGTGCCGGCCTGAGCGCGTGATGGGCGGAGCGCGTGACGAGCGGAGGGTCAGGGACGGAGGAAGGGCGACAGTCCGCGCCTGATCCTCCCCTCGCCCCTGATCCTCCGCTCGTCCCCGCTCCGCCCGACGCGGACGCCCGCTGTGGCCGATCTACGCCGACAGCTCCTCGGCCTGCGGCGCGACCGTCGAGCGGAACCGCTGCTGATACCCCGACGGCGTCACGCGGTAGCGCGCGAGGAAAGCGCGGCGCAGGGCCGCGGGCGAGCCGAAGCCCGCCGCGGCGGCCGACTGTGCGATCGAGACCCCCGACTCGAGCAGGTTGACCGCGAGCTCCAACCGCAGCGACGCGATGTAGGCGGCCGGAGTGACGCCCAGCTCGTCGCGGATGACGCGGGTGAGGTGCCGCGGACTGACGTTCACGTGCGCCGCGAGCTCGGTGACGCTCGTCGGCCGGGTCGGATCGTCGGAGACGTAGTCGGCGACCGCGCGGGCGATGCTCGTGCGCGGGGCCGGCATCTTCAGCGCCGCGGAGAACTGCGACTGCCCGCCGGAGCGGCGCATGTACACGAGAAGGTGCTGGGCGACGCTGCGCGCGACCTCGGCGCCGAGGTCGTCTTCGACCAGTGAGAGCGCGAGGTCGATACCCGCGGCCACCCCCGCCGAGGTGTAGATGTCACCCTGCTTGGTGAAGATGCGCTCGGAGTCGACCGCGACCCTCGGGTAGCGGCTGGCCAGCGCGTCGGCGAATTTCCAGTGCGTCGTCGCGGGGTGACCGTCGAGGAGGCCCGTGGCGGCGAGACCGAACGCGCCGCTGCAGATCGACGCGATGCGTCGCGCCTGGCGCGCGAGGTCGGTGATCGCCCGCTGCAGGTCGGGGTTGTCGAACACGCCCGGTGCGCGTTCGCTCCCCGGGATGATCACCGTGTCGAGCGGCCCGCTCTCGGACGCGGCGCCGTCGACGCCGATCCGCAGGCCCATGAACGCCGTGACATCGGCGCCGGTGGGCGAGTAGAACCGGAGCTCGTAGGCATCCGTCGTCAGGTTCGTCTCGGAGAACACTTCGGCCGGCCCCACGAAATCGAGCGCCTTGACCCCGTCGAACAGCAGAATCCCGACTCGACGTCGTTGTCCCGTCATCCGCTGCTCCCCGTCTCGACCCTCCCTCCAGCCTGTCACCGATCCCGTCCCGACGGGGACCCGCTTTCGACATCTGTCGAGCGCGATTCTCGACGAATGCCCCTGCCGCCCCGGTGCCGCGCTGCCTAGCGTGGGCACCCACTCGCGGCGACTCGGCCGCGACGAGAGGAGTGGCATCCGATGTCCGAACAACCCACGATCGTCCTCGTCCATGGAGCCTTCGCGGATGCCGCGAGCTGGGCCCCCGTGACCCGCACGCTGCTCGACCAGGGGTACACCGTGCGGGTTCCCGCCGTGCCGAACCGCAGCCTGATCGGCGATGCGGCGTACATCCGCTCGGTCGTAGAGCAGATCGAGGGACCGGTGCTCCTCGCCGGGCACTCGTACGGCGGGGCCGTGATCACCGTGGCGGGCGTCGCCGAGAACGTCGTGGGTCTCGTCTACGTCTCGGGCTACGCGCTCGAAGAGGGTGAGAGCCTCGGGCAGTTGCAGGGCGGCTTCCCCGATTCCGACCTTGCGCAGCACCTCGTCTACACGCCGTTCCCGGTCGAGGGGGGTGAGCCGGGAACCGATGTGTCGGTCGAGGTCGCCGCGTTCCCCGAGGTCTTCGCGCGCGGTGTGCCGCTCGAACGGGCCGAGGTCCTCGCCGTGTCGCAGCGGCCGCTCGCCGCCCTCGCGTTCGGCGAGAACGCGCCGGTCGCGGCCTGGAAGACGAAGCCCGCCTGGGGCGTCGTCTCGAGCGCCGACCACACGATCAACCCCGACGTCGAGCGCTTCGGCTACCAGCGCGCGGGGCTGCGGTCGGTCATCGAACTCGACGCGCCGCACCTCGTGATGCAGAGCCACCCCGCCGAGGTCGTGAAGGTCATCACGGACGCCGTCGCCGAGCTCGCCTGATGACCACGGCCGAGCAGATCGACCGGGGCGTCCCCCCGAGCGGGACCGGATGCCAGGAGTGCGACGCGAGCGGAAGCTGGTGGGTGCACCTGCGCCGGTGCGCCGCGTGCGGACACGTCGGCTGCTGCGACTCGTCGTTGAACCGGCACGCGACGGCCCACTTCCACGCGACGGGGCACCGGTACATCCAGAGCTTCGAGCCGGGGGAGGTGTGGTGGTGGGACTACGAGACCTCGGCGGTCGTGCACGGCCCCCCGCTCGCCCCGCCGACGACCCACCCCGTCGACCAGACGGTCCCGGGGCCGGAGGAGCGGCTCCCCGCGGATTGGGAGGAGCAGCTCGCCGCTCGCCGAGGAGACGAATGACCGAGCCGTTCCCGCGCCTCGCGGTGGCCGATTGGCAGGCCACCCGGGACACGCTGCACATGTGGCTGCAGATCGTGGGCAAGATCCGCATGGTCTCGTCGCCTCCGGTCAACCACTACTGGCACGCGACGCTGCGTGTCTCGGCGCGCGGACTGAGCACCGGGGCCTTCGATGCCCGCGGCGGCCTGCTCGACATCGAGTTCGATCTGATCGCGCACCGGCTCGGCATCCGGTGCAGTGACGGACGCGAGATCGCGCTGCCCCTCGCGGGGCTCTCGGTCGCGGACTTCTACGCCGCCATTCTCGGAGCGCTCGGCGAGCTGGGGGTGCGCGCCGAGATCCACGCATGGCCCAACGAGGTCGAGGTGGCGCTGCCGTTCGCCACTGACACCGTGCACGCGACGTACGAGCCCGAGCACGCGCACGCGTTCTGGCGGCAGCTGGTCTACGCGCAGCGGCAGCTCGAGGCGTTTCGCGCCGGATTCCGAGGCAAATGCAGCCCGGTCCACTTCTTCTGGGGAGCGCTCGACCTCGCGGTCACGCGGTTCTCGGGCCGTCCGGCCCCGGTGCACCCGGGAGGCGTGCCGCACTGCCCCGACGAGGTGATGCGCGAGAGCTACTCCGACGAGCTGAGCAGTGCGGGCTTCTGGCCCGGCGGCGGTGACGAGGGGGCGTTCTCCTCGTACGGGTACCCCGTTCCGGCGGGGTTCGCGTCGGCGGTCGTGCCGTCGGAGGCGTTCTTCAGCGAAGGGCTCGGAGAGTTCCTGCTGCCGGCCGAGCGGGTGCGGACGGCGTCCGATCCCGACGCGCTCGTGCAGGAGTTCCTGCGCGCGACGGCGCGGGCGGCGGCGGAGAGGGGTGGGTGGCCCTGAGGGGCGAGGGAGGCGAGGGGAGGAAATGCGGTGACGGGAGGACGGATGCCGCGGGCTCGATCCTCCGCTCCCGGAATCTCCTCCGCCCGACACGCGGGTGCGCGTGATCAGCCCGAGAAGGGGGCTTCGGCCCCCACCCGCCACGCGCACACGTCGTTGCGTTCCGGAGGCGTCGGCCCCGCCCCACGCGCCGTTGGACGCATGGCATCCACGCTCGGAAAGCCTCGCTCAGTCCACCCGCCGGACCGCGCGTCGCGGCGGGCGCGCCACGAGCAACACCCCGACGAGCGACGCTCCGACCACCCCGACCGCGAGCAGGCCCTGGAGGTCCCACAGCGGGATCGTCTGCAGCCACGACCCGGGACTCCCGGCGAACCGCGACCACGCCACCACGTACGAGCCCATCGCGAGTCCCGCGCCGAGCCCGAGCGGCACCCCGAGGAGGAGGATCAGCGACCCCTGCGCGAGCGCGACCCGACGCAGGAACCGCGGGGTCGCGCCGACCGCGTACATCGTGGTCGCATCGCGCCGGGCCTGGGTGCGCGCAAGCAGCAGCGACACCGTGGTCGCGACGACGGCGAGGGCGGCCAGGGCCAGGACCGGTGCGAGGCCCGCGGCATCGCCCCACGGGTCCACGTTCTGCGGAATGGCGATCGTGACGAGCGAGGTGTGGGCGGTGACGATCTGGCGAGCGCGGTCCAGCTCGCCCGCGGTGAGCGGTCGCGAGGTCAGCACGTACTCGCCCACGAAGTCGAACTGGGTGATCCCGAGCGCGCGGGCCGTCTCGGGCGAGACCGTGAGCGGCGGAGCGAACCCGCGCAGGAAGGCGCCGGGAACGGGCGTGATCGATGAGGCACCCTCTTCGCCGGGGAACATGTCGGCCCCGACCGCGAGCCGTACCTCCCCCTCACCGCTGAGCTTCGTCGCATCGTTGACGATCGCCCCGCCCGCCTCCAGCACGTCGGCGGCGGCGTCTGCCCCGGCGATCCCCGACGCGCGGACCGCGCCCGGCGACAGGACGTAGGTGTTCGTGCCGCCCATCCACGCGAGGCTCATGCTCTGCGAGTAGCCGTCGACCGCGTCGCGGCAGGTCACGGCCTCGCCGGGGTCGAGCACCGCGGGCGCGTCCGGGGCGAGGCCGGCCGGGCAGGTCTTCCCAGGCGCGGGGAGCGCTTCGATGTGCTGCGAGCCGCCGACCGCAGTGGTCTCGATCGGGAGCGTGCCGGTCACGGGGAGCTCTTCGGCCAGCGCGCGGGTGGCGTCGGCGAACACCAGTCGGTCGAACGCGGGCGAGACGGGCACGAACGTGCCCAGCACGACGTGCCCGGCGCCGACCATTTGTCCCGTGGAGTCGCGGTTGTTCTGCGTTCCCGACCCGGTCACGACGAGCAGAGCGGATGCCGCGAGCACCGCGACCAGCACGCCCGCGGCCGCGGGGACCACACGTGTCGGGTGATCGAGACCGTCGCGCACGGCCAGTCGGAGCGCGAGGGGAGCGCGCCCCGCGGTGCGACCCGCGACGGAGAGGAGCGCCCGGATGCCGAGGACGAGAGCGCTCGCGCCCAGGACGACGGTCGCGGCGACCAGCAGGGCCGACGAGGGGTCGACCTGGCCGGGCGCGCGGTACTCGACGGGAAGCTGAGCGAGGTCGTCACGGAACGCTCCGGCCCGCGCGAACGCTCCGCACCCCGCGACCACGGCGAGCACCGCGAGCAGCACGGGAAGCACTGCTCGCGCGATGACGCGGGCGCGGCGCGGTGCGGTGGGCGCGGCGGCACGGTCTCGGACCACGTCGACCGGTTGAAGGCGTGCGGCGCGGCGAGCGGGACCCAGAGTGGCGACGAGCCCGATCACGACGGCGATGGCGACGCCCGCGAATGGCGCCCACCCCGGGAACCGGGTCCACATGTTCGCGTCGGGGTAGACCGCCGCGATGAGGAGCGCGCCACCCGCGATGCCGAGGCCGACGCCCACGAGGCCGCCAGCGGCGCCGACGAGGCCACCCTGCAAGAGGATCGTGCGTCGCAGATCGCGCGGGGTGGCCCCGGCGACGGCGGCGAGGCCGAGCATCCGGCGCGACTCGTCGGCCGCCACCGCGAACGCGGGGGTCACGAGGCCGAGGACGAGCAGTGCCCCCACGAAAGCGACGAGCACCGTCACCGCCGCGCGCTCCATGAGCGCCTTGGCATCCGTCTCGACGGGGTAGAGCGCGCTGGCGGGCGGGTAGTTCTCGAGCACGTCGCGCGAGACGGCGAACGTCTGCAGGGCGTTCAGCTCTTTCGCGTTCTCCCACGTGACCGGCGCCTCGCCCACCACGAGCCAGCGCCCGTCGATCCCGACGGGGTCGGCGGCGATGAGGCGCGACATCCAGCCCGCGGGAGCCCACGCCGTCTGCGCGGCGCCGGGTGCGATGCCGCTCACGCGGTAGCCGCGCTGCACGTTCTGGACGACCTCGCCGAGGCGCCCCTCCCCCGTGCTCCCGTACCACCCCGACCATGGCGGGGCCACGAGAGACACGTCGTCGCCGACGGTGAGGCCCAGGCGATCGGCGAAGGCTCGCGAGACGACCGCTTCGGTGTCGTCGGTGGGCATCCGCCCCTCGGCGAGGGCCGGGATCAGGATGCCGAGCCCCTCGGCATCCGCTTCGATCAGGCGCCCGGTCGACAGCGTCGAGACGTCGATGTCGGCCGACGCCACATCGGCTCCGGCAGTGCTTTCGACTCCGGGAGCGAGATCCAGCCCCGTCGTCGCGATGAGGTCGAGCGAACTCCAGAACGGGATGAGGCGGTCGCCCGGGGGAAGAGCGCGCGCGAGTTCGTCGGCCGTCGGGGGTGCGGTCTGGAGGTCGCCGTTCCAGGGGCCGGGGGCTCCCTCGGGGAGCTGGGGGAACGGCGGCGCCTCGCGCGGGAGCGTGGTCGCGGTGAGAACGGCCTGCGCGCCCGACGGGATGCTCGCGAGGGCCTGGTCGCGCGACGGCGTCGGGGCCTGCTGGACGGCTGCCCACGCCACGAGCGCGGCGACCGGCAGCGCGATGAGCAGGCACGACAGCACCGTGCGAAGCCCGTGTGCGCGCGTGTCGCGGAGAGCGAGCCGAAGAGTCGGTCGCCACGAGAGGACTCCGCGCATCAGACGACCCCGGATGCCTCGGCGAGCAGCGCGTCGGGATCGCTCGGCCCCGTCTGGTCGACGATGCGTCCGTCGCGCAGGAAGATCGTGCGGTCGGCCCACGCGGCGAAACGCGGTTCGTGCGTGACCATGAGCACCGCCGCCCCGCGATCGGCGCGGTCGCGCAGCACCTCCAGGACGGCGGTGCCGGTGGCCGAGTCCAGGGCGCCGGTCGGTTCGTCGGCGAGCACGAGTCGGCGTGCCCCGACGAGGGCGCGCGCGATCGCCACGCGTTGGGCCTGTCCACCCGACAGCTCGTCGGGGCGGCGGTCAGCGACATCGATCAGCCCGGTGTCGGCGAGGACGTCGAGCGCCGCTCGGCGCGCGCGGCGTGCGGAGTGGCCGTCGAGCTCGAGGGGGAACGCGACGTTCTCGGCGGCTGTCAGAGAGGGGAGGAGGTTGAAATCCTGGAAGACGTAGCCGACGCTCCGGCGGCGGAGGAGCGCGAGCTTCGTCGCGTCGAGACCGCCGATGTCGGTGCCTTCGAGGAGCACCTGCCCCGACGTCGGCCGGTCGAGTCCTCCGGCGAGGTGGAGCAGTGTCGACTTGCCCGATCCGGATGGCCCCATGACGGCGACGAACTCGCGCGGGCGGACGATCAGGTCGGCGTGGCGCAGGGCGGTGACCTCGCGGGCTCCCTGACCGTGAACCCGGGTCGCACCGCGCAGTTCGAGGACGGCGGTCATCGCGCGCTCCGCTCGCGCGGTGCGGCCGGGGTGGTCCGCGGGGCGTGGTGCGTGGCATCCGGAGTACGCCGCCGCGCGGCGGTCTCTTCGACATCGTCGAGCCAGCGCAGCTCGGCCTCGGTCAGGAAGACGTGGTTGTCGAGCACGAGACGTCCCGCGATGTCGTCGGCGTCGAGCCCACGGCGCAGGCGCGTGAGGTCGTGGAGCGTGCGGTGGGTGGCGCTGCGCTGCTTCTGCACGAGGTCGTGCACGTCGAGGTCGCCGAGGGCCACCGCGAGGGCGAACTTGATGACGATCTCGTCGCGCCCGCGCTGGGCCGGGGAGACGGGGTCGGCCCACCAGGCCTCGAGCTCGCGGTGCCCCTGGTCGGTGAGATGCCAGGGGCGGGCGTCGTCGTCATCGTGCGCGTCGCGCACGACCAGGCCGTCACGCTGCAGCCGTTGGAGGGTCGATGACACCTGGCCGATGTTCAACGGCCAGGAATTGCTCGTCGTCTCGTCGAAGTCCTTCCGCAGCTGGTACGTGGTCGAGGGCTGCCGCGAGAGCAGCGCGAGCAGAGCGAACTTGACGGACATCGAACCTCCAGGGTTACTGAGTAACCACAGCGTAGGGGGTTACTCGGTAACCGTCAAGGGAGCGGAAAGGTGCCGATGGTCGGACGTCAAGCCCCCACCCCTCCCAGGGATCTCTTCAAGACCGCCGTGTACCGTCTGTCCCGGTCTGCGCGACTCCACGTGCTCAGGTCGACTCCATAGGCGGTGTCGTCGACGGGCTCGGGATCGCGCTCGGTCACGACACGGGAGGCGATCACGATCAGCACGCTCACTGCCCCCGTCGCCGCCCCGATCGCGAAGAGCCCCGGCCCTCTCGACAAGGTCCGCAACCTGCCCTCCCTCACGGGACTGCGCTGGGCCACGGCGATGCTCATCTTCGGCCACCACCTCATGGCGGTCGAATACTTCGGGGGCGCGCCCGGCGTGATCTGGGGCACCCTCTTCGAGGCCGGGAAGACCGGCGTGACGCTGTTCTTCATCCTCTCGGGCTTCGTTCTCGCGTGGGGATACAAGCCGCAGCAGACCGCGCGGTCGTTCTGGTGGCACCGCATCGCGCGTATCTACCCGCTGCACCTCGTCGGGGTCGGGCTCGCGCTGATCGCCGCGGCCACCCTCGTCCCCGAGATCCGCACCGACGGAACCGCGCCGCTGGTCGCGAACGTGTTCCTCGTCAACGGCTGGGTGCCGGACTGGTGGCAGGCCGGCAACCCCGCGAGCTGGTCGCTCGTGTGCGAGGCGTTCTTCTACCTCACCTTCCCCTTCCTCATCCGCCCGCTCGCGCGCGCGTCGAACCGGGCACTCGGCGTCGTGGTCGTGGCATCCCTCGTCGTCGCCGCTCTCGCGCCGCAGATCGCGTCGATGTCGCCCCTCCCGATGTCGGCCGCGTCGACCCCGCTGCTGCGGATGCCCGAGTTCGTGATCGGCGTGAGCCTCGCGCTGCTGGTGAAGAAGAGCGCCTGGCAGCCCGTTCGGCTGGTCGTCGCGGTGCCGCTCGCGATCGCGGGATACGCGCTGTCCGAGGCGCCCACTCTCCCCGGCACCGAGATCCACCCGGGCCTCGCCGCGACCGTGGGGTTCTACGCGCTGCTCGTCGCCTCGCTCGCGAACGCCGACGCCCGGGCGAACTCGACCTTCCTCGCGCGGCCCCTCTGGCAAGAGCTCGGACGCGTGTCGTTCGCGTTCTATCTCGTGCACCTGCTCGTCATCGCCTCGGTCTCGTCGGCGTGGCCCGACGGACACCCGCAGCTGCCGTGGCGTCAGGCCGTGCCGCTCGCGCTCGCGGCCTTCGGGATCGCGCTCGCCCTCGCCTGGGCGATGCACAAGCTCATCGAGATCCCGGCGCAGCGGTGGCTGCTGCGCTACGACCGGTCGAGGTCCGCGGCCCGGCCTTCCTCGGTGCGCTCGGCCCCCCTCGTCGCGAATCGCTGACGCGCAGAGCTTCCGTCCCGGGCGCCGACTGGACCCGGATGCCGCTGTGACGGCATCCTGTGACGAGGACAGGGGGCGGACATGACGCAGCGCGCAACGAAGACGCACGGTACTCGGGTGATCGTGGGAGCCGCCGTCGTCGCGCTGGCCCTCGCGTTCGGGGGAGGAATCGGAGCGGCATCGGCGGCCGGGCCGGCCGGGTCGACGGCATCCGGAACCGTCGTGCGCGACAGCGGGCGGGTCGTCGTCTACTACCAAAAGCAGTTCGTCGACGGATCGACGGGCGCGTACATCTCGCCGCTGCCCCTCGTGACCGAGAACACCGGCGTTGACGTCGTCAACCTCGCCGCGGTGCACATGAACGCCGACGAACTGCGGCTCAACGATCTGCTGCCGGACGACCCCTCCTTCGACACGATGTGGAGCGAACTGGCCGAGATCCAGCGGTCGGGGGTCGCCGTCGTCGGGATGATCGGCGGCGCGCAGAACGCCACCTGGCAGAGCCTGACCGACGACTACGACGTGCAGTACGCGCGGCTCCGGGACTTCGTCGAGGCGCACGCGCTCGACGGCATCGATCTCGACGTCGAGACCGACACCGACATCTCGGTGGTCGAGAAGGTGGTCGCCGACCTGAGCGCCGACTTCGGCCCGTCGTTCCTCATCACGCTGTCGCCCGTGACCGCGGCGCTGGTGGGGGAGGACAACCTCTCGGGATTCGACTACGACGACCTGTACCGCAGCTCGGGGGACTCGATCGACTGGTTCAACACGCAGTTCTATTGCGGGTGGGGCGATCCCACCGCGGCGGACTAAGGCGAGATCGTCGACTACCAGAGCACGAAGGGCGCCGGGATCCCGGCGTCGAAGATCGTGATCGCCGCCCTCACGAACCCCGACAACTGCGGGGACGGATGGGTTCCGCTCGACGAGCTGACGGCGTCGATCCAGGAGATCAAGACCACGACCCCCACCTTCGGCGGAATCGCGGGATGGGAGTACTTCAACTCGCTCCCCGGCGGGACGGAGGCTCCGTGGAAGTGGGCAGCCGTGATGCGCGCGGCGATCGACGAGCCGCTGCCGACGCCGACGCCGACGCCGACGGCGAGCCCGACGACGACCCCGACCGCGGTGCCCGCCCCGGTTCCGACGGCGACCCCCACGCCCGCGTCCGGCGTCCTCGCCGCGAGCGGTCAGGACTCGTCGGGACTCGTCGCGGGCGGCATCATCGGGGCGATCGCCGTCCTCGTCGGAGCCGTCGCGCTGGCGGTGGCGGCCTTCCGCCGACGCGCGTCGGTGGAACGGTGGGTCCTGGAGTCTCGGCAGCCCCGCGACTAGGCTCGCCGGATGTTCTCAGCTGTCGGAGGCGCCCACCTGCTCATCCTTCTGCTCGGCTGGCTGGTCGCGCTCGCGGTCATCGGCCTGGTGACGTATTTCGTCGTGCGCGTGGCTGTGCTGCACGCGCTGAAGGCGCACACGCGCTGGGTCGACGGCGGCAAGCAGTAGGCCGCCCTCGCCGCAAGCCCTGAGAGCAGGGCTCGCGCCTGCAATGCGGTGATCGAGCGAATCCCGGGGCGGAGACCCATCCCGCGTCCAGCGAGCCCTCGGTACACTTCCCTGTGCCCGAAACACCCCCCAGCCCCGATCGTGACGCCGATCGCGTCACCGCGCCGGATGCCGCCGCGCCGCTGACCGGTGCGGATCCGGATGCCACGGACCCCGGTGCCGAGCCGGACGTCGAGCGCGTGGCATCCATCGATCCGACCGAGCTCGAGATCGCGTTGCGCGTCATCGACGCGGCATCGTCGCTCGATCGCGAAGACCCCGCGTACATCGCGCTGCGCCGCCAGACCGGCAAGCTCTACAAGGACGTCAAGCGTCAGTCGCGACGCGAGAAGCGCCAGCGCATCGCCGACGCCGACCGCGCGGTGGTGGCCGCCACGGCGACCGGTGCCGCCGACCGCATCGACGACGAGACGCGCGGGATCCCGCTCGCGACCCGCACGACCACGCCGTTCGCCGGAGAGCTGATCAAAGCCCGCGCCTGCTACATCTGCAAAGAGGACTACACCCTCGTCGACGCGTTCTACCACCAGCTCTGCCCCGACTGCGCGGCGATGAGCCACGCCAAGCGCGACGCTCGCACCGACCTCACCGGCAAACGTGCGCTGCTCACCGGCGGCCGCGCGAAGATCGGCATGTACATCGCGCTGCGGCTGCTGCGCGACGGCGCCCACACCACGATCACGACCCGCTTCCCGCGCGACGCTGTGCGGCGGTTCTCATCGCTGCCCGACAGCGCCGACTGGCTGCACCGGCTCAAGGTCGTGGGCATCGACCTGCGTGATCCCGCCCAGGTGATCGGACTCGCCGAGTCGGTGGCATCCGATGGTCCGCTCGACATCCTCATCAACAACGCAGCTCAAACCGTGCGGCGCTCGCCGGGGGCGTACAAACCCCTGGTGGATGCCGAACTCGCACCACTCCCGGACGGACCGCTGCCCGAGCTGGTCACCTTCGGCCACACGAACGACGCGCACCCGCTCGCTCTCGCGCAGTCGGTGTCGGCGCATCCGATCCTCGCGTCGGCCGCGCGCACGGCGGAGGAGCTGACCGCCGAGGCGATGGCGGCGGGTTCGTCGTCGCTCGAGCGCCTGGCGGCGGGCACCGCGATCGACGCGGGCGGGCTCGTGCCCGACGAGGACCGCATCAACAGCTGGACGCAGCACGTCGACCAGGTCGAGCCCCTCGAGATGCTCGAGGTGCAGCTGGCCAACATGACCGCGCCGTTCCTGCTCGTGAGCCGCCTGCGCCCCGCGATGGCGGCGTCGACGGCGCGGCGGAAGTACATCGTCAACGTCTCGGCGATGGAGGGCGTGTTCGGCCGCGGCTACAAGGGCCCCGGTCACCCGCACACCAACATGGCCAAGGCCGCGCTGAATATGCTCACGCGGACGAGCGCGCGCGAGATGTTCGAGTCCGACGGCATCTTGATGACCGCCGTCGACACGGGCTGGATCACCGACGAGCGCCCGCACTTCACCAAGGTCCGCCTGGCCGAAGAGGGCTTCCACGCCCCGCTCGACCTCGTCGACGGCGCCGCCCGCGTGTACGACCCGATCGTGCGCGGCGAGGCCGGCGAAGACCTTTTCGGCATCTTCCTGAAGGACTACCGCAAGAGCTCCTGGTGAGCGTGTCGAGGTTCCGGGGTTGCGTGAGGTCCCTGAGCTTGTCGTAGGTCCCTGAGCTCGTCGTAGGTCCCTGAGCTTGTCGTAGGTCCCTGAGCTTGTCGTAGGTCCCTGAGCTTGTCGAAGGGACCGGAGGCTTCGACAAGCTCAGCCACCTGTGTTCAGCCCTTGGTCAGTGGCCGCAGCACCCCTTCGTGGTTTCGCGAGGCCCCTGAGCTTGTCGAAGGTCCCTGAGCCTGTCGAAGGGACCGGAGGCTTCGACAAGCTCAGCCACCTGTGTTCAGCCCTTGGTCAGTGGCCGCAGCACCCCTTCGTCGACGGGGAACGCCACGTCGTAGAACAACTGCGGCGCACCGACGGCGCCCCAGTCGTCTTTCTTGACCCGGATGCCGGAGGTCGAGACCTCGGCGATGCGTACCCGCAGCCACGACCCGTCGGCGAGGCGCAGCTCGTACATGTCGGCGAGGTAGCCGATCCCGCGCTCCTCGAGCGTCTCCTCAGCGGTCAGCCAGTCGACCGCCTCGGGCGAGCGCCGGCCAAGCAGGTCGATGACGACGAAGCCGTCGCCGTTCGGCTCCATCCACCCGAGCACCTCGCCGTCGGGGCGTCGGTGCGTGATCCAGTCGCTGCGCATGGCGTCGAGCCTACGGCCGGTGCCTCGGCTGGTCGACTGTCCAAGACACGCCGCATTGGGCGCGGCGGTTACGGCGTGTCTCGGACACTCAACGGGTTTGGTGACATCCCGTGCCGGCCCGGCGCCCGGCGCCCGACGCGCCGCGCGCCCGGTGCCGTGCCGGCCCTGGTCGACCGTCCAAGACGCGCCGTAATGCGAGGGGGAGTTGCGGCGCGTCTTGGACACTCGACCGCGATGAGAACGCCGACCCGTAGACAACTCGATTACCGAGCCGTAATCTAACTCCATTACTGATCGGTAACTCAACGAGGAGTTGTCATGACGCAGGGCTACCGCGAACTCGTCGCCGAGCTGCGCGAGCGGCGAGAGACGATCGCGAGGGGCGGACCGGATGCCGCGCGCGAACGCCACGTCGCCCGCGGCAAGATGCTCGCCCGGGACCGCATCGACGAGCTACTCGACGTCGGGAGCCCGTTCCTCGAGGTCGCGCCGCTCGCGGCCTACGGGATGTACGGTGGCGACTGCCCCGCCGGCGGCGTGGTCGCGGGCATCGGGCTCGTCCACGGCCGGCACGTGATGGTGGTCGCCAACGACGCGACCGTGAAGGGCGGCAGCTACTTCCCGATCACGGTGAAGAAGCACCTGCGCGCGCAGGAGATCGCCGCCGAGAACCGCCTGCCGTGCGTGTACCTCGTCGACTCGGGCGGTGCCTTCCTCCCGATGCAGGACGAGGTCTTCCCCGACCGCGACCACTTCGGCCGCATCTTCTACAACCAGGCCCGCATGTCGCGCGACGGCATCCCGCAGATCGCGGCGGTGCTCGGCTCGTCGACCGCGGGCGGCGCGTACGTCCCGGCGATGAGCGACGAGACCGTGATCGTGCGGAACCAGGGCACGATCTTCCTCGGCGGACCGCCGCTGGTCAAAGCCGCGACCGGCGAGGTCGTCACCGCCGAAGACCTCGGCGGCGGCGTCGTGCACACTCGCGTCTCGGGCGTCGCCGACCACCTCGCCGAGGACGACGCCCACGCGCTCGAGATCGTGCGCGACATCGTCGCGACGCTGCCTCCCCCCGAACAGCGGATGCCGGAACCCGCCGCCGACCCCGAGAAAGACCCGCGAGAGCTCGAGGACATCGTGCCGGTCGAACTCACGACCCCCTACGACGCCCGCGAGATCCTCACGCGGATCGTCGACGCCGGCAGCATCCACGAGTTCAAGCGTGAGTACGGGGAGACCCTCGTCACCGCCTTCGCCCGGATCGAGGGGCACCGGGTCGGGATCATCGCGAACAACGGCGTCCTCTTCGGCGAATCGGCCCTCAAGGGGGCGCACTTCATCGAGCTGTGCGACCAGCGCGGCATCCCCCTGGTGTTCCTGCAGAACATCACCGGATTCATGGTCGGCCGCGAGTACGAGTCGGGCGGCATCGCCAAGCACGGCGCGAAGATGGTCAACGCCGTCGCGTGCGCCTCGGTGCCCAAGCTCACGGTCGTCGTCGGCGGGTCCTTCGGCGCCGGCACCTACTCGATGTGCGGACGCGCGTACTCGCCGCGCTTCCTCTGGCTCTGGCCGGGTGCGCGCGTCTCGGTCATGGGTGGTCCGCAGGCGGCATCCGTCCTCTCCACCGTCCGCCGCGACCAGATCGAGGCCGGCGGCGGCGAGTGGTCGGCCGAGGAGCAGGCCGCCTTCGAGGCGCCGGTCCGCGAGCAGTACGAGCGGCAGGGGAGCCCGTACTACTCCACGGCCCGGCTGTGGGATGACGGGATCATCGAGCCGTCGCAGACCCGCGACGTTCTCGCCCTCGCCCTCGACGTGATCACCCGTTCGCCCCTCGACGCGCCGGGCTACGGCGTCTTCCGGATGTGAGGAGCCACCCCATGTTTCACACCGTCCTCATTGCCAACCGCGGCGAGATCGCCTGCCGCATCATCCGCACGCTCCGCCGTCTCGGCATCCGTTCCGTCGCCGTCTACAGCGATGCGGATGCCGGGGCCCGCCACGTCCACCTCGCCGATGTCGCGGTGCGCCTGGGACCGGCGCCGGCGGCGCGGAGCTACCTCGACGTCGACGCCGTGATCCGCGCGGCGCGGGAGACCGGGGCGGAGGCGATCCATCCCGCGTACGGATTCCTCTCCGAGAACGCCGCCTTCGCGCAGGCCTGCGAGGAGGCCGGGATCGTCTTCATCGGGCCGGGCGCCGAGGCGATCCGGGTGATGGGCGACAAGATCTCGGCGAAACACGCGGTCGAGGCGCGCGGGGTGCCGACCGTCCCCGGGGTCGCGCGCGCGGGCATGACCGACGACGAGCTGATCGCCGCCGGCGACGGCGTCGGCTACCCGCTCCTCATCAAGCCCTCGGCGGGCGGCGGGGGCAAGGGCATGCACGTCGTGGAGGCGCCCGAGGCGCTGGCGGGGGCGATCGCCGCCGCCCGACGCGAAGCAGCGGCGAGCTTCGGCGACGACACCCTGTTCCTCGAGCGCTACGTCCGCGCCCCGCGCCACATCGAGGTGCAGGTGCTCGCCGACGCGCACGGCGCGGTCGTGCACCTGGGCGAGCGCGAGTGCTCGCTGCAGCGCCGTCACCAGAAGGTCATCGAAGAGGCGCCGTCGCCCCTCCTCGACGCCGAGACCCGCGCGCGCATCGGCCAGGCCGCGTGCGAGACCGCGCGCAGCGTCGACTACCGCGGCGCGGGGACGGTGGAGTTCATCGTGTCGGCCGAGGCTCCGGGGGAGTTCTTCTTCATGGAGATGAACACGCGCCTGCAGGTCGAGCATCCGGTCACCGAAGAGGTCACCGGCCTCGACCTCGTCGAGCAGCAGCTCCGGATCGCTGCCGGTGAGCCCCTCGGCTTCGATCAGGATGCCGTCGCCCTCACCGGCCACGCGATCGAGGCGCGCGTGTACGCCGAGGATCCGGCATCCGGGTTCCTGCCGACGGGTGGTCGGGTGTCGCGCGTGGTGCACCCCGCGGGGGAGGGGATCCGCGTCGACACGGCGCTCGAGGACGGCCTCGACGTCTCGGTCGACTACGACCCGATGCTCGCGAAGGTCATCGCGTGGGGGCCCGACCGCGAGAGCGCGCGACGGCGGCTCGTCGCCGCGCTGGGCGACACGGCGGTCTTCGGCTTCGCGACCAACGTCGAGTTCCTGCGGCGGTTGCTCGAGGTGCCCGCGGTCGTCGACGGAGAGATCGACACCGGGCTCATCGCTCGGGAACTCGAGGGGCTCACGACCGAGGAGGTCGATGAGCGAGCTCTCGCGGAGGCGGCTCTGATCCTGGATGCCGCGGCCTCGCGCGCGCGGGAGCCGTGGCGACGCCGCGACGGCTGGCGGCTGGGGGCACCCGCGCCGCGCCGCTACCGTCTCGCGCTCGGCGGAGAGCCGGGAACGGTCGAGGTGGGCGGGGCGGGCGAGACGCTTGCGGTCGCGGGGCCGGTGCGCAGCGCGGTCGAGGCGACCGCGGCGGGAGAGACGATTGCGGCGGCCGCGCCCACGCGAGCCGGTGAGCGGGAGCCCGCGCGGATCGTCCGGCACGACGACGGTCTCGTGTCGGTCACCCTCGACGGCCGTACGCGGACCCTCGCGGCCGAGGTCGACGCCGACGGCGCGTGGATCGCGCGGGGCGGGGCGGTGCGACGGGTCGAGGTCGTGCGAGCGGTGCACCGCGCCGACGCGGCGGCGGACGCCGACCCGCAGCTCGTGTCGCCGATGCCGGGCACCGTGGTGATGGTGCACGTCGCCGACGGGGCGACGGTGGAGGTCGGCGACGCGGTCCTCGCCGTGGAGGCGATGAAGATGGAACACGTCGTGCGATCGAGCGTCGCGGGGACGGTGCGGCTGCAGGCGGCGGTCGGCGACGTGGTCGCGCGCGGGCAGACGCTCGCGGTGGTCGCGCCCGGCGGCGGCGAGCCGGGTGGAGCAGGAGCGGGCGCGGAGACACCTCGCGAACCCGGCACGGACGACGGAAGGGGCGGGGAGTGAGTGGCATCCGGATCATCCAGAGAGGGCTCTACTTCGACGAGATCGAAGAGGGCGCGACCTACGTGCACAGCCCCGGCCGCACGGTGACCGAGGCCGACAACGTCCTCTTCACGACACTGACGATGAACACGCAGTCACTGCACCTGGATGCCGCGTGGTCGGCGTCGACCGAGTTCGGCGAGCGTCTCGTGAACAGCATGTTCACCCTGTCGACGATGGTCGGGCTCTCGGTCGCGCAGCTCACCCAGGGCACGATCGTCGCCAACCTCGGCTTCAGTGACGTGCGCTTCCCCGCTCCCGTGCGCGTCGGTGACACGCTGTACGCCGAGACGCTCATCGCGGGTAAACGCCTATCGACCTCGCGGCCGGGCCAGGGGATCGTGGAGTTCGCCCACACGATGCGCAACCAGAATGGGGTGGTGGTCGCCGAAGCGCGCCGCTCGACCCTCATGCTCGTAAGCCCTGCGATCGCGCCCGACCCCGACCGGGCCCCGGGCCCTGACCGTGGCCCGGGCCCTGACCACAGCCCCGAGGAGGCGCCCTGATGCACGGCCCCGCCCTGCTGTTCTGCCCCGCCGACCGCCCCGACCGGTACGCCAAGGCGGCCGCGGCGGCCGACACCGTGATCCTCGACCTCGAGGATGCCGTGGCTCCCGCCGACAAGGTACGCGCGCGTGAGGCGCTCGCCGCTCATCCTCTCGACCCGGAGCGGGTGATCGTCCGGCTCAACGCGGCGGGATCGCCCGACCACGCGCTCGACCTCACCGCCGTCCGGGCGAGCGGGTACACGACCGTGATGCTCGCGAAGGCCGAGTCGTCCGCCGACGTCGAGGCGACGGACGGGTTCGAGGTCATCGCGCTGTGCGAGACGGCGCGCGGCATCGTGCGCGCCGCCGAGATCGCCGCGCACCCCGCGACGGTCGGGCTGATGTGGGGAGCCGAAGACCTCATCGCGAGCATGAACGGACGCTCGAGCCGCTTCGCCGACGGCCGCTACCGCGACGTCGCCCGCACCGCGCGCGCGAACGTTCTGCTCGCCGCCCGCGCCCACGGCAAGGACGCGATCGACGCGGTACACCTCGACATCGCCGACCTCGAGGGCCTGCGCGCCGAGTGCGAGGATGCCGCGGCCTCGGGGTTCACCGCGACGGCGTGCATTCACCCGACCCAGGTGGAGACGATCCGCGCGGCCTACGCGAGCTCGGACGCTGAGCGTGAGTGGGCCCGGGCCGTGCTCGCCGAGGCGGAGGGACAGCCCGGGGTGTTCCGTTTCCGCGGGCGCATGATCGATGAGCCGGTGCTGCGGCAGGCACGCGAGATGCTGCGGTGACGGCAACCTGGCGCGCGACGCAGAAAGCCAACCGCCGGGCGTCGCTGATGCGTTCGGCGGCGGCACTGTTCGCCGAGCGGGGCTTCGCGGCCGTTTCGACGGTGGAGTTGGGCGAGGCCGTGGGCATGAGCGGCCCCGCGCTGTACAACTACTTCCCGAGCAAAGAGGCGCTCCTCGCCGAGCTGCTGATCGACGCCAGCCGCCGCCTGCTCGAGGGGGGTCGCGCTCTGGTGGCCGAGGCCGGGTCCCCCGACGAGGTTCTGTCGCGGCTCGTCCGCTTCCACCTCGACTTCGCGACGGCCGACCCCGACACGATCCGTATCCAGGACCGCGAGCTCGCCCAACTGCCCGCCGACGCGAATCACCAGGTGCGCAGTCTGCAGCGGCGATACGTGCAGGAATGGGATGCCGTCCTGGCATCCGTCCGTCCCGAACTCGATGCGGCCGAGCGCCAGACGCGCCTCCTCGGCACCTTCGGCCTGCTCAACTCGACCCCGCACAGCGCCGAATCGTCCGGCGACCGCGCGGCGGAGATCCTGGCCGCGATGGCCCTGCGCGCGCTGGTGGGGGCTGCCGGAGGCTGACGTCGCTGAGCGGGGCCGGGGCTGTGGTTCCGGGCCGCGGGCCGGGGCCGTGGCATCCTGTGCCGTTGTGCGGAGTTCGTGGGTGACGCGCCGTGTGGCGGCCGTGGACGGCGGCGTGTCGGGCCTGGAGTCCGCGTGACGGTACGCGGGGTGGTGCCGGGGCTGTGGTTCCGGGCCGCGGGCCGGGGCCGTGGCATCCTGTGCCGTCGTGCGGAGTTCGTGGGTGACACGCCGTGTGGCGGCCGTGGGTGGCGGCGTGTCGGGCCTGGAGTCCGCGTGAGGGTACGCCGGCCGGTGCCGCCGGGGCGGTGGCATCCTGTGCCGTCGTGCGGAGTCCGTGGGCGACGCGCCGTGTGGCGGCCGTGGCTGGCGGTGTGTCGGCCCTGAACTCCGCCCGAGGGTTCGGCCCGTGGCGCCCGAGCGACGCCCCGTCACTCCGGCAGGAAATACTCCCGCGCCAGCGGGGCGATCTCGATTCCGGATGCCGTCGCGGCGGTGACCCAGCGAAGTTCCACGATCTCGGCATCCAGGACCGGCTCCTGGTCACCGATGTCGACACGGAACACGTCCGCAACCACTTCGAAGCCGGGTTCGTTCGCCGCCGCGGCCGCGAACTCGCCCAGCGGCTCGAGGGCGGCGGGACCGACGTCGAGGTTGATCTCCTCGGCGAGCTCGCGGGCGAGGGTCTCGGCCGCCGTCTCGCCCGCCTCGGGCTTGCCGCCGGGCTGCATGAAGGCGGTGGTCCCCGCCTTCCGCACGAGCAGCAGGCGTCCCTCGGCGTCGGTGATCACCGCGGCGGAAACGCGGATTCGGCGCGGGGTCGTGGCATCCGTCTTCACCCCCGCACGCTAACACCCGCGCGGGGCCACCTCGTAACAGCGTTGAGTGTCCAAGACACGCCGCAACCGCGCGGGCGGAAACGGCGTGTCTTGGACACTCAACGGGGACGGGGACGGAGGTGCAGCGTCAGACCGTGCCGCGGCGGATGCCCGTCACGATCGGACGCGTTGACGCGAGGGCCGCGGCGACCAGCCCGAAGCCCGCGACGAAAGTCACGGCGATCGTCGCCACCGACAGCGGGGCCATCACGAGACCGATCCCCACGATCGGGAACGACAGCACCCCGCCCAGGGCGGCACCGCCCACCGCGGCCCACCGCAGGGGAACCATGACCGTGAGCCGGCGGGCGCGGCGGAGTTCGGCATCCGGGATGCCGAGCCGGTCGAGGCCGACGATGAGGTCGCGCTCCTCGAGCGCCGACGCCGCCTGCGTGACCCCCACCGCGCACGCGAGCAGGACGAAGGCGATACCGAGCGTGAGGAGAACGCCGGTGCGGATGTCGGTCAGAAGCGTCACGCCCTCGGCACCCTCGGCCGCGTTGACGACGGCCAGGCCGCACCCGGCGACCACCGCGATGAACGACACGATCGCCATGCCCGACACCCGGCGCCAGGACGGACCCGCGTGAGCCGCGAGCTCACGACCCGCGACGAGCTGCGCCGCACCTTTCGCGTGGCGGGCCATGGCGCGGCCACGGGCCGCGATGATCGGCGCGCCCACGAGGTTGAGCAGGGCCATGCCGCCCACGAACAGGCCGAGGAGCACCGCCACGGCGAGGGCGGATCCGACGAGGCTACCGACGACGCTGAAGTTGGCGATTAGAAGGATCACCGCGGCGAGGCCGACGAGACCGGCGATCAGCGCGCCGCGACGCGACGGCGGCGCGGCGCTGCGCGTCCGCACGCCCAGCGGGGTCACGGTGACCTTCCGCAGGCTCGCGGCGGCGCTGATCGCGGCGATGACGACCACGCCCACCAGCACGCCCGCCCCCAGGAGAGGGGTGATCGCGACGGCCGCGACCCCGACCGGGCCGCCGAAGAACGGGAGCAGGCCGACCAGCGGCAGGAGCGCGGCGTACAGCGCCACGCCCGCGACGGCGCCCGCGGCAGCGACGAGCGTGGCCTCGAGCACCGTGAGCGCCCAGATCTCGCGTCCGCTCGCGCCCAGCAGACGCAGGGTGGCGAGCCGGTCGTTGCGGCGGCGGCTCGACAGGCGCGCGGCCGCCGCTCCGAGCGTCACGAGCGGGACGGCCAGCAGCAGCAGGGCGAGCGAGGCCAGGATGCCGTAGACCCCGTCGCCGCTCTGCGTTCGAGGATCCACGAGGAACATGTGCGCGCCACCGGCGACGGTGAGGAGCAGAGCCGTGGTCACCGCGAAGGCGACCGCGGGGAGGACGAGCGCCGCGCGACCCTGGCGGCTGGGTCGCGACAGCAGACGGGCCAGGGGGAGGACGGTGCTCACCGCAGGACCCCCGCGGTGTCGTCGACGACCTGGCCGTCGCGCAGGCGCACGATGCGCGAGCAGCGGCGGGCGACCTCGGCGTCGTGCGTGACCATGACGAGCGTCCGGCCCTGGCCGGTGGTGGCGTGCAGGAGCGCGCTCAGCACGTCGGTCGAGGTGGCCGAATCCAGCGCACCGGTGGGCTCGTCGGCGAAGACGACCGGTGCCCCGGTCACCTGCGCGCGGGCGATCGCGACGCGTTGCGCCTGCCCGCCCGAGAGCTGACCGATGCGGCGGGACTCCATTCCCGCGAGTCCCAGGGCGGCGAGCCAGCCGGCGGCGTGGCGCTCGGCATCCGGTCGCCTCATCCCGGTGAGCAGCAGCGGCAGGGCCGCGTTCTCGACGGCGGTCAGCTCGGGCAGCAGCAGGTGCTCCTGGAAGACGAAGCCCAGGAGCGTGCGGCGGACGCGCGCGCGTTCGCCCTCGCTGAGGCCGACGAGCTCGATCGGCTGAGCGCCCGGTGGCGAGAGCACGACGGAGCCGGAGTCGGGTGCGATCACGGCGGCGAGGGTGTGCAGCAGGGTGGTCTTGCCCGACCCCGACGCCCCCATGACGGCGACGGACTCGCCGGCGCGGATGGTCAGGGACACGGAGTCGAGCGCCGACAGCTCGCCGTAGCGCTTGACGAGTCCGGTGGCGGTGAGGACGGGAGAAGAGGTCATGCCTCCATCCCAGCCGCGGGGGTCGGCCGTGTCGTCCGTCCCGGAGCGTATCCGCATCCGCCGCGGGAGGGACCCCGATCATCCGACGAGGATGCGCGCCCGTCCACCCACGTGGGTCGAGGTGATGGGCACGCCGTAGACCTTCGAGACCCGCTCCGACGACAGGGCCGCGTCGGGGGCGCCGTCGGCGAGGACCCGCCCGTGCTGCAGCAGGACGACCCGCGTGCAGTACGCGGCAGCGAGATCGAGGTCGTGGAGGGTCAGCACGGCGGTGGCGGCGGTGTCGCGCAAGTGCGCGAGAAGAGCGTGCTGGTGACGCAGGTCGAGATGGTTCGTGGGCTCGTCCAGCAGGACCACTTCCGCCTGCTGCGCGAAGGCGCGCGCCAGAAGCACGCGCCTTCGCTCGCCACCCGACAGGGCGTCGAGGGTGCGATCCAGCAGCCCCGTCAGCTCCCACCGCTCGGCCACCGCCGAGACCACCGCGTGATCGTCGCCGTCGTAGCGATGCCAGTCGCCGCGGCCCGCCGCGCGCCCGAGCAGCAGCACGTCGCGCGCCCGGTACGGCAGATCGGTGTGCTCGTCCTGCGCGACGAAGGCGAGGTGCCGCGCGCGGTCGCGGTCCCGCAGGCGCGTCAGGTCACGACCGTGGAGGAGCACGCGCCCGCCGGCCGGGCGGGTGAGCCCGGCCAGCGCGCGCAGCAGAGAGGTCTTCCCCGCACCGTTGGGGCCGACGATCGCGACGCGCTCACCCGGGTGCAGGGTGAAGGAGAGATCCTCGATCACGCGGTGGCGTCCGTGCGCGACGGCGACCCCGTCGGCCTCGAGCAGTGCGGGGGTGTCAGCCATCGGTGCCCGCGGTGATGGTCTCCAGGCCCGCGATCGCCGCGGGCGCCGGGCTCGACGTGTCGGCACCGACCATGACGATGCGGCCGGCCTTCACGGCATCCAGTTCTCCGATCCCGGGCTCGGCGAGCAGCTTCTCGCGCGCCTGTTCCTCGGTCTCTCCGTACAGACCGTGCGTGAGCACGATCCAGGTCGGCTGCGCCGCCAGGAGGCTCTCGGTCGAGACGGTGAGGTACACGTCGCTCTGGTCGCCGTACACGTTGTCGAGTCCGGCCGCGGTCAGGACCGCCGCGGGCATGCCCGCTCCGCCGTATGCCGAGATCGGGTCCTCCGACGAGAAGTAGTACACCCAGGCCGCCGAGTCTCCGGTCGCGGGGCGCGTCGCCGCGGCGATCCGCTGGTCGAGGGCGTCGGCCGCGGGGTCGGCGGTCGCGCTCGTGTCGAAGACCGTGCCCAGGCGCCGGACATCGGCGGTGATCGTGTGCAGGTCGACGGCCCCGCTCGCGGTGGTGGCGTCGTGCCCGCATTCGCCCTGCACGGTCAGGATCGGGATGCCGGCTGCCTTCACCTGCGCCGGGTCGGCCGAGAAGAGCCCGTAGCCGAACACCAGGTCGGGCGTCGCCCCCACGATGGTCTCGGTCGTCGGGTCGGCGGGGTCGAGGATGAGGTCGTCGGAGGGCGGGTCGGTGATCGAGGCCGCGAGCGCCGCTCCGAACTCGGCGGTGCGGGCGGTGACGGCGTCTCCGGCGCCCGCGGCGGCGAGCAGCTCGACGGCGGCGGTCCCCACGGTCAGCACCCGCTCGGGGCGTGCGTCGATCTGCACGTCGGTTCCGCAGTCGGTGACGGTCACGGGGTACGTCTCTCCGGAGTTCGCGGAGGGAGCGGCGGCGCCGGGGGAGGAGCATCCGGCGAGGGCAGTGGCACCGACCAGGAGGAGGGAGGTGGCGAGGGTGGGACGCGAGCGCATCGATTTCCTTTCGGGTGGGGCTGTCACGCGTCGCGGCTGCGACGGGCGATCAGCAGGAGGAGCAGGGGAGTGCCGAGCAGGGCGGTCAGGATGCCGAGCGGGATCTCCCGCGGAGCCAGCACGGTGCGCGCGAGCGTGTCGGCGGCCACGAGGAGCAGCCCGCCGAGTAGCGCGCTCGTGGGCAGGAGGAGGCGATGTGTCGCTCCGACGAGTCCTCGGGCGAGGTGGGGGACGACGAGACCGACGAATCCGATGGACCCGCTCACCGCGACCGCGGCGGCGATGGCCACCGCGGTGACGATGGCGACGTTTCGGCGGAGGCGGTCGGGGTCGCTCCCGAGGCTCCGGGCCACGTCGTCGCCGAGGCCGATGGCATCCAACCGGCGTCCCCAGACGGTGAGGATGCCCACCGTGGTCACGAGGGCGAGAGCGACGAGTGGCAGGTCGGTCCACGACGCCTGCCCCAGGGAGCCGAGCATCCAGAAGGTGATCGCGCGGATCGCGTCGCGGTTGTCCGAGAGCACCACGACGAGATTCGTCACGGCCGAGAGGGCGTACCCGACGGCGAGTCCGGCGAGCACCAGTCGACCCGAACCGAGCCGACGGCGCGGACCGACGAGCACGAGCACGACGACGAGCGCGAGCAACGCCCCCACGAAGGCTCCGCCCGAGGTCGAGAGCGTGCCCGCGAGCGCGCCGACGCCCAGCGCGATCACGGCGGCTGCGCCGAGCGAGGCGCCGGAGGTGATCCCCAGCAGATAGGGGTCGGCGAGGTCGTTGCGAACGACCGCCTGCAATGCCGCGCCGCTGGCCGCGAGGATCGCGCCCACGCAGAACCCGAGCAGCACGCGCGGCGCGCGCAGCTGTCCGACGACGGTGTCGGCCAGACGTGTGGCATCGGTGCTCCCCGCCGTTCCCGTCAGTGCGCGCCAGGCTGCGTCGACGACCTCGGCCGGGGTGAGCGCGATCTGGCCGACGGCGACGGCGAGCACCATGACGACCGGAACGGCAGTGGCGAGCAGAACGACGACGGCGACGGCCGGTCGGCGGCGTCGAACGGTCGTCGCCGACTTGACGTCGGTCGTGAGCTCTCCTACGGTCATGGCCTAATGATAACCATTCTCAATAAGGTGAAATGACATGGCTCACCTTCGACTCCTCCGCCTCTGGCGTGGGCATACGGGGGCGCTTCTTGCGCTCATCGGCGTCGGTGTGGCGATCTCGGCAACGTGGGCGACGCAGGCCGTCGTGCTGTCGCAGCTGTTCGCGGGTCTGCTCGCGGGCCGCTCGCTCGTCGACTCCGCGCTCCTGCCCCTGATCGTCGTGGTGGCCGCGGTCCTGCTCCTGCGCCCCGGGCTCACTCTGCTGCGCGCCGCGATCGCACACCGGGCGATGGATGCCGTCAAGCGCGACCTGCGTCGGCACGCCGTCGCCGCGCTGATCGAGCGCACGGCGCGCACGCCCGGTGAGGGACGCACCGGCGCGGACCAGGCCACCGTGACCGACGGCGTCGAGAACCTCGACGCGTACCTCTCGGCCTACGTGCCGCAGCTGGCGGTGACGGGTGTCGTGTTCGCCGCCGTCGGAACGGGCCTCGTGCTCGTGGACCCCGTGATCGGGGCCGTGGCGATCGTCGCCGCCGTCGTTCTTCCGCTCGCCCCTCGCCTGTGGGACCGGGTGCTCGCTGCCCGGGGCGGTGACCACTGGGACGCCTACCAGCACCTGCACGCCGAGTTCGTCGACTCGATGCACGGGATGACGACCCTCGTCGCGTTCGGGCAGGAAGAACGGCGCGAGCGCGAACTGGCCGCGGCTTCCGACACGCTGCTTCGGCGGACGCTGCGCCAGTTGAGCGTGTCGCTCGTGGAGTCGGGACTGTCGCAGTTCGCCCTGCTCGCCGTTCCGGCGCTCGTGCTCGTGCTCATCGCCGTGCGGGGTGGGGAGCTGAGCGCATTCGAGATGTTCGCCGCCGTCCTGCTGTCGATCGAGCTGGTCCGCCCCCTGCGCGAACTCGCTGCGGCCTGGCACGCGGGCTACCTCGGAACCTTCTCGGGACCACTCGTGCTCGACCTCGTCGAGGCGGACCGCGGGCGTCGTGACACGGAGCCGGTCGCGCGCGGCGAGGTCGCGCTGCCCTTGGAGGCCCGGGATCTGAGCCTGCGGCATCCGAACTCCTCGGCACCGGTCGTGCGGGGAGCGTCCTTCCGTGTGGATGCCGGACTCACCGCGATCGTCGGTCCCACCGGCGCCGGCAAGTCATCGATCGCGGCGGCCCTGGCGGGTCTGCTCGAGCCCGAGCAGGGCACGATCTCGCT
Organism: Microbacterium sp. NPDC086615; assembly: GCF_040686055.1. Taxonomy (NCBI): domain Bacteria; kingdom Bacillati; phylum Actinomycetota; class Actinomycetes; order Micrococcales; family Microbacteriaceae; genus Microbacterium; species Microbacterium sp. NPDC086615. The sequence goes on from NZ_JBFBJJ010000003.1 coordinate 66,373, forward strand.
CGGCGGTCGGACCATGGGCGTCGATGAGCTGCGGGCGCGCGTGAGCCTGGTCGCCCAGGACCCGGCGCTGCTCGCGGGCGATGTGGCCGCCGAGATCGCGCTCGCCGCTCCCGCGGACGCCGAGGCGGTCGAGGTCGTCGCAGCGCGGGCCGGGATCGGCACGGGAGAGAGCCGCCTCACCCTCGACACCCCGCTCGGCGACGGCGGAGCGGTGCTCTCGGGAGGGCAGCGCCAGCGCGTCGCCATCGCCCGCGGTGACATGCAGCAGCGGCGTGTCCTGGTCCTCGACGAAGCCACTTCGGCCCTCGACCCCGCCGCGGAGGCCCGCGTGATCGCCGCTCTGCGTGCCGCCCGCCCCGACGACGCGATCGTCGCGGTCACCCACCGCCTCGCCGTGGCCGAGAGCGCCGACCGGGTGATCGTCGTGCAGGAGGGAAGAGTCGTGGAGACCGGTGCGCCCGCCGACCTCCGAGCGCGCGGCGGGGCGTACGCCGCGTTGCTCGCCGCCGAGGCGGTCGGCGCCGTGCCCGCCGGGGGAGGCCGCGCGTGAGCGTCCTTCGCCCTCTCGGCCTGCTCGTGCCCTATCTGCGCCGACGGCGCGGACTGTTCCTCGGCGTCGTGGCGGTCGTGACCGTCGCAATGCTCGCGACCATCGCTGTGTCGGTGCTCTCGGTGACCGCGGCCTCGGCGCTCGCGACCGCGGCAGGGGCTCCCCCGCTGGTGCTGGCCGTCATCGTGGCGGTCGTCGCTGCCGGTCTGGCAGCCTGGGGCGAGCAGTGGTTCGCGCATGTGCTCGCGTACCGGGTGATCGACGCGCTCCGCGTCGACGTGCACCGCGCCATCGCCCGTCTGGCCCCGGTGGGCCTGGCCCGTCGGCGGTCGGGCGACACGGTGGCGGCGGCGATGGGCGACGTGGAGTCGCTGGAGTGGTTCGCTGCGCACACCGTCGCGCAGGTCGCGGCCGGCGTTCTGGCGTGTCTCGTGATCGACGTCACCGCGGTCGCGCTCCTCGGTCCCGTGTGGCTGTTGCTCGTGCCCGCGCAGGTGCTTCTCGTGGCGGTGCCGGTGCTCTTCGCGCGCCGCGCTGCGGCCCAGGGGCAGATCCTGCGGGCGGCGCTCGCGCGCCTGTCCGCGCGCGTCCTCGCGGCGCGCTCCAGTGCTCGCGATGTGGTCCTGCTCGGGCGGGTGGGCGCGGAGGCCGAGGCGATGGCCGATGAGACCGGGGCTGTGCAGCGCGCGCGGCGCGGGTTGTCTCTGCGCGCGGGTCTCGAACAGGCCCTCACCGATGCCCTGACCGTGGTCGTGCTGCTGACGACGCTTCTGCTCACCTCGGCGGCGATCGCCGGGGGAATGGATGCCGTCATCGCCCCGTCGCTGGTGGTCTTCGCCGCCGCCGCGCTGTCTCCCGCCGCGATCGCCGCCGGAGCGCTCGGGCGCGTCGGCGAGACCGCCGAGGCCGCCCGCCGCGTCGACGCCGTCCTGCGGGCCCCGGGCGTGCGCCCCGTCGACCCCGAGGGTTTCCGCGCGTTCTCGACGACCGACCCGGGCGCGGTCGTGGCCCGGAACCTCCGCGCCACCTACCCCGAGGGGGAGGGGAGCGCCCTGAACGGCGCCGATCTCTCCCTCGTGCCGGGTGAGCACGTGGCGGTGGTCGGCGAGAGCGGGGCCGGCAAGACGACGCTCGCTCTCGTGCTGGCCCGGCTCCTCGCCGCCGAGGGTGAGCTGTCGGTGGACGGCGTCGACTGCGCGGCGGAGTCGGGGGCCGAGACGCGCCGACGGGTCGTCCTCGTCCCGCAGCAGCCGCACGTCTTCCGCGCCACCGTTCGAGAGAACCTGCTCGCACCGGATGCCGACGACCGGGCGCTCTGGACCGCACTCGAACACGCGCGCCTCGCCGACCACGTGCGTGCCCTCCCCGAGGGTCTCGACACCCTGCTCGCCGAGCGTGGCGCGACGTGGTCGGGTGGGGAGCGCCAGCGCCTGGGACTCGCGCGAGCCCTCCTGCGCAACCCGTCCGTGCTGGTCCTCGACGAACCGACCGCGAGCCTCGACACCCTCACGGAGGCGGACTTCGTCGCCGCCCTCACCGCCACGCGCGCGGGGCGGACGACGGTGGCCATCACGCACCGCCCGACGCTCATGCGCGCGATGGATCGCGTCCTCTTCGTCGAGCGCGGACGCGTCGTCGACACCGGCCCGCACGACGAGCTGACCGCACGGTCGCCCCGGTATCGCGCGGTCGTCGAGGGCGCCCTCACCGGAGACCTGTCCGAAACCCCCGACCTCGAGAGGAGGTGATGTCCATGTCGCAGATCACGATCGTCGCCGTCGAGGAGCAGCGCGCCGCCGAAACGGTGCTCGCTCCCAACTCCAACCACCACGGTCACGTGGCGACCTCGTTCGCCTGGTCCTGACCTCTCCGCGCGCGGGCTCGGCTTCGGCCGGGCCCGCGCGTACCCGCTTCCACCCGCTCTCGTGAGGAGACCCCCGATGACGCCCACCCCGCTCGTGCTCGACGCCCGCCCCGCGCGCACCGGTGTCGAGATCCGTCCTCTCGACGAGCGCCGCAGCCTCGTCACCGTCGGTGAGCAGCACCACATCGTCGACGTTCCCGCCGCTGTCGTGCAGGTTCTCCTCTGGGCGTGGCACGAACGTCGCGACGATCTGATCGGCGCCGAGTTCGCCGAGGCGGCCGCTGCCCTGCGGCCGCTGCTCGCCGCCGCCGCGGTCTCTTCGCCGACCATGATCACCCCGGCCCCGCGACCCGACGCGGGTCCCGCGGTCCGCGCCGTGCTGGCCGGCGACGACGAGGTGGTCGCCGCCGCCCGCGCGCGGTTGCGCGCCGATGACGACGTGCTCCCCGCGCCGGTCGGTCCGCCGCGCACCGTCGCGACGACGGCCTTCTCGGCCGACCGCCTCCTCGTCGTGGCGCTGCGCGGCGGCCGCGAGCGCGAGTTCATCGACCTCGACCGCATCTGCCACGACCTCCGCGTGCCGTGGCTGGCCGTCGAGCTCTCCCGCGGTCGGCTGTGGGTCGGCCCCCTCGTCACGCCGGGGGTCGGGGCGTCGTACGAAGACGCGGCAGCCCGCCGTCTGGCATCCGCCCGCAACGCGACCGTCCACCGGGCGCTTCGGAGTCCGGCCGTCGGTGGGGATCAGGGGCCGGATGCCGCTGACCTGCCCGCTCTGCTCGACGCGATGTGGGAGCTGGTCGCGGTCGCCGCTGAGACCGTCGCCCGTGAGGACCTCGCGCAGGCACCGGGTGATCTCCTGCACGAGCTCTGGCTCGAGGAGGGGGAGGTGCGTCACACCGCCCATCCGGTGCTCCCGCTCCCGCACCGGCGCACGCGGCATCGCTCGCACTCCGCGCTCGACCTCGTCGACGAGCGCTCGGGGGTCATCACGCGCGTGCGCGATGTCCGGCATCACTCGCGGGTCCCCACGGCTCTCGTCACTCGCCAGGCCGACGTCGCCGACATCCGTGCGGTGACGTCGTGGGCCAACAACGTGCTGTGTCAGGGGTCGGCGTTCGACGACGCGGCATCCGCTCAGGCGGCCGCGATCGGCGAGTCGGTGGAGCGGTACTGCGGCAACATCCTCGACACCCTGCCCGTGCGGCACGGCTCGTTCGCGCAGCTGCGCCGGGCGGGCGTGCCCGCGCTCGATCCCCGCCGGCTCGTCCTCTACAGTGACGCGCAGTACGCCGCCCCCGGATTCCCCTTCGTCCCTCTGGATGCCGACCTCCCCGTGCACTGGGTGCCGGGACGCTCTGCGGTGACCGGCCGCGAGATCTGGGTGCCGGCATCCCTCGTCTACGTCAACTGGTATTCGGCCGACGTGGCCGCCGCGCCGCCGACGAACTTCTGCGCCTTCGCGGGCATCGCCGCAGGCCCCAGCGAGGAGTTCGCCGTGACCAGCGCGATCGAAGAGGTCGTCGAGCGTCACGCGACGATGGTGTGGTGGCTGAACGCGCAGCCCCTTCCCCGTGTCGAGGGCGTGACCGCGCCGCCGGTCGCCGAGGGCTCGCGCGTCTCGTTCGTCCATCTCGACAACGAGTTCGCCGTCCCGGTGGCGGCCGCGATCCTGCACGACGACGACGATCAGCTGGTCAATGTCGGCTTCTCGGCGCGCCCTGACTTCGCCTCCGCAGCCTCGAAGGCCCTGACCGAGGCGTACACGCTGCAGGAGGGCTCGCGCGACCTGTTGCACGCCGACGGCCTGCACTGGCGGGTGATGACCGAGGGCGAGCTCAACGGTCGGGCGTTCAAGCCTTGGCGCGCCGACCGCCGCTACCTCGACGACTTCCGCGCCGACATGCACGACTGCGACGACCTCATGGTGCAGCAGCAGGTGTACCTCGACCCCCGCGCCGGTGAACGCATGCGCCGTCTTCTGCGTCCGGGGACGACCCGTTCGCTCGGCACCGTGCCGCGGCTGGCGGAACGCTCCCGTGTCGCGATGATCGCAGCCCTCGAGCGCGCGGACGTCGAGCCGATCGTGGTCGACATCACCACCCCCGACATCCGCAGCGCCGGACTCACGGTCGTCCGAGTGATCGCGCCGGGGACGATCGGCAACGCCCCTGCGGCGTTCCCGTTCCTCGGCCACGGACGCGTCCAGCGCATCGCGGTCGAGCTGGGCTGGCGTGAGACCCCTCTCGCCGAGCACGAGATCAACCTGTTCCCGCTGCCGCATGCCTGATCGCACGCTGACCGCCCGCCCGGTGCGGGTCGGCCACGCGGCCCCGTTCCCCGCGGCGTTCCACCACTTGCAGATCGCGATGCCGACGGCGACGGGCGTCGATGCGCACGCGGTCGTCGTCGACCTCGCCCCCGAAGTCGATCCCGACGCGATCGACGCCGCCGTCCGCCGCCACTGGTGGTCGGCCGATCATGGGCAGCTCGAGGTCCGTCGCGCGTCGGCCCGCGGCCTCGCCGCCGAGGGGGCGCCCGTGCTCCGCGCATCGGATCTCGGCTGGGTCGATCCGATCGAGCGCGCGATGCCCGGCTTCCCGCTCGCGCCCGACGACGACCTCGTCGAACGCCGGTGGGTGCGCGCTCGCCGCGGGAGCGTGGAGGGATGGATGCCGTACACCGCCGCCGTGGCTCGTCCCGGTGACGCGCGGCCCGACGAGCCTCTCGTGCACCCACCGCTGCTGGGCGGGTTCGGTGCGGGTGTCGACAACGACGACGCACGCGCGCAAGCGTCGAGGTCTGTCGTCGTCGACGACGCGCTGTGGTGCTGGTGGACGGGCCTCGCCCCCGCGGCATCCCTTGCTCTCTCTCCTCAGGTGCGGGACTCGTGGGCCGACGCGGACCTGGAACTGACCCTTTGCCGCCTCGATCGCGGAGTGCTCGGCCCGGTCGCTCTGGCCGCCGTCGACGATGGCCGCGTCCTCACGGTCGGTGGCGGATACGGGCTCGACGCGCCCGGCCAGCGCGCCGCGATCGCCCGGGCGCTGTGGCAGCTCGTGCTGGCCCGGTCGCTCGACGATCCGGGCTCCGACTTGCACGCGCTCGGTGTGCCGGGGATCGTCCCGCCCCGCGCGGACCGTCGGTACGCTCCCACCGATCCGCGCACACGCCGACGCCTTCTCGACCCTCTCTCGCACGTGCAGCTCGCCCTCGACCCGCGCGTGCGGGCCCGCCTCCGCGAACGGCTCGATGACCTCCGTCCCGGTCCCCCCGCCGTGAGCGCCGCGGGAGAAACGTGGACGGTCGACCTCGCACCCGACGGACGTGTCGTCCGAGCGCTGTGCCCCGACGCGATCCCTCTGCCGTTGGGCGCGTTCCGGCTCGATCCCGCTCTCATCGCGGCGGCCGCGCGACGCCCGGGGGCGAACCCCGTGACGCCGGCAGCCGCCGCGCAGACACCCTTCCCGGGGTGGTGAGCGGGTGCTCAGCCGCGGTGCGACACCCCGAGCTGCGCCTCCGTCAGCACCTGCCCCTTCGGCCGCTCGCTCGCGGCCAGAGCGAGCCACGTCTCGACCACCGTGTCGGGGTTGAGAGACAGCGACTGGATGCCACGCGCCACCAGCCACTCGGCGAAGTCGGGGTGATCAGAGGGCCCCTGTCCGCAGATCCCGACGTACTTGCCCTGGCGCCGACACGCGTCGATCGCCATCCCGAGCAGGTGACGGACCGCCGGGTCTCGCTCGTCGAAAGCGGATGCCATGAGCGCCGAGTCGCGATCGAGCCCGAGGGTCAGCTGGGTCATGTCGTTCGAGCCGATCGAGAAGCCGTCGAAGTGTTCGAGGAACTGCTCGGCGAGGATCGCGTTCGCGGGCAGCTCGCACATCATCACGACCTTGAGACCGTTCTCCCCACGGCGCAGGCCGTTGGTCGCGAGCAGGTCGATGACCGCGGCCGCCTCACCGACGGTGCGGACGAACGGCACCATGATCTGCACGTTCGTGAGCCCCATGTCGTCGCGCACGCGCCGCAGAGCCTCGCACTCCATGTCGAAGCACGCGCGGAACTCGGGGGAGACGTACCGCGCGGCTCCGCGGTAGCCGAGCATCGGGTTCTCCTCGTGGGGCTCGTAGAGCGGACCGCCGATGAGGTTCGCGTACTCGTTCGACTTGAAGTCCGACAGGCGCACGATGACCGGCTCGGGTGCGAAGGCCGCCGCGATCATCGAGACGCCCTCGGCCACGCGCTGGATGAAGTACTCCTCCGGCGACGGGTAGGCCGCCACGCGCGCGCGGATGTCGTCCGCGAGCTCGCCGTCGAGCGCGTCGAGATCCAGGAGCGCGCGCGGGTGGATCCCGATCTGCCGGTTGATGATGAACTCGAGCCGGGCCAGCCCGACGCCGGCGTTCGGCAGCCGCGAGAACGCGAAGGCCTGGTCGGGGGTGCCGACGTTCATCATGATCTTGGCGGGGGGTTCCGGCATCCGGTCCAACTCGGTCTGCTCTTCAACGAAGGGCAGGATGCCGCCGTACACAAGGCCGTCGTCGCCCTCGGCGCACGAGACCGTGACCTCCTGCCCGTCGGCGAGCGCGCGGGTGGCGACACCCGTGCCGACGACGGCGGGGATGCCGAGCTCGCGGGCGATGATCGCCGCGTGGCACGTCCGGCCGCCCCGGTCGGTCACGATCGCCGAGGCGCGCTTCATGATCGGCTCCCAGTCGGGGTCGGTCATGTCGGCGACGAGCACATCGCCGTGCGCGAAGTCGGCCATCTGGTCGATCGAGGTGAGCACGCGCACGCGTCCCGCGCCGATGCGCTGACCGATCGCGCGCCCCTCGAGCAGCACCGGGCCGCGCTCGGCCAGCACGAAGCGGCGCAGGACGCCCGCCGACTGGCGCGAGACGACCGTCTCGGGGCGGGCCTGCAGCACGTACAGACGCCCGTCGACACCGTCCTTGCCCCACTCGATGTCCATCGGGCGGCCGTAGTGCTCCTCGATGACCAGGGCGATGCGGCCGAGCTCCTCGACCTCCGCGTCGGTGAGCGAGAACTGCGCCCGGTCGGCGGCATCCACCTCCACGAAGGCCGTGCTGTCGTCGACGTGGATGCCATCGGTGTAGCGCATCGCGATGGCCTTCTCGCCCACCGACCGCTTGAGGATCGCCGGGCGCCCGGCGCGGAGGGCCGGCTTGTAGACGTAGAACTCGTCGGGGTTCACCGCGCCCTGCACGACCGCTTCGCCCAGGCCGTACGAGCTGGTGACGAACACGGCGTCCTCGAAGCCCGACTCGGTGTCGAGGGTGAACATGACGCCCGAAGCACCGATATCGGACCGCACCATGCGCTGCACCCCGGCCGAGAGGGCGACCTCGTGGTGGTCGAAGCCGTGGTGCGCGCGGTACGCGATCGCGCGGTCGTTGTAGAGCGAGGCGAAGACGCGACGGATCGCCTGCAGGATGTTCTCGATCCCTCCGATGTTGAGGAAGGTCTCCTGCTGACCCGCGAACGAGGCGTCGGGGAGGTCTTCCGCGGTCGCGCTCGAACGGACGGCCCAGGTGACGGCATCCGGATCCGACTCCTCCGCCACGAGCGCCGCGTAGGCGGTGCGGATGTCGGTCTCGAGATCGGCCGGGAAGGGCTGCTCCTCGATCCAGGCGCGCACCCGGGCTCCCAGTTGGCTCAGCGCGGCGACGTCGTCGACGTCGATGCCCTCGACCGCCGCGCGGATGCGCTGGTCGAGCCCGCCCTCGGCGAGGAAGCGTCCGAATGCATCAGAGGTGGTGGCGAACCCGGGCGGGACCCGGACGTCGGCGGATGCCAGGTGCGACACCATCTCGCCGAGCGAGGCGTTCTTGCCGCCGACCTGCGCGAGATCGCTCATGCCGATCTCGTCGAAACGAAGGATGTTGGTCATGGGGTGGGCCTTTCGTGGGGGCGGTCCCGCAGTTTCATCGACTGCAGGATCACGGCGGACATCTCCTCGACGCTCCGGGTCGCGGAGCTGAGGAACGGAATGCGGTTGCGGCGGTAGAGGTCTTCGGCCCGGCGGATCTCGAGGGTGCACTGGGCGAGGCTGGCGTATGTCGAGTTCGGGCGGCGCTCGTGTCGCACCTGGCTGAGGCGCAGCGCGGTGGTGGTGAGCCCGAAGCAGCGATCCGCGTGCGGGGCGACGATGCGCGGCAGGCCGTCGGTGGGGAAGTCGTCGTCGGTGAGCGGATAGTTCGCCACGAGGAGCCCGTAGTGCAGGGCGAGGTACATCGTGGTCGGCGTCTTCCCGCAGCGGGAGGGCGCGACGATGATGACGTCGGCGGTGTCGAGCGCGCGGCCGCTCTGGCCGTCGTCGTGCTCGATCGCGAACTCGACCGCGCGCATGCGCGCGAAGTACCGCTCGAGGTCGCCGAGCCCGTGATACTGCCCCGAGCGCTGCTCGGCGGGGGTGTCGAGCGCGGCTTCGAGCTCGGTCAGGTGCCCCGCGAGGAGGTCGATGACCACCGCCGCGGAGCCGGCGATCAGAGCCCGGATGCCGGCATCCTTCACGGTCGCGAAGACGATCGGTGCGGCCTCCGGCGTCGTCGCGCTCTGCAATGCCGCGGCGACGGTCGACACGGGCGTCACCGTCCCGACGAAGGGGATGGTGTGGCGATCGAAGTGGGCGGCGGGGAAGTTGGCGAGGAGCGCGTTGCCGAGGGTCTCGGCGGTGATCCCCGTGCTGTCGGACACGAAGAACACCGCGCGCGTGGCGGCGCTCAGCACGGTGTCCGCGGCGTCGTGGGGTGGGCCATGCGACGACGCTAGGGAAGTTCGATCAGAATTCCTGCGCCGAATGAAAGTAAGAAAACGGATTCTTATCCGATGCGTAATCCGCGCTCTCAGGGCACCGCTTCGTAGGACTGCACGCTGGCAAGACCGATCAACGGCATGATGTGAGCCGAGACCCACCCCACCTGGAAGTCGTAGACGCCCGGTCGGAACTCGGCGGCGACGCGCGCGGAGTTGTCGAAGGTGACGCCCCTCTGGAGCACGACGTCACCGCACTCCGTGGTGTGGAGGAGCACGCTGGGAAGGCTGCTCGACCCTTTGAACCCGCCGGAGGACTCTCGTGGATCCGCGGAGGTGACGGTGCACCGCCACGTGGTCAGCACGTTGTTCTCGAGCGGCGGCCCGATGAAGAGCGTGAACACGGTGAGCGCGAACCCCAGTGCGACGACGAGCAGGGACGCGAGGACCGCGAGTTTGCTCGGAGGCTTCTTCTTTCGACCCGCCGGCATCAGCGCCCCTCGGTCAGGATGCCGTTGACCTCGGTCTCGATCGCGCGTGCGCGCGTGGCGGTCTCGGGGCTGCCCGCGTGCACCCCGGGCGCGAGCCGCGTCAGGACGCTTCGCAGGCGCATCAGGATTTCCGTGCCGGTCGACCCGCCCGCGATCGCGTCGTCGATCTCGCGGGACCAGTTCTGGTGCCCGGCGGCGTCGAGCTCGTCGCGCAGTCCGCGCGCCGTCGCGAGAACGTCGTAGGCCATGAGAGGACTTCCTGTCTGCTCGAGCGACAACGGACGAAGAGCATCTCGGCTGGTCGTCGCGCGGTCGGCATCCGGTTCATTCCCGCAGGAAGGTGAAACTCTTTACCGTCGGAAGGCCGTCGGGCAGAAGCGGCATGATCGTGCGGGAGAACCATCCCGTCTCGATGTTGTACACCCCCGGCGCGAACGACGCAGCGATCTCGGCACTGTTGTCGAAGGTGACCCCCTGCTGCCAGCTCAGGGCTCCGCAGTCGTTCGTCTCGATTCGGACGATGGGGAGGGTCGGGCTTCGTCCGCCCCCGGAGGATGCCGCGCTCGCCCCCGTCACCGTGCACTCGCGGCCCTCGATCCCGATGTCGTCCCAGATGGGAATCAGGACAACTCCCAACGCCGCGAGCATCATCAGGGTGAGCGCGCCGAGCACCGCGCCGCGCTTGAGGGAGCGTCGTGACGTCTGGCGTCGCCGGCTCATGCGTTCGGCCACTGCTCGCGTGGCGGGGCGGCCCGGAACTTCACCATCGACATCCCTTTCCCCTTGCGCCGCGTGTCGGCTCTTCGGCGCCCGATCAGACGAGACGCCTGAGAGAGTCGTAGACGGCTTCCCGTCGTTCATCGATTCTGCGATTGTTCTCGACATCGGGGACGATGCCGTCCATCAACACGAGGTCGGTGAACGAGTTCATCCCTCCGAAGACCGCCAGGCCGCGGGCGGCCGCCTCGCGAACCTCGTCCGGGCTGCCGGCGCGAAGGAGGTCACGGGCGACCCCGTCGAAGAACGTCGCGTATCGGTCTTCGTCGACGGTTCTCAGCGCCTGGGCGAGCGTCACCACGTCTGCGACCGCGCTGTCGACGAGTCCCGCGTTCATCGAGGTGCTCCTCACCTCTCCTGCAGGGGGCGGGCGGCGTCGGGGATCGGGAGGTCGGGGCGGTACTGCCGGAAGTATTCGATGAGCTGCGGGTAGCCGAGCATGATGCCGGTGGCGTAGAACCGGGTTTTCGATCCGGTCTTTCCGAGGATGCCGCCGTAGTTGCTCGTGATGTGCGGGGCGAGGGCCGTGAGCTCGGCGAGGGGGATCTCGCGGGGTGCCGCGATCATCGGGAAGGACCAGATGGTGTCGGGGGTCACTTCGAGCCGTAGGCGGTGCATGCCCTTGGCGAGAAGGATCAACAGGATGCCGCCGACGACAGTGGCAACGCCGGCGATCCTCATCGCTGGCGGTGATGCCGGACGGGTGAAGGCGACCAACGCGATGACGGCTCCCAGCGCGACGACGGCGATGCCGACGGTGCGGATGAGCACGCGTTGCCAGCGTCGGGTGGAGACGACGAAGAGGACGTTGGCCTTGGTGGCCTTGTAGGTCGCGGTCGATGGGGAGCGGCGGATGCCGGCTGACACGGCCAGTGTGACGATGACCATCGCGGCGACGGCGACTCCGACACTCACGGCCGTGGTGGAGAAGTTCATGGCTCAGCCTTTCATGCACTCGATCGGGGCGTCGGTCAGCTCACGGGCTCATACGACTGGGCCTCGGGAAGCCCGTTCGGGAGGAGTCTGATCAGGAAAGCGGATACCCAACCAATCTGGAAGTCGTAGGTACCTGGCACGAAGTCAGCGGCGATTTCAGTGTTGTTGTCGAAGGTCACGCCGTTCTGAAGGGCGATGTCACCGCAGTCGCTCGTGTGCAGAAGCACGCTGGGCAGCGTGGTCGACCCCTTGAACGTTCCTGATGATTCATGAGGCTCCGCCGATGTCACGTCGCACTGCCATGTCGTGAGCGCGTTCCGCTCCAGCGATGGGGCGACGAAGAGGAAGAAGACGACGACTCCCACCATGAGGAGGAAGATCGATCCGAACACCTTGAGCCTGAGCGAGGACTTGCGCCGGGGAGTCGCCATCACGGTGCCCACCTTCCTACAACGGGTCCGTCCCCGCCATTCGCGAAGCCCTGGAGCAGACCACTGACGATGTCCGTCGACCTCATGTCGCCGGGCTTGAGCACAGTGTTCACCAGGCCGCCGAGGGCACCCGTGACGTGGCTCACTCCCAGCTCAGCCAACATGCTTCCGTAGTTGAGGGGCGCAGCGTGTCGGCCACTGGTCGTGGCCGCGACGAAACCAGGGAATCGTTCCGCTATCTCTTCTGCAAGGCCCTTCCCGAGGTGGCCGGAGATCGCGGAACTGCCGGCGCCCGTGACAAGTCCTGAGGCGCCGGCCTGGAGGTAGCCCAGGGGGGAATGGTCGCCGTCACTGAACTGGTAGTCGAGCACGTTGCCCGTGGATCCGCTGGCGCCACCCGAGACCATCCCCCGATTGATGGGATTCCTTAGGAAGTTATAGAGGTTCTGCGCGCCCTTCCCCGCGTCATCCGCAAACGAGGCGATGCGCACGACATCCTTCGCCCTGGCCAGCCCCGCTGCGACGCCTCCTCCGACAGCTCCTGAAACGGCGCCGGTGAGCGTGTCCGTCCCAACCTTTCCCCAGTCGACCGTTCCCGTCGTGGTCTTCTGTGAGATATACGATGTTCCGCCGGATATCAGAGCCCCGCTGGCGGCACCGATGAGGACAGCGCCGACCGGCCCACCAACCCCGGTGAACATCAGCCCCACTCCGACGACGACGACGGCCCCGGCGAGGATGACGTCCCAGTTGTCCCCCACCCAGTCTGTCGCCGTGGCCAGCGCCCCCTGCCGGGCCTCGCCGTAGGCCGTGAGCTCGGCGTCCGTCACCGGACGCAGACCCAGCGGGTCCGTGGCGTGCAGCGGGTCGTTGCCCGCGTACGAGTAGGGGTTCGTGCCCCAGACCGCTCCGACGGGCGCCTCGAGGGGGTCGGTGGTGAGGAACCCACGGGTCGCCGGGTCGTAGGCGCGTGCGCCCATCCACTCCAGTCCCGCGATCGCGAGATCCCCGCCCGGGGTGATCGACACCGCGTCACCACTCAGCGCCTGCACCGCACGCAGCGCTGCCCACGGCTCGTCGGCCGCGGCGGAGCGCGCGTCGCGCCAGCCTCCGACGATCCATTCGCCGTCGATGCCGGCCAGAGCGCCGGGGGCGCGGAACAGGTCGGTCGAGCCGGCGCGCAGAGCGCGGGGCGTACCGTCGGCGGTGTCCCACAGGAGCGGGATGCCGTCGACCTCGACGAGGTCGCCGAGCCCATCGACGCGCAGGGCGACGTGGCGTTCTTGGCCGCCCGACGCGCGCTCGGTGATGCCGCGGAGCCACCCTCGCTCGTCCCAGGCGTAGGTCGTCTCGTGACCCGGAGCGGTCTCGCGCACGCGGCGACCCCGCTCGTCGTACGCGAACGCGGTCATCCCGGCGGCGTCCGACAGCGACAGGAGCTGCCCCGCCGCGTCGTACGTCGAGACGCGCTCACCCTCGCGGGACGTCTCTCGCACGAGGCGTCCGGCGGTGTCGTACTGCCAGAGCGTCTCGCCCGCGTCGGTGACGGCCGACACCAGCTGCCCGGCTTCGTCGTGCAGGTAACGGGTCGAGCCCGTGGCATCCGTGATCGCGAGGATCCGGCCGGTGTGGTCGCGCTCGATGCGCGTCACGGTCGCGCCCGTGGCATCGGTCCGCGTGTGCGCGACCGGGAAGCCGTCTGCGTAGTCCCAGGTCTGCAGGCTGTCGCCTGCGCGGGCTTCGAGGATCCGCCCGAACGCGTCGCGCGTGTAGTGCACGGCGCCGAGGCGGGAGTGATCCAGACGGGTGAGGCGGCCCGCGGCATCCCGTGTGTAGTCGACGGTGACCCCCGTGGGGGTGACGAGGCGGGTGCGAGCACCGTCGGCGTCGTACTCCCACCGCGTCGTCTCGTCGCCCGTGACGCGCTCGACGAGCCGGCCGATGCGGCTGTAGCGCAGCGTGTGGGACACGGTTTCGGCGCCGGTGTGGTCGACGACCGTGGCGGATCGTTCACCCGGATCGCGGCGGATCTCGGTGACCCGGCGCCCGTCGACCGAGAGACCGGATGCCAGCCCCGCAGCGTCGTACGTCCACTCGGTCGTGACGCCGTCCGGCGCCGTCTGCGCGATCTGGCGACCGGCTGCGTCATACGCGGCGGTGGTCACCCGCCCGAGCGGGTCGGTCTGCGAGGCGACCTGGGCGAGGTCGGTGTACGCGCGCGTCGTCACCGATCCGAGGGGATCGGTGATCGACACCAGGCGCCCCCGGTCGTCATAGGCGTACCGGGTGACCCCACCGATGCCGTTCGTGGCGGCGACGAGTTGGCCGGCGGCGTCGTACGCGAAGCGACGGATACCGTATCGGGCGTCCTGCGAGAACGTCAGGCGCCCCGCGAGGTCGTAACCCAGACGGGTGACGCCGACGCCGGGGGTGTCGAGACGGACCACGCGCCCGACCTCGTCGTACACGGTCTCGGCGCGCTCGCCGGTCGGCAGGACACGGGCGACGACGCGCGAGTCGGCGTCGTACTCGAGGGTGGTGCGGGCCTCGTTCGCGTCGACGGCCGCGACGGGGCGTCCGCAGTGGTCGTACTCGTATCGGGTCGTGCGACTCGCGGGGGTCGTGATCGCGATGACGCGACCCGCCAGGTCGCGGTCGATGCGGGTGAGGCCGCCGTCCGCGTCGAGGAGCTCGACCGGGCGCCCGCAAACGTCGTAGGTGATCAGCGACGCGTCGCCCGCGGCATCCTGGATCCTCTCCGGCCGGCCGTAGCTGTCGTAACGGACCGAGGTCTCTTCGAATGCGGTGCGCACCGTGAAGGTGGTGTCCTCGCGCGAGATGTCAGTGTGCACGCCGGTGGGATCGGTCGTGCGCACCAGCTCGCCGACGGCGTCGTACTCGCGGGTCCAGACCCCGCCCGTGGGATCGGTGATCTCGCGCAGGCGGGAGAGGGCGTCGTGGGTGAAGCCCCAGGTCGCGCCGTCGGGGAGGGTGACGCCGGTGACGTTGCCGAAGTGGTCGAACGAGCGGTCGATGCGACGCCCGAGCGGATCGGTGGTGCGGGTGAGCTGCCCGTGCGGGCCGTACTCCAGCTCGGTGCGGGCGCCGAGAGGGTCGATGATCGCGGTGACCACCCCGCCGGGGCCGTGCTCGTAACGCCAGATCGCGCCGTCGGGGTCTTCCCGGCTCAGCAGCGAACCCTCGGAGCTGTAGGTGTAGCGCGTGACCGCGCCCAGCGGCGTGATCGCCTGGGTGACGCGGCCCGCGCCGTCACGCACCAGCCGTGCGGTGGCGCCGTCGGCGTTCCGCGTGGCAACCAGTTCCCCGTGCGCGTCGTAGTCGAAGCGCACGACGACACCCTCGGGGTCTTCGACCCGGCGGAGCAGCCCTTCGGCCCAGTCGAGTTCGGTGACGCCGCCGCCGGGGTCAGTGATGCGGGAGGGGTTCCGCTCCAGATCGTTGGGGTAGTCGTAGGTGACGACACCGCCGTCGGCGGTCACCACTGTCGTGATGCGGTCGTGGTCGTCGTAGCCGTAGGTGATGTCGGCGCCGTCGGGGGTGACGGTGCGGGTCTTGCGTCCGCGGGTGTCG
Source organism: Microbacterium sp. NPDC086615 (assembly GCF_040686055.1). Taxonomy (NCBI): domain Bacteria; kingdom Bacillati; phylum Actinomycetota; class Actinomycetes; order Micrococcales; family Microbacteriaceae; genus Microbacterium; species Microbacterium sp. NPDC086615. The sequence continues at coordinate 81,787 of NZ_JBFBJJ010000003.1, forward strand.
TAGGCGTGGACGGTGATGCGTCCTTCGCGGTCGGTGACCGAGACGAGGTTGCCGGACGCGTCGTACGCCATCGACTGGCGGTTGCCGTCGGTGTCGATGATCCCGACGAGGCGGCCCTTGCGGTCGGCGATCCACGTGTTCGCGTTCGACCCGTCGCTGTCTGCGACCTCGGTGACCCGGCCGGAGAGGTAGGTGAAGCGGGTGTGGCGACCGAACTCGGTCGTCTGCTCCCGCACGCGCCGCTGCGCGTCGTACACGTTGGTGCACTCGATCACCCCGGCGGCCGAGACCACCTGGTCGATGAGGTCGTCGTCGTTCCACCGGTAGGTGCGGGTGCCGCCGGGGCCGGTGACGGCCGTCAGGCGACGGTCCTCGTCGTACAGGTACTCGACCCGGCGCCCGTCGGAGGAGGTGACGGATGCCACGAGCCCGTCGACGTACTCGACGTCGATGCGGCGGTCGCGGGAGTGCTCCAGGGCTGTTACGGCTCCGGATGCGTCACGGAGAACGGTCATGACGTTGCCGGCTCCCGCGCCGGCGGCGACCCAGTCGCCGCCGGTGGTGAACGCCCACCAGGCCCCGGCGTTGTCCGTCACGAGCAGGCCCTCGGACAGGGCCAACCCGCGCGCGGCGAGGTCGTCCGCGCTGGCGCGGTTGAGCCAGGAGTTCTCCCCGGTGCCTCGCGCCCAGTCGCGCCCGTCCCGGCCGAACACGATCTGCCGCCCGTCCGCCATCACGAACCGCGCATCATCGTCGGACAGCAGCAGGGTGGTGTCGAGGATCGACGACCACCCGACACCGAACACCCCCGCCCCGTCGTTCAGGGAGTTGTACATGCGTGTCAGCGACAGCAGCGCCGTCGCCGCGGGGAACGGCAGGTCGTTCTCCGGCTCGAGGAAGTTGCCGGTGGCGGAGTTGACCGGGTCGTTCACGAACCCCGTCGTCGGTGCCCCGCCCCACGCGGTCGGGGGGTCGATGGTCAGGTCCTGACGGGTCGCGGACACCCCCGCCGCGGCCAGCGACGCCGCCAACGCGGCATCCGACACCGTCCCGATGCCCCCGTTCGTCCCGGCGTCCTCGAACGCCTGCGCGATCGTGTTCGCCCACGCCGTGTCATTCGCATTCGCGTCCAACCACGCGCGGAAACCCGCGACGACCGGACTGACATCAATGCCACCGAAATCGCACGTCGCCATGAAATCGCCGGTCCACTCCGACAGACGCCCCGGGTGCGCCGAGAGGCCGGCGTCCAATTCCGCGGTGCCGTTGGCGAACGACCGGAGGTTCTCGGGGCGCGCCGACGACGTGCCGCCGCCCCCGCCTCCGCCGCCCGGTGCGGGCGTCTGTCGGGGCGACGACGTCAGCGTCGTGGCCTGGAACACCGGCGGATCGATCGGCCCCGCGGTGGGCGGCGGCTCCTCGCCGAAGATGTCGTCCCACGTCGCGTCCAGCCAGTTCGACCGCCGCGCCTCGACTCGGTCGCGCCACTCCCGCGCGCGCTTGCGCCGCGCGTTCTCCTCCCGCGCCGCATCGCTCAGGCGCCCCATGAACGACGCCACGTCGCGCAGTCGGTAGACCAGCTCGCGCGCGTCGCTCGCCGCGATGTCGGCGTTCGCGTTGAACAGCTCGGAGAAGTAGCCCGAGAAATCGGTCCGCGCCGTCGCGGCGTACGAGATCCGCGACGCGGTCTGATCTTCGATGTGGTTCGCGGCCGCGTTCGCCGCCGACGCGACAGCGTCGGCCCGTCCGAAGTCGTACGTCAGGTCAGGTGCCCCATACACCTCGAGATCGACATCAGCCACCGAAAACCCCCCAGTCGTCCCGCGGTCACACACCGACCGCTCATGGCGACAGAAAGGATAACTCGCCACCCTTTTTCGTCCCGGAAGACTTGATTTTGCTCGGCGTCTGCAGCAAGAAGACGGCCGTTCCGCTCCCGCACGGCGTCACCTGGGGATTGCCGATGAGCCCGTCAGCATCCAGGCTCTCCGGAGGTCGCGCGCTCCCCGAGGAATAGACTGGATGCCATCGACACCGTTCTTCCGGGATCTTCCGTGGCCACTTCCTCTCCTGCGCGCGCCTTCGACGTGCGCCATCTGCAGCTCGCGCGCGCCTTCTTCGCCGCCGTCGCCGCTGCCATGGTCACCTTCTCGTCGGACCACTCCGCGTCCGTGGGCCTCGCTGTCTTCAGCGGGTTCACGCTCGCCACGGCGCTCGTGTTCGCGCTGTCGGCCTGGGTCGTCTTCCCCCGTGGCGCCCGCGCGACGGTCATCGTCCTCGCGGTCGTCTCGGCGATCGCGGGCATGGCGGCGAGCGTCCCGTCGTGGCGCGAGACCGGCACCTTCTTCGCGATCGTGATCGCGTGGGCCTTTGTGAGCGGCCTCGTCGAGGTGATCGCCGCGATCCGCGATCGTCGGGCCGGTCGCGCCGCCGCCGCCCCGCGCGACGGTCTGCTCATCGGCATCCTGACTCTCGTCCTCGGTGTCGGACTCCTGGTCACCAACCCGCAGTTCGCCCTCGGCTACGCGATCGAGGGAGCGGGCTCGTTCACGCTGACCGGCATCGTCATCGCCGTCGGGCTCTTCGGCGGTTACGCGGCGGTCGTCGCCGTCTTCCTGGCGATCGCGGGATTCTCGCCGCGCCGCCCCGAGCCGATTCCGGCTGCACCCACCGAGGAGGCCGTGTCGTGACCGACAAGCCCGCCGAAAAGCCGACCCGTCGCGATCTGATGAAGCCCGTCCAGCTGCTGGGCCTCGCCTTCGGTGCCGCCGTGTTCGCCGGTTTCGTCACGCTCATGTCGATGGGCTTCTTCCAGACGCGTCCCGCCGATGAGATCCAGCGCGCTCTCGTGGTCGGTCTCGTCGCCGCCGGCGTCACCTTCATCGTGGTGCTCGTGAGCGTCGCGCTCATGCTTCTCGTCGTCGACCCCGCGAAGGTCACCGCGACCGTCGACCGGCCGTTGCTGCTTCCGAAAGAGACTCCGGATGCCACCGCCCCCGACGCCGCGAACGCCCCCGAGGCTCCGCCGGCCGACGGCGGCCCCGAGAAGCCGCGGGGCTAGCGCTTTTCGAAGGCCCGAAGAGGAATGACCCCGCTGACCTATCGCAGGGGTGGTGGTGGCGATACCCTGATCGCGCGGTCTACCCGAGACCGCTCTCTGGGAGGTCTGCCTCGTGATCGGTTCACGGGTTTTTCCGTCGCGCGTGCGTGCGTGGGTCGTGTCGATGGCTGTGGTTGTTTTGGCTTCGTCGGCGCTCGTCGTGGGGGCACCGGCCCCGGCGGCGCAAGCTCTCGGGGGCGCGGCTATCTGCACAGGCTTCGCGCAGTGCAACAAGCAGCAGTTGGGTAACGGTGGTTACGAATCCGTTTACACCACGTCGTTCTGGAACATGATCGGCGGTCACAACTGCACGAACTATGTTGCGTACCGGTTGGGCCGCGACGGGGTCAGCCGGTTTACGATCACTGGGCAGGGGAACGCATACGAGTGGGGCAACGCTGCCGTATCGAAGGGCATCTCCGTCGACAAATCGAATCCGAGGCCCGGAGACGTGGCGTGGTTCGATCGATCGGTCGCGCCCGGGTTCGGGCACGTCGCCTACGTCGAGTCGGTGGATGTTCAGGCCGGGACGATAACCGTTTCCGAGGACAACGCCGGCGGTGACTTCGATTGGCGCAAATATCGCATCAGCGAGGTGAGCGGGTTCATCCATGTCGGGAAGAAGGCTCCGAGCGTTCCTCGTGTGGCTTCCGACTTCAATGGTGATGGGAAGTCTGATCTGGTCTGGTACGAATCGTGGAATCACAACGGCGCAGCGCAGGTGCTGTTGTCGAATGGCTCGGGTTTCTCGGGCTCGGAGTGGTTGAGCGGTTACAGTCGGCCGGATTGGGCGGGTGTCGGTGACTTCAACGGTGATGGGAGGTCGGATCTCGCCTGGTATGAGTCGTGGAACAACAATGGTGTCAAGGTGCTGTTGTCGAATGGGTCGGGATTTTCGAGTTCGACGTGGTTGAGCGGATACGGTAAGCCGGATTGGGCGGGTGTCGGTGACTTCAACGGTGATGGGAAGTCTGATCTGGTCTGGTACGAATCGTGGAATCACAACGGCGCAGCGCAGGTGCTGTTGTCGAATGGCTCGGGTTTCTCGGGCTCGGAGTGGTTGAGCGGTTACAGTCGGCCGGATTGGGCGGGTGTCGGCGACTTCAACGGTGATGGGAAGTCGGATCTCGCCTGGTACGAGGCGTGGAACAA